>DAIOFH010000056.1:0-24074 GCA_036745875.1 Planctomycetota bacterium | reverse complement strand
CTGGAGTTGAGAATCAAGTCGCTGCACGAAGCGAAGTTAAGATTGACCGGAAGACCGTGACTATGCCGTCAACCGCGCTGATCCCCGCAAAAATCGGATGAGCCGCCTTTTCCGAAAACACGCGAATGTCCACGCATGCCGCGATGTTTATGGGTGCGCGACCGACGGCGAACACCGGCAAGGAATTGGCCAGTTCCACCCACGAATACGAGCTTTTGACGCCGGCCAACAACTTCGTCGAATCGTATCCGAGCATCTACACCAACGCCATCGGGCTCGGCTTTGCGGCATTGAAGGACAAGGTCGACCTCATGAGCGTCGCCGCCATCGGCTTTTCGGCCCAGAGCGAAACAATGGTGTTTGTCGACGGGGACGGCAAGCCGCTCAGGAACGCCATCGGCTGGATGGACAACCGCGCGATAAGCCAGGCGGCGCGCATGGCGGAAAAATTCGGCGACGAACTCTGTTACCGCAAGACGGGGCAGGTCGGCTTCGCCCCCAACTGGCCAGCGCCTAAAGTGCTGTGGGTCAAGGAAAACGAGCCCGAAGTGTTCGCCAAGACGAAAAAGATCCTCTGTCTCGAAGATTACATCATCCACTATCTTTGCGGCAACTTCGTCGCCGATGGCGCGATGCTCACGTCCACCCTCTATTGGGACATCACCACCAAGCGCTACTGGAAGGAAATGCTCGACTACCTCGGCACGCCGGAAAGCATGTACCCGCAAATAAAGGAGTCGGGCGAAGTGGCGGGGACGATACTGCCGGATATCGCGAAAAAGCTCGGCCTGAACCCCGACGCCAAAATCTGCACCGGCGCGATGGACAACGCCATCGGCGCGGTCGGCGTCGGCGCGGTCAGGCCGGGGGTGTTTTCGGAAAGCATCGGGTCGTCGCTGGCGGTCTGCGTTCCCACCGACAAGATAACATATGACCCAAATCGCATCATGCCGGTGCATTATTATCCAATAAAAAACACATACATGATGCATACCTTCACCACCGGCGGCATGTGCATGCGCTGGTTCCGCGATAATTTCTGCGACATAGAGAAAAGCTACGCCGACCTGTCGGGCGGCGACAACTACGACCTGATGATCCATGAAGCCGACCACATCGCGCCGGGCGCGGGGGGGCTCGTCTTTCTGCCCCATCTGAACGGTGCTCTCGCCCCCGACATCAACCCCAACGCCATGGGCGTGTTTTTCGGCATTACCATGGTGCACCGCAAGCCGCATTTCATCCGCGCCATCATGGAATCCCTCGGCTACCTGGTCCGTCGCAACATTGACGCCCTCGCCAACATGGGAATCGCGGTGGACGAGGTGCGGGCCTTCGGCGGCGGCTCCAAGAGCCCCTCCTGGTGCCAGCTCAAGGCCGATATCCTGCAACGTCCGATCTGCGTAACGAACTCCCGCGACACGGCCGCCTGCCTGGGAGCGGCGGTGCTGGCCGGCTTTGCCGTCGGGATCTTCAAGGACATCCAGTCAGCCTGCGACAGCATGATCCAGGTGGTGAGCCGTTTCGACCCGAACCCGGCCTCGGCCGCGATCTATGACCGGGGTTATGCGAAATACATAAAACTCCAGGCGGATTTGGGCGAAATGTTCGAGTTTGCCGCCCAGGATAATTGAGCGCGGATGGTGTCTCGATGGCGCATGCGCCGGGACGTTGACCCACTGCAATGTCTCGGCCATGCGTTCCATCGTTGCGAAGGGTGGGTTACGCCTTTTTCGATTCCGCTCGCTTGACCATTGCCACGGTTGCGGCGCTGCCTACAACTTCCAATACGCTTAGAAGACGATCGACAATAAAGTCGATCGCATACAGGACAATCAGCGTTGGGCCAATTGGTATTCCGAACATGCCAAGAGGAATCGAGAGGAAACCGTACCAAACCAACGGGCTTGACTGTACCGTGGCAATCGACGCCAGCGGGATGGTCAGGGCTAGTGTAAGGATGTTTTCCGCATTAAGCGGAATGCTGTAGAGATTGACGCAAAACACGGCGGAGACAGAAAAAAGCACCGTCGGTCCGAAGGGAATAAGGTTTATCCCCAATGGCATCACGATGTTGATGACTTTTTTGTCGAAGCCCAGGGTGTTCAGTGCCTGCATGGCTTTCGGCATGGCCAATAATTCGCTGTTGGCGGCGAGGGCGATAAAGAGCGAGTCCTGCAATGTCCCGACGACATGGAGGAAGCTCGAACCGGAAAATAACCAGACCACCACAAGGCAGGCGATGCAGGCGACTACGAGCGTGGCGATTATCAGGATGATGAGATTGGTAAATCTCCATACTATATCCAGGTCGACATTGGCGAAGGTGTTGGCTATGATGCAGGCAATCCCGGGGGCGGCCAGGAAAAACAGCCAGTCGAGGATTCGCACAAACGCAGCCATGACGCCATCCGCGAAGGACTGGATGGCCCGATACCCGTCCTCCGGCATATAACGGGCGGTCAGGGCGAAGATGCAGAAAAATATCAGGATTTTCACCATGTCGCCCTCGGTAAGGGCTTCGAAGATGTTCTCGGGAATGCTGTCGATAAGCGTGTCTTTGAGGGAAGTGCTGACGCGCGGCGGTTCCTTTTCCCTGGTGTGGATGCTGAAGACCGCCCAGTTGTCCTCGACTTCACCGGGCTTCACGTTTTCGAACATCATTTCGCCGACGTAGGCAAGCGTGTCGTCGGTGGGCTCCACCTGTTTGGCGGTGAGGACCGCCGCGAAGATGCCGTACGCCACCAGCGCCATGAAGACGATGCACGCCGATATCACCGTCCGGCGCATGATATGGGACGACTGGCGCTCGCGCATGACTTTGCACAGGGAGGACACGGTCGCCGACACGGCGAAGGGGATAATGGTCATTTTAAGGAAGTTCATGTATGCTTCGCCGAACGGCCGCATGAATTCGGTGACGGACGGCGCATATTTCAGCAGGAGCAGGGTGGCGACTATCGCTGCCAGGAGGGTCCATGAACTGGTCATGAAAGTGGTGACTTTGCTGTCCTTTTCCGCACCCTCGCCGTGGTCGCGGTAAAGTTCGGCATCGCCGAAGTCGGCGTCTTCGTGGACCATGGGAGTTTCTTTTTTGTCGTCCGTGGTATCAGTCATTTTTCTACCGTTTGAACAGGGCCGGGAATTCCACCAGTATCGTCTCGATGTCATACGGCCGCGGCCGCCATTCACGAATCCACGCGTCGTACCAGAGGCGCAGATTGTCGTCTTCCCAGTGGAATGCGGGGCATATCGCCTCTTCCCGGTCCTCCAACACGAACAGCGAGTTCATGACCGTCAGCTGCGGCGACTGCCGGAACATAACCAGCGCCCGCAGGTCCTCCATCAGAAGCGCGTCCACTTCGCCGTCAAAATACAAGTTTACCACACGTTCCCAATCGCCAGGCACCGGCACAGCTGTCGCCAGCGGGGCGATCGCTTCCAATAGTTCCTCATGGTACGCACCCTGCTGGACGCCGATCCGGATGCCCTCCTGGTTCAGCTTTTCCATGACAAGCGATTTGTCAATGTAGCCGTTGTCGTCGGCGACCACCGTATCGCGAGCGAGGAAGGTGGCGTGCGTGCCGAGATAGGGGAGGCCGAAAGGCGTGGTGAGGGTGCGGTTGGCGGTCCGGGACAGGTTGGCGACCGCGAGATCGGCGGTGCGGTTCCTGACTAGTTCGAGCGCGTCTTCCGGCGTGATCGCCGTGGCGTTTATTTCAAGTTCCACACCCAGTTTTTTGGCCAGTTCGGTGGCGATGTCCATTTCTATGCCATGGAGCTTGCCGTCATCCGCTATGCTGCATAGCGGAGGTCCCGAATCGGGACGCATTGCCACGATTAGTTTGCCCCGTTCTTTTATCCTGACTATTTCCGGCGGCAAAAGGTGTGTGGCTATCTTTTTTCCTGCAGGCGCAAGGGGTGTGTCCTGGTCGCCCGCGGTGGCTGTCGCCGCCGCCAGCAACAGCGCGCATATAAATACAATCCTGTGCATAAGTCCGTATTCTTCCCGTGCGTTGTTTTGTCATACTGCGTACGCTATTAAAAAACGCCTGTATCCTCAATAAGATACAGGCGCGTCTTCTTTTTGTGAATCAATAAAATTGAAATTTACCTCAGGCCTGGGCAAGCGCCTGCTCAAGGTCGGCGATAATATCGTCGGCATCCTCGATCCCCACAGACAGGCGGACGAAATCGGGACGAATGCCCGCAGCGAGTAACTGCTCGTCCGTCATCTGGCGGTGCGTCGCACTCGCCGGGTGCAGAACGCAAGTCCTGGCGTCGGCGACGTGGGTCGCGACAATGCAGCGCTTCAGGCTGTTCAGAACCTTCTCCGCCGCATCTTTGCCGCCGTTGACGCCGAAACTGACCACGCCGCATGAGCCGTTCGGCAGGTACTTCTTTGCCAGTTCATGGTACTTGTCGCCGGGAAGCGAGCTGTAGTGCACATAGCCGACCTTGCCGTGTTTGGACAGGAATTGCGCCACCTTGAGGCCGTTTTCGCAATGGCGTTTCATCCTGAGATGCAAGCTCTCCAACCCAAGGTTCAGCAGGAACGCGCTCTGCGGCGACTGCACAGAACCGAGGTCCCGCATCAGCTGCGCCACCGCCTTGGTGATGAAGGCGCCGCCGAGGCCGAAGCGTTCGGTATAAATGACGCCGTGATAGGTATTGTCCGGGGTGGTAAGACCCGGGTATTTGTCCGCGTATTTGTTCCAGTCAAAATTCCCGCTGTCCACTATTGCGCCGCCGACGGCGGAGCCGTGGCCGTCCATGTATTTGGTTGTCGAGTGGGTGACGATGTCCGCACCCCATTCGAACGGGCGGCAGTTGACCGGGGTGGGGAAGGTGTTGTCGACTATGAGCGGCACGCCGTGCCTATGGGCGGCGTTGGCGAATTTCTCGATGTCCAACACGGACAAGGACGGGTTGCAGATCGTTTCGCCGAAAACCGCCTTGGTGTTAGGCTGGAATGCCTTATCCAGTTCGGCTTCGGAGCAGTCCACCGGGACGAATGTCGTTTCTATGCCCATCCTCTTCATCGTATGGGCGAAAAGATTGAAGGTGCCGCCATAGATTTCCGCCGAGCAGACGACATGGTCGCCGCAACCCGCGATGTTGAAGACTGAAAAGAACGAAGCCGCCTGGCCGGAACCGGTGAGCATCGCCGCAGTGCCGCCTTCGAGCTGGGCGACTTTCGCGGCCACGTTGTCGCAGGTGGGGTTTTGCAGGCGCGAATAGAAATACCCGCTTTTCTCCAAGTTGAAAAGCATGGCCATTTCCTGGCTGGAATCGTATTTGAACGTCGTGCTTTGGATAATCGGTACCGAGCGCGGTTCGCCGTTTCCGGGAACATATCCGCCCTGGACGCATGTCGTGTCGATGTGTGTCATGATGCTGCCTTTCTAGCGCTTTTTAAATAATGCTTGGTTCCTTGTTGCGTTTTACGGCATAACCGGGACATGCCGAAAAGCGCCGGGGAAGGGTCAACTTTTTTTAAAACGCAATAGAATTGACGATTGTCAATTTGGATGAAAACATTTGTCCGCATCCCATGCGGTCGCCCGACATTACCCGAACAGCATGTCCTGCATGCTGTAAAAACCCGGTCCCTTTCCGGCAATCCATTTTGCCGCCCTGAGCGCTCCCGAGACAAAGACATCGCGGGACTCTGCCCGGTGGGCGATTTCGATGCGTTCGTAATCGTTACAGAAGTAAATGCTGTGTTCGCCAACGACGGAGCCCATCCTGAGGGCATGCATTCCTATCTCTTTGACGGTGCGCTTGCCCGGTTTTCCGGAGCGGCCGTGTACGAGGTCCTTTTCCATATCGCGGACAAGCGCTTCCGTGACCGCCTTGGCGATGCCGAGAGCGGTGCCGGACGGGGCGTCGACCTTTTGGTTGTGATGGGCTTCGACTATTTCAATATTATAGTCGTCGCCAAGTATTTTGGCCGCCTCGGCAGCCAGGCGGAACAGGAGGTTGACGCCGAGTGAAAAGTTCGGCGCGAACAGCACCGCCGTCTTGGCAGACGCGGTTTTCAGGACTTCCACCTGGTCCTGGTTCAGGCCGGTGGTGCCGACGATCAGTTTGATCCCGTTGTCCGCAGCGACTCCCGCGTTGACAAGGACGCTCTCCGGCGCGGAAAAATCGATCGCGACATCGGCTCCCGATGCGAGGCCGGTTGTCCAGACAACGTCCTTTGCCCTCGATGCGAGTTGTTCGTAGGCGTTGATGTTTTCGCCAAGCCTGGGGAAGCCGGACCATTCCACCGCCTGGACTAAACTGAACTCCTCATCCGTGTCCGACAGCGCCAACAGCCGTTTGCCCATCCTGCCTGCAGCTCCGCATATCGCCAGTTTTATCGCCATTATTATCGCTTTCTTTTCAAATCGTCAGAATCGAGAATGATCGTCACCGGTCCGTCGTTCAACAGGCTGACATCCATATGCGCGCCAAAAACGCCTTTTTCCACGCGCAGACCGAAAGACTGTAATTTTTCGCAAAACAGTTCGTAGAGGCTTTCGGCAAGTTCGGGCCTCGCCGCATTGATGAAGGAAGGGCGGTTGCCATGCGAAGCGTCGGCGTAAAGGGTGAATTGGCTGACCGCCAGCACCGCTCCGCCAATGTCCGCGAGCGCCAGGTTCATCTTGCCTTCCGGATCGGTGAAGACCCGCAGCTTGGCGATTTTCGACGCCAAAGCGGAAGCTTCCTCCGCCGTGTCGCCGTGGGTAACTCCGAGGAGGACGAGGAAGCCCCTGTCGATCGCACCCGCAACGTCGTCGTCGACTACCACCTTGGCATAGTTTACCCGCTGGATTACCGCCCGCATAGCTTCCTCTCAATATAATAATCACACAGCCGCCGCTTCTTCCTTGCCGAAGCGGATGGAAAATGATTATATTGGTTGGCCATGTTGTATGCATGTAAAAAAGGAGAGAGGGATGGTTGAAGTTCGCGATTGCGTCAAAAAGATGCAGGCATATATTCCCGGCGCATCGGCCCGGAATCCGGAAACGATAAAGCTGAACCAGAACGAGAATCGCTATCCGCCAAGCGCCAGGGCGCTTTCCTTTCTCAAGCGGGCAGCAGGCGAGCTCGCGCTATATCCCGACTCCAGCAGCACCGAACTCCGGGAAGCGGCGGCAAAAGTCTACGGTGCCCGGCCGGAGGAAGTAATGGCCGCCAATGGGTCGGACGAAATGCTCAGGATGTTTTTCCAGACCTTCTGCGACCAGGGCGACGAGGTGGTGGCGTTTTATCCCAGTTATACCTACTACGAAACGCTTGCCGCCATGCAAAACGTCAAGTACCGGCTTGTTGAATTCAATGACGATTTCAGCCTGCCTTCAGCCATCGATATCGGCAAGGCAAAATTGCTCTTTCTCCCCAATCCCAATGCGCCGACCGGGAAATTGTTCACCGAGCGGGAGATTCGCGGCCTCGTCGAAAGCGCTCCCTCGTGCATGGTTGTCGTGGATGAGGCGTATATCGATTTCTCGCCCGCCGGGTCGACGGCGATTCCCCTTATCCGCGAATATGCCAATCTCGCCGTGACGCGAACCTTTTCCAAAAGCTACGCACTCGCCGGGCTTCGTGCCGGGCTCGGGTTCGCCCGTGGGGAAATACTTGCCCAAATGGAAAAGATCCGCGACTATTACAACCTCGACCGCCTCACGCAGGCTGTGGCGACAGAGGCGTTGCTGGACCAGGAATGGCTGATGGAAACGTGCCGGAAGATCGTGGCTACCAGGGAAAGGACTGAAGAAAAGCTGGCGGGACTGGGGTTGAAGGTCTATCCGAGCCAGGCAAACTTCGTCCTGGCCGATTGCGGCACCGCCCAAAAGGCCGGTGAAGTTTTCCGCAGCCTCGGCGAAAGCAATATTCTTGTGCGTTATTTCAAGAGCCGTCGCATCGACTCGTGTCTTCGGATAACCATCGGTACGGACAAGGACATGGACATGCTTTTCGCCGCTCTGGAGAAGTGCGTGTGATCGATATTACCAATTATTCATGCCCTTTTAATTTATTCTTTTTTTGAGGGAACCGGCACTTAATTTTGACAGTTGCTTTTATGCGTCTTCACGCAGGCGCTACGGGTGGTGGGATTTGTTGTCGAGACGCTTCGCCAAAGAAAAATACCGTTACGGGTTTTCCTCTGGACGAAAGGCGGTGCGGCAACTGTCAAGGAGCCGGATATTGGGTAAAACCTGCACGTTGGATGCTGTGGAACAGCTCGATTATGGTGAAGTGGTTGCGGAATATCTCGCAGCCGGCCTGGAAGACGGCGACCACGACGCTTTCCTTGCCGCGTTAGCCGATGTGGCGGAAGCGCATGGCATGGAAAAACTGGTCAAAGCCACGGGCGTGGACCGCAAAAGCCTCATTAAGATGCTTGCCCCCGGCGCAAAGCCGCCGTTCGAGACTATCATGAAGATTTCGCGGGCGCTTGGCGTTTCACTGCGGATCAAGGGCAGTTCCAGAAGACGCGCATGTAAAGCATAACCGCAGCAAACACAGGGGACACAGGGATTGAAATATTTCAAGAATCTCTGTGTCCTCCGTGTTTGCTGCGGTTAGCAATACGCACGCCTATTGTATTTTCAGGAATTCTCCCCCGCGCGTTTCTTCAATATGTCGACGACCAATTGGTTGGCGACGTCGGGAATGTGTTTCCCTGTCCAGAGGACAAACTGGTGGTCCGCCTGGGACAGGAACATGTCGAGTCCGCCGATGGCTGTCCAGCCGGCCTCTTCGGCTTCGCGCAGGAAAAGCGTTTCGAAGGGGATGTAAATCAGGTCGTAGGCAATGCCTTTTCTTCCGGCAAACCCGGAAGAGGGGAAAGGGTTGTCGTTTTCGTATTTGCCTTTCATTCCCTGGGGCGTCGTATTGATGACGAAGTCCGCGCCCACTGAAAGCCGGTCCGCCCACGGGACAAGCTTCAAATTAAACTCCGCCGCCAGCCGCCGTGCTGACGGCGGATTGATATTGGTGATGGAAAGATCCTTCAGCCCCGATTCCTGCAGGCCGACAATCACCGACCTTGCAGCACCGCCCGACCCAAGTATGAGCGTGCGCGACTCCGGATGCGGCGGATTGGCGGCGAGGGGCGCGAGGAAGCCGGGAACATCGGTGTTTTCGCCAAGCAATTTTCCGTCGCGGCGATAAATAGTATTGACGGCGCCGACCTTATTCGCCCTCTCCGTAATGCCGTCGAGAAAAGGAATGATGTCTTCCTTGTGGGGAATGGTTATGCAGGAACCTTGAATATCCAGAAGCTGCATCGCCCGGACAAAACTCCCAAGTTCTTCAGCCTCCAGCTGCCAGGGCATGAGGATGCCGGGAATGTTGTGGTGGCGAAACGCCGTTGTGTGCAGGGCGGGACTGAGGCTATGGAGAACAGGCTTTCCGATGACGCCGTAGAGTTTTGGCGAAATATATTCTGTCACTGGATGGTTCCTTTATATAGTATATAGAGAATGATGAAAAGAGATGCCTGTTAAATATTGCATATTTACCGCACTCAGGAAAGCAAAATGCGTGAAATGATTTTTTTGGTCGGGCCGAGGGCTTGCGGAAAAACCACCGTCGGCAAGCTGTTGGCGAAGCGGCTCGGGCTGGAATATTGCGATACCGACCTTTATCTTGCCGAACAAACCGGCCGGACGGTCGCGGATATTGTCGAACGCGAAGGCTGGGACGGCTTTCGCCGGCGGGAGAGCGAGGTCCTGCGGGAGGTCGCGCGTCCGGGACGGGTTATCGCCACCGGCGGCGGGATAGTGCTGGCCGCCGCGAACAGGGAGTTTATGAGGCAATCGGGGTCGGTTGTTTACCTGCATGCGCCGTGTGAAATATTGGCGGAAAGATTGTCGAAAAATCCCGAGAATGCCCAGCGTCCAAGCCTGACAGGTAAAAGTGTGTTGGAAGAAATAGGGGAAGTGCTGCGTGAGCGGGGGCCGTTATATAAGGACGCATGCCACTTTCATGTTGCCGCCGATCGGGATCTCCAGGTTATTCTTCACGAACTGGAGTCGCTTGATAAAGAGACGGACAAATAGATCCCGGATGTCTTCCGGAAAAGCCGAAGAAGTAACTACGTGAGAATTCGGTATAAGTCGGTCGAAAGCGTGAATTTGTAAAAAAACGCCATTTTTCGGGCAAAAAAACAGATTTTTTTAAATTATCACTTGACATTCTAATGTAATATGATATTAATAAACATTGACCTCTGTCATGTTCGCAAAGGAGATTATTCTCGAACCGACTCAATTTAGCGAGGGGGCCAAAATACCCACTGGTCGAGGTTAACTTCTCACGAAGTACACCAAAACAGTGGTGAGGTTCCCACCTGAACCTACGGGTTCAGAATCAGGTCTTCCTGGCGGCATTGCGATGGAGGTCTCTTCGTAAACCACAGCCCACCGTATGGTGGGCTTTTTATGTTTCCCATTAATTGCGGGTTTCTTTAAATGCTTTAGAGCCTGACATGACGGCGGTTCTCGGTGATGCGGTATTGGAAAAAACGGGAACTGGGAGCAAGTGGCATAATGGAATTTATCGAACACCTGCGTTGTCGCAGCCCGCTGGAGAGGTCATTTCACGCCATATCGTATGAGGTGGTGGGCATCCTGACCAGTACGCCTATTGTCTCGCTGATATCAGGGAAACCAGTCGGCGAGTCAAGCATACTGGCGACCATAGTGGCGATCATTGCCATGGCATGGAACTACCTTTTCAATCTTTTGTTCGACAAGCTGCAAACTCGGATCGGATTCGCCAGAAGTTTTTGGGTACGGCTTCTCCACGGAGCCTGTTTCGAGGTGGGGCTGATTGCGCTGACCGTTCCTGCCATTTCGCTTGTTTTCAATATGGGCTTGGTCCATGCGTTTCTCTTGGAAGCAGGGATGCTGATCTACTTTTTCCCTTATACGATAGTTTTCAACTGGGCATACGATAAGATACGGTTGCATTTGGTAAACCGGGAAAAAAAGAGGTCGTGAAGGAGAACCGCGGAAGAGTTTTCCATGTTTCCGCGCCGTACAGTCGCGCCGTAGAAGCCATATTGTATTTGCATTGAGCAATGGTAACGTTATAAAATACTCTTGTCCCTATCCATGCCGGAAAATACATAGCGAGGGGATCAAACGCAATTTGCCGACACAAGGAGAATGTCATGCTCTGTGAAAATTGCGGTAAGGAAAACCAAAACGACCAGACCGCCTGCGATAACTGCGGCGCAAACCTAACTGGCGAACCAATCGCGCCAACGCCTGTACAGCAGCAGGGACCGGTCGCCGTCCCTCCGCCACTGCCACCGCAAACAAATGCCGCCTCCGCCGTTCCTCCGCCGTTCCCGTCCAGGGAACAACAGCCGCAACAGGCTTCCCGTCCCGCTGGGGCGCGACAAACTCCATATCAAACCTCCTACCAAGCGCCGCCTCCAGCTCCTCCGCCGGCGCCGCCGTATTCCCAAACCTATGGCCAGCCGCACTACGGCTATCAACAGCTGCCGCCCAATTTCGCGCCGCTGACCACCTGGGGATTTATGTGGACCCTGATCGTCACCGCCATTCCGATTGTCGGTTTCTTTGTCGTTCTGGTATGGGCGTTTTCCGATGGCATCAACAGGAACCGCCGCAATTATGCCCGCGCCTGCCTGTGGTTCTTCGTTATCGCGTTCGTCATTTCGATGCTTGTGCTCATAGGAGCCGGCGTAATCGGCACTATTGCCGCCGGAACCGGGGCACGCTGAAAGAAAGCAACATGGTCTCACCGAAAGCGCCGTGATTTTTCAACGTCGCTCGCTGGCGCATCATGACCCGGGGCTGAAATCTTTCATAGGAGCGCAAATGGATATCGTTAACGAAAAATTCGGCAAATTGCCGGATGGCCGCGAAGTCACCAAGTTCACTCTCGACAACAACAATGGTGTCACGGCGCATATACTTGACTACGGCGGCATCGTCCAGTCTCTGCAGACTCCCGACCGCGACGGCAGGCCGGGGGAGATCGGGCTTGGCTTTGATACGCTCGAAGGGTATCTCGCCAAACCGAACTTTTACGGTGCGCTGATCGGGCGGATCGCCAACAGGATCAAGGCGGGACGCTTCACGCTGGACGGCGTTGGTTACCAGTTGCCCGTCGGCCCCGACGGCAACCACCTGCACGGAGGCCCTGGCGGCTTCAATACCAAATTATGGAAAGTCAGCCAGGAAGGGGGGATTCTGCGCCTCGACTACCTTTCCCCCGACGGCGAGGAAGGCTATCCAGGTAATCTCAAGGTGACTGTGTGGTATTCAATTGCCGCCAATGACTT
Organism: Planctomycetota bacterium; assembly: GCA_036745875.1. Taxonomy (GTDB): domain Bacteria; phylum Planctomycetota; class SZUA-567; order SZUA-567; family SZUA-567; genus DAIOFH01. The sequence continues at coordinate 11,758 of DAIOFH010000056.1, read as the reverse complement.
CAGGATCGATTACGAAGCGGAGACAGACAAACCAACCATCATCAACCTCACCAACCACACCTTTTTCAATCTCAATGGTTGCGTGTCGGATATTCTCAGGCATGAGGTGCGCATCCAGGCGGAAAGCTATACTGCCGTCGATGCGTCGTGCATTCCCACCGGTGAGATCGTGCCGGTGAAGGGCACTCCCTTCGATTTCACGAAGCAAAAGCCGATTGGCCGCGATTTGGCGGGCATTCCGACGGGCTATGACCATAATTTCATCTTTGCCGGAAGTGTGCCGGGTGCGGATCAATGCCTTGTGGATGTATATGACCCGGACAGCGGCAGGACCATGTCCATGGCCACGACAGAACCGTGCACGCAGCTTTACATAGGGAATTTCATGGATGGGACCGAAGTGGGGAGCGGCGGCAGGGTGTTCAAGCACCGTCATGCCTTTTGCCTTGAAGCGCAGAAACACCCGGACGCTATCAACCATCCGAATTTCGCCTCGACCGTCCTCCGGCCGGGAGAGACATACCGCCAGACCACGGTGTACCGGTTCGGCAGAAGGTAAAGAATACCCATTGCCGGAGCGGGTGCGGACCTATCTTTCCGCCAATTTCAACTGCAGTGGCCTGAGTTCCGCGTCCATCTGCTTGTACAGCGCAGCCATCTCCGCATAGCGGGCCTGACCGTCCGGGTTGGGGGAAAAGACTCGGCCAAGCTTGACAAGCGCCTGTTTCGCATCGTCCGGATTCTCGAACATGCCGGTGGCAAGGCCCGCGAGGGTGGCCGCACCGGTCAGGCTGCCTTCGCCGGATTCGAGGCGCTGGAACGGCACGCCAAGGATGTCCGCCTTGATCTGCAGAAACGGGTCTGACCTGGAACCGCCGCCGCTGGCTATGAACAACTCCGGCTTGAGGCCCATGCGTTCGAGGCTGGACATGGCGTCGACAAAATAATAGGTCACGCCTTCGAGGACGGCGCGGAACATGTCGCCCCTGGTTGTGTTGGTCTTGAGGCCGACGAAAACGCCCGAGGTCTTGTCGTCGTATAACGGCCATTGCAGCGGCTCGTTGTGGGGCAGGAAGAGGATGTTTGTCGGGTCCTTGGGCATCTCCTCGTTCAGGAGGTCGTAGACGTTTTTGCCGTCCCTTTTCTGCAGTTCGGGCGCGAAAGCGCCACGGAACCAGTTCAGCAAAAGCCCGGAGTGATTGTAGAGGAAGGACGCGTAGAGGTTGTCCAGGACATGGTGCTCGAGGTTGTGGACTTCGGCAAGATATAGGTCGAGATCGGCGGGCATCGACATCGTCGGGCAATAAGTCTCGTAGGTGCCGAGGCCGGCGACTGCCATCCCCGGTTTGGTGCAGCCGCAGCCCAGCGAATTGCAGCACTGGTCATGGCCACCCGCGACCAGCAGCACTTCTCCGCTCAGGCCGAGTTCCGTGCCGACAGTTTTGTCGAGTGTGCCGACGAGTGTGCCGCCTTTGACTATCTTTCCCAGCTTTTCACGCTCAAAACCGGCCCAGTCGAGGAGGCGGTCCGACCAGTCGTTCTTTCGCAGGTCGAACAGGAGGGTGCGGTTGGCGAGGGAATTGACGGCAAACGGTTCCGCGCCAAGCATGAAGCCGATGAAATCGGCGAACAGAAGATATTTTGCCGCCTGTTTGTGGACTTCAGGAAGGTTGTCCCTGACCCAAAGGATTTTCGACAGGGAAAAAAACGGACCTATGGCGTTGGGGTTGATCTTCTGGAACGCTTCCTGGCCGATGTCCTTTAGGAGTTTTTCGGAATACTCCGCACCACGGTTGTCGTAGGAGAGGATGCAAGGGCCGATTATTTTCCTGTCGGCGGTTACCGGAACCATGGTCTCGCCCATGGAGGAAAAACTGATAGCCTCTATCCTTCCCGCCTTGGAACCGGCTGCTGCCACCGCTTCCTTGACGGAATCCTTGATTTTTTGCCAAATGTCCGGGACATCGAGTTCGGCCTGGCCGGGGCGGGGCGTGAGTATGGCATATTCGCGGCCGGCGGTCGCAAGCAGGCCGTCAACGGAAAACACACCCACTTTGCAGGATGACGTGCCTGCATCTATGGCAAGAACAGCCATGATTTCTCCCGTCTCTAATTTGATAATTGTCAGTTGATAATGGACAATGCCGGAAAATGAAGACGCAACCATGCCCGCACGCCCTTTCGCGGCGGTTCCGCATAGCGATTAAATAAATGTGATTATGCCGTCATTGTCAATTGCCAATTATCAAATTGTCAATTTGTTTATCCCACAGCGTACATGTTGGGGATGTCGGAGACGCGAACAAGGTTCGATCCCTGCAGTCCCGAATCGGTGATTCCCTCAAGGTAGAGGAAACCGCCGGGATTCAACACCGCTTTGAGATTCGCAAGGATATGGCGCTGGCCTTCGGCATCATAGTATTGCAGGACGTGGTTGCAGACAATGAAATAGAAGGTATGTTTTTTCGGCCGGTTGCGCATGTCGAAGAGGGCGAACCTGCAGGAGTTCATCAATTGCGGGCCCATCTGGACGTTATGGTTCCCGATTTGGGCGTAGGTTTGCAGGAGACGCCAGTAATTGGCGCTAAAAGCGCTTTCGGACGGCTTGCCGTATCGGCCAGCCCTGGCTTCGGCGATGCGGTTCCTGTTGATGTCGGTGCCGAACGCTTCCATGATGGCACTGCGTTTGGCTTTCTGGAATTCGTTCAAGGCGATCATTGCCATGGAATAGACTTCTTCGCCGCTGGAGCAGCCGGTGGACCACATGGCGAACTTGCCGCGTTTCGATTCGAAAAAGGCGGGCATGACAACCTTGCTGATGGCGTTGAAAATTTCGTCGTTGCGGAAAAGCCTTGTGGCGGTGGTAGCCTTGGCCTGTTGTTCGTCCAGAAATACCTTGCCGACGTCGTCCTGAAGTGAGAGGGGGTTTGTGGCCCGGCAGGAAATGCGGATATCGGAAGGCTTGGAACTCGCCGCCGGTCTCGCCGCAGCAGGCGGCGTGGCGGGAGAGCGCAAGTTGGAATCCGGTTTGGCGCTGAGCGGCGATTTATACTTTCCCAGATTGAATTTTGATTCGGCCATATCCTTTTTCCTCAGTTGAATACAGGTAACTCAATGACACGCAATTGATACAAGAGCAATATAATGCTGTCAAGCTTGTGTTCCAATTAAACCGAAAACGCATAAAAAATCAACTCTATTCGATTTTACCATTTCCGTCAAAACTTTCTAGAGGGAATAAAGGGTCGGTGTGCGGAAATTTTCCGGAAATGGCTCAAGCGAAGAAAAAAGCATAATAACCTCGTATAGTGCTTTGACATAGAAATTGTTTACCATAAAATTGTGGAGATTATGTATTTTTACGGGATCGCCACATTTACTGTATGGAACAGCTGTCTATGGCATTGAAAAAAAGCGGCGGCCGGGAGCCCGGCCTGACCGAGCACTTTACTGCACTGGAAGCGGCGGTCGGCGAACTGCCAGGTCTCGTGATGATTTACGGACCGTCCGACTTCTTTCGTTTCGAAGCGCTTAAACGCATCCAGGATGCCTGGCTTCAGGGTCATCCGGCAGGCGAAATTATGACTCTCCGGACTGCCGGGGAAGCGAAGCCCCTGACTTTCGCCGATATCGTTTCCGAACTATCCGGCGGCAGCCTGTTCGCCAAGGAAAAGATGGTTGTCGTGCGTCAGGCGGAACGATTGTTGTTCCCCACTGGCGGCAGGTCGGCAGAAAGCGAGGGAAGCGACTCGGACGATTCTGGAGGCAAGGGCAGAGACAAACTGTTTCTCGACTATCTGGAAAACCCGTCGAACGGCATGTGGCTGGTACTGGAAAGCGGCCAGCTTCCGAAAAACCGGACCATCGGCAAAAAAATAGCCGCGAGTTGCGAGGTGGTGCCATGTCCGCAGCCGAACGCCAGGGAAATCCCCGGCTGGCTGCGGCGGCGCGCTGGCGAGGCGGGAAAGAGCTTGGACAGCGACGCTGCCGAGATGCTTCTTACAGCGTACGGCGCGGATGCGGGCGTCCTTGCTTCGGAAATTGACAAGTTGGCCTTGTATGTTCCCGATTCCGACCGGATCACTGCCGCCACCGCGAGGGAGTTCATGACCGGTACGGTGGAGTTCGATATTTTCGGCTTTACTAACGCCCTGGAAGAGCGCAATTCCGCCGATGCCTTGTATTACGCCAGGAAAATCGCCGTACAGGGCTCCAGGGACCAGAAGGGGAAAAAGGACGACGGCGAGCGTTCGGCCCATCGCACCTTGGCGATGGCTGCTTCGACCGTGCAGAACCTGCTCCGGGCCGGCGTTGCAAGGGCCGAGCGGAAAAACGCCGCAGCCTTCGCCGCCGAAGCCAAACTCGGACCCTGGCGCGCGGAACGCCTCCTGGCGGCGGCCGGGAAGTTCTCCCTTCCCGAGCTGCGGCGCATGGCGGGGGAAACGGCAGACTTCGTCAAACGCTCCCACGATACCGGGGGAGACGCCAGGCTGGCGCTGGAGCTATTGGCGGTGAAATTGACGCAGTGAGCGTTGATTATTAATAAATAATGATCCGAATTATTGATTGCGAAATTTAAATTATTCTATGGTGAAAGGATTTCATAATGCCTGTCCAGGAACGTTTTCTTTTGGCCGTCGACCTTGACACGGTCCCGCTTATCCGAACACGCGCGCTGGTCATCGGTTCAGGCATCGCCGGCTTGTCGGCAGCCCTTGCCGCGTCCAAAAAAGGCATGGTGGTGATGACCGCCAAGTCGACTTTCATGGAATCCAACACCACATACGCCCAAGGCGGAATCGCCGCCGCTCTGGCGGAAGACGATAATGTGGAAATGCACATCCAGGACACGATGAATGCCGGGTCCGGGCTTTGCGACGAACCCGCCGTGCGCGTTCTGGTGGAGGAGGGGAGGGACCGCTGCCGCGAGCTGGTCGACATGGGCGTACCCTTCGACAGGCATGACGGGGAAATAGCCTTCACCCAGGAAGGGGCGCATTCCCGCCGCCGCGTTCTGCACGCGGAAGGAGACGCCACCGGCAAGGCCATGACCTCCACCCTTCTCAAGCGCGCCACCATGACCCCGAACATCCATCTTATGGAAAACCATTTCGCCATAGACCTGCTTCACAAGGACGGCGTGTGCCGGGGCGCATTGTTCCTCGACACGAAATACGGCCGCCTGCTGCGCGTTGAATCCGCTTTGACCATCGTCGCGACCGGCGGCCTCGGCCAGGTTTTCCGCGAAACGACCAATCCCAGTATCGCCACCGGGGACGGTTATGCGCTGTGCTACCGCGCCGGCGCGTACCTCCAGGACATGGAGTTTGTGCAATTCCATCCGACGACCCTGTACCTCGCCGGCGCACCGCGTTTTCTCATCAGCGAAGCGGTCAGGGGGGAAGGCGCCCACCTCGTCAACCTCACCGGCGAACGTTTTATGCCCCGCTATTCGGAACAGGCCGAACTTTCGTCCCGCGACGTCGTCAGCCAGAGCATTTTCAAGGAGCTCAACCGTACCGGCGACGCCTACGTCTGCCTCGACCTCCGCCATCTCGATCCGGCGCTGATAAGCAACCGCTTCCCCACCATCATGTCCGTCTGCGCCGATTATGGCCTGGACATAAAGAAAGACCTTATCCCGGTGCGGCCGGCGGTGCATTACATGATGGGCGGCGTAAAGACCGACCTCAACGCCGCGACCAACGTCAAGAACCTCTATGCGGCTGGCGAAGTCGCCTCCACCGGAGTGCACGGCGCAAACCGCCTCGCCTCCAACTCGCTGTCGGAAGGGCTGGTGTTCGGCTATCGCGCCGGCATGGCGGAACCTGATCCCGAACCGAAGCCGTATCCGGCTACCCGGCTGGACCGGAGCCTTCCCGCCAAGGGTGCGCGGCTTGATGTCGAGGACTTGAACCATTCACTGAAAGCGCTTACCTGGCGCAACATCGGTGTCTACCGGAACGGCATACATCTTCTCGAGGCGGTGGAAACGCTTCGGGCCTGGGCGCGTTATGTCCTCGCCGAACAATTCCAGATGAAGCCCGGCTTTGAAGTGCAGAACATGCTGACGACGGCGATGCTGATAGCCGCCTCGGCGTTGAAGCGCACCGAGAGCAGGGGAGCGCACCAGAGAAGCGATTATCCCGAGGTCGATCCGGAACAGGCCAGGCACAGCGTTGTCGCCATTGACGATTTCGACCTGTAATAATAATGGAGAGGGTATGCGTTTTATCGCGGTACTATTATTTTTGGCTGCCATCGTATTGTCGCCTTGTCGTGGCGCTTGTGCTGGGGAGGACGCCTTTGCCTGGGAGAACCTCGCCGGATGGAATGAGGAAATCGAAGCAGAGGATCTCGAACTCCGTGACGAGCTGATTCCAGCCAACCTTTCGTTTTTGTCGGCATTCGTCAAGGCTGCGCTTGAGGCCGAGTCGCTTTCCGCCGACGACCAGCGTTACCCACTCGCCTGGGCGAGGGTGGAATACCTCGCCGAGGCGTCGTACCGCCTTCTGGAAGACACCGGCGAATACGAGGCCTTCCTCAAGGCCACCGCCCCCTTGATCATGAAAGGCGCTTCCCCCCCTGAAGCGGTTGCAGGCGACGCGCCCGGCGACGGAACGGTTGATGACGGAGGCCTTCTTTTCGAGTCCGCATCGGGGAAACGGCTTCTGCCGACCCTTATCGGCAATCGGGTGGAACTGGTCGATTCGGCGACAGCGGACATCTTCCCCGCCAATGAAAACGTCATCGCCAGGCCGCGGGAGAATCTGCCGGACAGTCCGTCCGTGTCGGTGCCGCTGGTCAAGGCCAGGATCACCTGGCTGCGCGTAAAGGCGCTTGAACGCCTTGGTAAACTTGAGGAAATCACCCGCGAATCGCTGCTTTTCGGTTTTGTCCACGACTGGTTCGTCGTCGGCCCCCTGGAACAGGACATCGAACCCCTGTCGGGGATCGGCCTGACGACGGCCGAGCTGGAGGCGTTGCTGCACCCGCGAGTCGAGGTCTCCGGAAAAAACGGCGCGACCAACTGGCGCTCCTTCGCCAGCCTCGACCCCGAGGGACGGGTTTTCATCGAAGCCCTTTACGGCGCTTCGGAACCGGCCAAGGCCTATTGCGCAGCCATCGTCCATTCGGAGGAAAACCAGGCTGCGGTCATCCATTTCGGCTCCTCCGGCCCGGCGACCGTGCGGGTAAACAATTCCCCCCTCCATGCCTCGCCGTCGATGGGCGTCGCCATGCCCGGGCAAGACGTCTTCAACATCTGGCTGCGGCGCGGCTGGAACCTGATCCTTGTTAAAACTTTCCCCGGGCGCGACAACTGGAGATTTACCCTCCGTATCACCAAACCGGACGGAACGCCCGTCTACTGTCCCGCCCTGCCTGCGACGGACGAGAACATGCAGCCGGCGCTCCGAGATGCCCTCGCCGCCGTGAAAAACTCGTTTCTCGACCAATACTATGTCCCAGGAAACGAAGCGGAACGCGGGGGCTTGAGCGCCTTGTCGCGGCGTCTCGCTGCCAGCGCCAATGACGCCAGGGCGAATTTTTACCTTGGCACGCTTCTTGCCGCGCGGCGCTTGATGGAAGGGCCGGAGCGTTACGACCGGGAACTCATATTCCGGCGCGCCATTGAAGCCTCCGGGTTTAGCCCGTATTTTCTCCTGATGGCCGCGCGACTGGCGGAGGCAGGCGTGGAAGGCCCGGACCGTGAGGAAAATCTGCGCCTGTTGTTGCTGAAAATGGCTGTCGACAAGGGATCTTCCGCAGCCATCGTCGATATCGGCAAGTTGTATCTCGATGTCATCAGCCAGCCGCGCAGGGCTGGCGAGTATTCGAGGCGGGCGCTTGAAGCGAACCCCATATCGCTCAGGGCGGGGGTGCTGGCGCACGACGTCGCCGAAGCGCGGAATTGGCCGTCTCTCGCCTTGTCCATTCTCGACCGTTTGCGGCAACGCCATCCCGCCGCCGCAGCCGTGCGCCTTCGCGCCGGGAGGACCGCCTTAATGGAAGGCAAGTACCGTACGGCCCTGTCGGAGTTCCATGCCCTTCTCGGCATCGATGCAGGAAACGACGAGGCGCTCCAGGGAGCGGTGAAAGCGTTTCGGATGCTTGGCCAGAATTCGGCGGCGGTGGAGTTGTTGAATTGGCGGCTGGTGCGTTTCCCTTACGATTCAATGGCGCGCCTGCGTCTCGCGGAGTTGTACCGCGATATCGGCAACGGCGAGGACGCCCTTAGGACAGCCAAGGCCGAACTGGAAAACAACCCGGCCAGCAGGGCTGCGTTGGCGATCCTTGACGACCTCACGATCGACCATCCGACACCCGGCCTTCAGGACCTGCCGCAGTATAAACGTCATTCGCCCTATGAGGAAAAGGATTGGGACATCCCCGCCGTCCAGCCCGCCGAAGGTTGGGAATATCTGTATTTCCAGGTCGAAGACAGGATGAATGCCGGCGGAGCCATCAACCGCCATGTGTCTTTCGCCATCCGCATTTATACGGAACAGGCGGCGGAAAATCTCCGAGACCTCGATTTCAATCTCGAGTCCGACCTTGAGCGGGGCTTTGTCGAACAGCTTTCCCTTATTCACCCGGATGGCCAGAGGGAGGACCTCACCCCATCAAACGCCGCCGATGTGAAATCCGGCCTGCATTTCCGCCTTCCCCCGCTCACCGCCGGAATGACCATCCTCGCGGACGTGGAGATCCAACGGGAGCGTATCGCCTTTCTCGGCGAATATTTCGGCCAGATCGTGCCGCTCGGCCAACCTGCCGGCATCCGTCTCGCCAGATACATGTTCTCGAGCCCCACGGATCGCCGCTTGTTTTTCCTGCCGGTCAACGGCGCACCGAATGCGCTGATGGTCGAAAACGCCGACGCCGTGACGCGCATCTGGGAAATGAACGACCTCCCGGCCTATACCGAGGAGCCGTACGGACCCGGCCGCAGCGCCTCCATGCCGTCAATCCAGATTTCCTCTTTCAAGGAATGGGATGAATTCGCGCGATGGTACTGGCGTCTTATCGGTACGCAATACCATTCGCCGCCCGAGCTTCGCCTTCTCGCGGAGCGCCTCGCCGCGAACCGGGACGAATCCGCGTTGGCGCTTCTTGACAACGCGTCGGCATGGATCGCAGAAAATCTCGGCAATCGCGAATGGGAGTTCGGCCCCTATGCCTTCCGTCCGATCAGCGTGCGGGCCATTTTTTCCCGCCGCACGGCGGACGGCAAGGACAGGACGCTGCTTCTTTGCCTTCTGGCGAAGGAATACGGCCTCGAGGCTTGGCCGACCCTGGCTCGTTCGTGGGACGCCCAGCGGTCACTGCCTGGCGTCACGGAAACGTCCTTGCCGCTCTTGGATCATTTCAACTATTCCCTGGCTTCCGTGGACTCGGGGCTTGGCGGATACGTTTACTACGATGCGGCGAACCGGTTGCGTCCCCCGGGGATAATGTCCCCCACCCTCTACGGTGCGCCGGCGATGTTGCTCAGACCGGATGGGGCGGAGCATCTGACCATACCTGACGAAGGTCTGGCCGGCTGCGAATGGCGGGAGACCGCCGATGTCATTGTCGACCCGGACGGCAGCCTGATCTGGGAGGAAAAAATCACCGCCTCCGGCACCGCGGCCGAAGCATTGCGGGCGCGCTTTGCCAGAGAGGAAACGGCCGACCTGGCCTGGAAAAATTTCCTCTCCTCTTTCGGGGGCGACCCCTCCACGTCGTCGGTCGAGTTTTCCAATTCCAAGACAAAGCCGGCGGAGGCGGATTTCTTCGGCAAGGCGCGGCTGCGGCAGATGGCGAAGATGGACCCGAAGCGTGTTGTCCTGCGCCTTCCGCCATTGCCCGGACGAATGAATCGGAGTCTTGGCGATTACGAATTTCCGATTTCACTCGCTTATCTTGCCCGTCGCGGGGAACGGGAGCAAGATCTTATCCTGCCGTCGGCGTTTAGGATCGTGCGCAGGTTCAACATCAGTTATCCGCCCGAGTGGACGCTTGTGAATATGCCGGAACAGTATACCCACTCCTTCTCCTTTGGTTCGGTGCTGGTGCGGATGTCCTCTTCTCCTGGCAACCTCAGCCTGGAGCATGTTTTTGAAATCACCGAGAGGCGTATTGCCGCTGGCGAGTACGCGTCGTTCCGAAAGGCGGCGGCCGATGCCCAGCACTGGCTGCGGCCCTTGTTTGTTTGGGAGAAATTGTAAATGCGCTGCATCCGGCTATGCGCCTTTTTGTTGTCTTTCGTCTGCGGGATCGGCTTCGCCGCCGAACCCGTGTCCGAACAACTGACTGAAAAAGCGAAGATCCTCGTCGATTACCAGGCTTTTGTGCGTGGCGAACCGGATAGCGGGGTCAAATTTTTCATTGGCCGCGCCATCGATTTTGCCGGCACGCCGCTGGCGGAACTTGCCCTGCGCCTGGCGATGATCCACAACCCCGCCGATTTCTCGGCCGTCAATGTCGGCGAATCGGAAGCGCGAAGGCTTCTCGCGCCTGAGTCCGGAGCCAGCCCCGAAGTGGTCGAGCTTGCCAGGCGTTTTGTCGCCCGCGCCCAGGCTTATGCCGGACGCCGCGACGAGGCGATGGCGATTCACCGGCAGCGCGGCCTGTGCCTGTCGTGGTATGCCGCGGGAACACTCACTTCCCTTGATGTGTTGCGGCCGGCCGACGCCAGGACCCTGATCGAGTCGACGGTTCCCTTTGAAAAGCGGGACGTGATCGCCGTGCCGCCGACGGCGGAGGAGTTCGACGCGTGGCGGAAGAACCCGCCATGGCTGCCCATACCCGAATCACAGACATTCCCGGTCGTCAGGCCGTGGCAGTGGGCGGGCGGCTCCGGCGACGGGGCGGTGGCGTTGAGGACCGGCTTTGTTCTGGAAAACCCCGACAATAGGGCGGAATTCCACATCCTTTCCGAAACGTCCTGGAGCATCTACCTGAACGGTTCCCTCTTGGCGACCATAAACCGTGACGGGGCGGAGGTGCCGTACGAGCATGTAGTGCGCCTGCCGCTTTCCGCCGAGCCCTATAAGCTGGAGGTCCTCCTCCTGCCTCCGCCGGCCGGAAAGAACCCGGAAAACGTCCGCTTCTCGCTTCGGTTGAACACGAGTTCCTCCAGCCATTGGGATCGGGAGCTTGCGGCTACGGTCCAGAATGCGTCCATACCGGTCAAGGATGCGGAACGGCTCGATTATTTTCAGGAATTGGCAAAACTTGCCAACAGCAATACGGCCATGGCTTCGGTATACGCGATGGCTGCGGCCGAGCAGGGCATGCTTGATGATGCCGCCTGGTTTTCCACCGCAGTCGCCAATGCCGAGCCGGACAACCTGAATTCACAGATACTCGCCGGCCTTGTGGGAATGCACAACGAACTTATGCCTTCCGGCAGAAGGCGCGACCTCGCCGCCGCGAGGCAAAGGAAAGCCCTGGCCCTGCGTCCGGACACTGTGCCCGCGCTCCTTTTCCTGGCCCGCCTTGCCGACGAAACGGGCAGGCCCGCCGATGCCGAGCGGTACATCATGCACGCCCTGCAGGTCAATCCCACCAGCCTTTTGGTGCTCAAGGCGCGCGCCCTGTGGGCGAACAAATACGCGGGCCCGGCCGAGGCGCGGGAAGCCTGGAGCGCCGTGGCGGGGACATATCCGAACTCCCTTTCGGCGCAAATCGCCGTCGCCTCGATGCAGCCGGACAAGTACCCCAACATGGAAAATAGGCTTGCCGCCTGCCGGGCCGCTGTGGCGGCCGGGGG
>DAIOFH010000055.1:0-24270 GCA_036745875.1 Planctomycetota bacterium | reverse complement strand
GCGGGCATCTTCATTTTAAAGTGACACAGTTGTGACTTTTCATTTCTTTGCGAATGATTATAGTAAAATGCGAATTGAGAACAGCCCCTGAATTCATTGACCAACTGAAATAGGACAGGCCCACTAGACGAGAGCGCGCGACTGAACCAGCGGACGACCTTGCCTCCTATTACCTTATCACCTCAAAATATTGACCCGGTTTCAAGATGCTCCGGAACGCGAGTCAAATCGCGCTGTGACTGCATTAGACGACAATGTAAAGCCGCCCTGAAAGCACAGCCCCAATACAGGCGGATTAAAAGGATGGTTGCGCTATGGCACAATTTCTGATCGGTTGCGACATCGGCACCAGCGGCGCAAAAGCGATTTTAGCAGATGCTGAAGGAAAAATACTCGGCAGTCATTATGTGGAATACCCGCTGCATTCGGTCAGGGTCAACTGGTTCGAGCACGACGCAAACGATTACTGGAAGGTATTCAAGGCGAACATTGCGGAAATTCTCCGCCAGTCCAAGGTGAATCCGAAGGAAGTCGCCGGGATCAGCGTCAGCGCCTGCTCCCCTTGCTGCATCATGGTGGACCGGAACGGTAATGCGCTCAAATACAGCCCCACCTGGATGGACCGCCGCGCAATAGAGGAATGCGACCACGTCAGGGAGCTATACGGGGACGACGAGATTTTCAAGGTAAGCGCCAACCCGCTAGACCCCCACAGCGGTGCGATAAAACTTCTTTGGGAAAGGAATCACAGCCCGGAAGTTTACAAAAACACATATAAGATGCTCAACCCCGCCAACTTCATTACCATGAAATTGACTGACGTTTTTGTCACCGACTATTCCAACGCTTCCCTGGTGGGGATTTTCTTCGACATCGTCAAGCGCGAATGGAAAATGGACATGGTCGAGCGTATCGGGATAGACCCTGAAAAACTGACGGACCTTGTCCCGTGCCACAAGGTGGTGGGCGAAGTGACAAGTGCCGCCGCCGCGGAATGCGGCCTCAATGCCGGTACGCCCGTGGTCGCAGGCAGCATGGATTGCAACGCCGCCTGGCTCGGCAACGGTTCCACCCAGCCCGGTGACGCCAGTTTCGTCATGGGTACCGCCGGAGCAATGGGGGTCGTCCACGACGAACCGAACTTTACCCGTGGTCTGACAACCATCATCCATACCGCCGACTCGGAAAGGCTCTATACCACACTCGCGGGCACCTCCAGTTGCGGCGGCCTGCTGCGTTACCTGCGGGATGCGTTCACGCGGGAAGAGAAACGCATCGCGGAAGAAAGGGGAGAAGACGTATACGATATTCTCACTTCGGAGGCACAGGCGATTCGCGCCGGTTCGGACGGCCTGATAGTGCTCCCGTATCTGTCCGGCGAACGTACCCCGCTTTGGAACCCCAAGGCGAAAGGATTGGTATTCGGGCTGTCTTTCTCACACACCCGTGGCCACTGGGTACGGGCCATGATGGAAGGCGGCATCTATGCCGTTTATCACTGTTTGAAAATCATGCAGGATAACAACTTGAAAATCACCACCCCGATCCTGATCAGCGAGGGCGGTTCCAAAAGCAGGTTGTGGCGGCAAATTGCCGCCGACGTGATGGATGTGGAACTCACCTATATGCATAACGCCAAGGGTGCTCCTATGGGCAATGTCATCAATGCCGGCGTCGGTGTCGGCGTTTTCCCGAACTTCGATGTGGCCAAGCGCTTTATCGCCACGGACGAAGTCCATCGACCGGACCGAGCGACACATGAAATATATGAACGCAATTTCAGGCTGTACCGCAAGCTCTATGAGGACAATAAGGACAATTACGAGATTCTGGCCGAGTTGAAATATGATTAGCCAAAAGAACCTGAACATCCTTACCTATCTTCTCGACATGTCATCCAAGCGGCAGTATGTCTCTGTGGAGGAGCTGGCGGAGCGCTTCGAAGTCTCCAACCGCACCATCCGTTATGACCTGGAGAAGATCGACTATTATTTGAACAGGAAGGGACTGGCCAAACTCGAGCGCGACCGGAAAAACGGCATTTTCCTGGACGCGCCGCCGGAAAAAATCGAAGAGGTCAGAAAAGGGCTCCTAACCATCAACGCGAATACCTATGTGCTCTCCCGCGACGAGCGGATACTCTATCTGAAAATGCTCCTGTTCGACACGGAGGACTACCTTACTTACGATGACCTCTCCGTCACTCTTTCCGTCAGCCGCAAAACTGTCATCGAAGACGTGCATATAGTCAAGGAAAGCTGCGAGAAGTGGGATGTACAGGTCGCGGGAACCAAGTACGGCATCCGTTTACAGGCCTCGGAGTACAATCTGCGGCAAATGCTACTGGGCGGCATGCTGGAATTGTTCACCCCGCTTGAACTATGGCAGATACTTCGGGATATTTTCCCCAATAAAAGCATTATCCTTGAGAAAAAGTGGCGCGATATGGCGGGTTCGGACAGCCTCGCCGGCTGGGAAGAGAAGCTCCGGCGTTCCGAGCAGGAGGAGAATGTCAGTATTTCGGACGCACACTATTACCTGACCGTGATCTTGACCGTTCTTGCCCTGCGCCGGAATCAGCGTGGGTACGCGGTCGAGGCGGCGGTCGCCTCCGTCCAGGCTCCGCCCTTGCTGAAGCGTTATTTTGCGTCAGAGCCGGGTGCACTGCCGGAAGCTGAGCAAGGGTACGTCCTGGCCGAACTTGACCGGATTTTCTGCCTCTTGGTTATCGACAAGGCGGAAAACATGTCTTCCGCCATCATGGAGAACTTTCTCCTCAAGGTCAGCAAGCGGCTGGGAAAGAAATATTTCAGCGATGTCGAACTGAGGATCAGCCTACAAAAACATTTCGTATCGCTGATCGAAAACGATTATGTCTGCTACGACGCCGGCGGCATTTCGGTTAAAAGCATAATACAGGAAAATCCGGAGCTTTATCGCTGCATTCACGACTGTCTCAAGGAAATCGAACAACTGAAGGCCAGTCCCACTCTCGACCTGGAAAGCGCACTCGTGATGTTACATTTTCTGGCGGCGGATGAACGCCGGGACGCAAAAATCACCACCGAGCACAGCGTGCTGATCGCCTGCCACAACGGCGTTGGGACGGCGAAGATCGTGTCGGCGCGCCTGGAAAAGCGTTTCCCGCAGCTCAGGATCATCGCGACAACCGCGGTTCGCAATGTGGAGTCGCACATACAGGAGGAACGACCCGACCTTATTATTTCCACAATTCCCTTTAATTATCCGGGGATTCCGGTCATCCAGGTAAACACGCTGATGACCGAGGACGACCTGGAGCGGGTCAGGATTTGCCTCCAAGGTTCCGCACTCCAGGACGGCGGCATGGAACAGGACCCCTATAAAAAGGTCATGAACGCCATTCTGCGCTCCTGCGACATCCGTGACGAAAAACTGCTTAGGCAGGAAATCTCCGCTTTTTTCCAGCGGGAAAATACGACCACCGACCTTATGGACCTGCTGACGGAGGATTGCATCACTGTCGGCCTTGAGGCGGCCGATTGGGAAGCAGCGATCCGCAAGAGCGCGCGTCCCCTGGTGCCGGCGTGCGTGGAACCGCGCTACGTGGACGCCATGGTGGAAAACGTCAAGACGATGGGTCCGTATATAGTGCTTACCAAGGGAATGGCCCTGCCCCATTCCTTGTCGACGGACGGAGTGGTGCGCTCCGGGATCAGTCTAGCGACCCTGCGTGAACCCGTCAAGTTCGGGCACAAGTACAACGACCCCGTTCGGCTCGTGATCTGCATCGCGACAAGCAATAAAAAGGAACATATGCGGGAAATGTCCAAGCTGACCGAACTGATCAGTTCCAAAGGTTTCGTCAAACGGATCTGCGAAGCTGCGGATGCCAAAACGGTTCTGCAAATTATCCACGGGATGAACGCCTAAGGAGAGCTCTACGTGAAGATCGTGACGCTTTGCACCTGCGGGCTTGGCACCTGCTTTATCCTGAAGGTAAAAACGGAGGAGGTTCTGGCCGAACTCGGCTATTCGTGCGAGGTGGTTCCCTGCGACCTCAGCAGCAGCCAAATGGAGGAGGCCGATCTATACCTCGTTCCCTACGGCATGGATGTGGACACGATCTCAATGCGCAAGGTCCCGATCATCCTGATTCAGGATGTGGTAAATACGGAAGAAATCAGGGAAAAGCTGAAAGCTTATCTGGACGTGTCCTCACGTTGAAATGGAGTCAATGCGAATGACCCAGGCACACGTATTTCCCTTGCTGGCTGCAGCCTTCGCGTCAGGATATCTGATCCTGAAGCGGAAGCGGCCGGGGGAAATAATCGAACAGGTGCTGAAAACCGTTATCGGATGCTCATTAATCCTCATTGGAGCCGATATTTCCCTTGGAGCCCTCTCCGGGCTGAGCGAACTATTGTCTTCATCTTTCGGCGTGCATGGCGGCGTACTGAATACGGAGGTGTTTGGGGCGATCCTGCTCCGGGACTACGGCGCGGCAGGTTTTGCCGCATTTTTACTGGCCTTCCTGGTCAATATGCTGTTGGCGCGCTCCACTAGGCGTGGGGCGCTGTTCCTGACGGGGCACCATCTGTTCTTTCTTTCGTTGATGACGGTCTCGATCCTGTGGGGCGGCACGATGCTTGGCGCGTGGAGCATCCTGCTGGGTGGCGTCATAACGGGAATATACGCATTTATTATGGTCTATGTCAGCACCACATGTATGGGAGAACTGAATAAAAACGCCGGGACAGGTCTGGCCAACTCGGCTATCGTCGCCGCTTTGATAGGGACGGCAATAGGCAAACTGGCTGCGCGTCTTGGCGGCAAGGCTCCGGAGCGGGAAGAAAATGGGAAAACAGGATCAGGCGCTAATTCGGTCCAGTTCACCACGTTGGGCGTCGGGGCGGTTTTCGCCGTATATTTGCTGTTGCATCTTGCTGCCGGAAAGCCTTTCAACACTGAAACACTTTTATCTTGCGGTGAATTTGCGCTGGTTTACGGCGTTGCTACCACCATGCTCCTCCTGGGTATCCGGATGTTCCTGACTGTTTTCATCCAGTTGTTGTGGGATGCGGGACAGCGTTTTGTTCCCGACCTGGTGATGGGGTTGGATGCCTCGGCGATCATCCCCTATTCCCCCCGCGCCTGGCAGAGCGGATTCCTGATAGCCAGCTTGACGGGAACGCTGGCTGCGGTTTTGCTCTTGGCGTTACGCGCCCCGTTTATCCCGCTGCCCGGGTTGACCAGCTTCTACTTTGCCGGTGGAGTCGCGGGGGTATTCGGTGAAATTCATGGCGGGAAGCGGGGAGCCCGCCTTGCCGGAGGCATCGTCGGTGTTGTGATAGTTCTCTTTGCCGCCCTGTTCATGGCGCAAAACGGCGCATACCTCGACTGCGGCGCGGTACTGGGTGAGACGGATTACGGTATTTGGGGCAGCCTGCTGACTTTTATGACGAGGCTGTAACGAGGTGAGCACTCGATGATTGTACAAACCATTCGAATCCTGAACCGCGTCGGGCTGCATGCACGTCCTTCGGCGCAGATCGCGTCGGCGGCGGGAAAATTCGAGTCGCAGATTCAAATTAAGCACCGGGACCGCACCGTGGATGCCCGAGGTGTTGTGGGCATCTTGAAATTGGGGGTCAATGCCGGTGAAGAAATAGAGGTCGTTATCTCGGGTGAAGACGAACAGGAAGCATACGACAAACTCAACCGTGTCTTTTTCGAGATCAATCATTCATGAACTTCCGCGCTGCGGGCGAAAGTAACATGTAGCCCTACACCTATACATATCTACCACTTTTCAGGCGCGCTCGCTCGGCGGCATCGCGCAAGCGTGGCACTTTCACAGGAGTATGGAATGGAGAACCAAACATATGCCCTCGAGATGAACCACATAGTCAAACGGTTTCCGTCCCTTGTTGCGGTCAATGACATCAGCCTGAAGATCAAGAAAGGCGAAGTTCATGCGATCTGCGGCGAAAACGGCGCGGGCAAGTCCACCCTGATGAAGGTGCTAGCCGGCGAATACCCGGACTATGAAGGCGAGATCGTCATCAACGGCAAGGTGGAAATAATCACCAACCCGTCCAAGGCCAAAAGCTGCGGTATCGAGATTATCCACCAGGAGTTGGGGCTGGCGCGGCCGATTTCGGTTGCGGAAAACATCATGGCCGGCAACCTGCCACGCAAGCGCTGGATTTTCCTCGACAAAAAGGAGCTGTACGAAAACACACGGAAATGCTTGGAGCGGGTAGGCCTCGATAATATACATCCAAACACGCTCGTCTCCTCCCTCAGCCAGCACGAGGCGCAGTTGGTCGAGATCGCCAAGGCGCTTTCCAACAACCCTAGCATCCTGATCATGGACGAGCCGACCTCCGCCCTCTCCCGCCAGGAGAGCCAACGTCTGTTCCATATCATAAACGACCTGAAAGCCAAGGGACTTGCCATTTTATACATCTCCCACTTCATGAACGAAGTGTTCGAAGTTTCGGATTACATCACCTCCATGCGCGATGGCAAGCATGTGTCCACTGTCCGCAAGGTTGACACCAACCCGCAGGAGGTCATTCGCAACATGGTCGGCAAGGATGTCAAGGACTTCTACGCCGCCCGGAACACCGAAGTGGGCGCAGTCGTCATGGAAGCGAAGAGCATCACCAGATACGGCTTCTTCAGGGACATATCCTTCCAGGTGCATGAGGGAGAAATCCTCGGCATCTGCGGGCTGTCCGGCGCGGGGCGCAGTGAGCTCGCCCGGGCGCTTGTCGGCATCGATCGCTGGGACGAGGGGGAACTGCACTATATGGGGCGGGCTCTCAAAAACAGGAGTTATACCGCTTCCATCCGCCGGAACATCGCCTATCTCCCGGAGGACCGCAAGCAGCAGGGCCTGATGCTGGACCTACCGATACATGAAAACATCACCTGTGCCAAGGTGGTCAGCCAAAGCAAGTCTTTCTGGAGCCGGGAACGCGCCGAGAAAAATGCCATGGACGACCTGATGTGCCGCCTCCAGGTGACGCCCAACAACACGGGCAAGATCGTAGGCCAGCTTTCCGGCGGCAACCAGCAGAAAGTGCTCTTGGCGAAATGGCTTCTGACCGCCCCAAAACTCTTGATTCTGGACGAACCAACCCGCGGCGTCGACGTGAACGCGAAAAGCATGATTCACGAGGCAATCAAGCAGCACGCAGATAAAGGCAATGCCGCGATCCTTATATCTTCCGACCTGATGGAGGTCAGCGGTCTGTCGGACAGGATCCTGATACTCTATCACGGCCGCCAGAAAAACACGGTCGTCAAGGGAATCGACGAATGCGACGAGGTATCTTTACTGATGTTGGCGAACGGAGGAGGCACAGAGCATGCCGAAGCTTAATGGTCTTGGTTTTGTCGACAAGTTCGGCACTTATTTTCTTATTTTCCTGTTGTTGATCATCGGCGTCTGCGTTTCGGAGAAATTCCTGAGCGCCTCCAACATGCTCAACATCCTTGACGCTGTCTCCTACCTCGGCATCCTGGCTTGCGGCATGGCTCTCGTGACCTATTGCGGGCAGCTTGTCGACCTGTCCACACCGTCAACGGTGGCGGTGGCCAGTTTTACGGCCGTTTTGACACTGAAATGGGGCGTCGTCCCGATGATCATCTGCGTGCTCGCGAGTGGGGTGCTTCTCGGTCTCATTAACGGCGTGGTCGTCGGCATCCTTCGCATCAACACCGTTGTCTGGACCTTGGCCATGAGCTTCGTTTTCGCTGGGCTGATCAGGGTGGTTTTCGGCAGCACAAACATTTATCCGACCGAAGGCAATCTCCAGCTCTTCGAAAAAATCTCGCGTTTTCGCGTAGGCGGCATGGTCCCGGTCAGTGTGATTGTCATGCTGGTCCTGATGATCGCTTTACACATCCTGGTGTCCTATAGCCGCTTCGGCCGCCAGATGAAAATGGTCGGCTGTTCGGAAATGGCCGCCAAATATAGCGGCATCAACGTGTTCCGCGTCATCTGCGTCGCATTTATCGGTAGTGGCGTAGCAGCGGCGATCACCGGGCTCTTCATCGCCTCACTGTCCAAGTCGGCCTGCTACAACTATGGCGGCGGCTACGAGTTCCGGGCGATTACGGCGGTGGTGCTGAGCGGAATGGTCCTGGACGGCGGCAAAGGCAGCATCATCGGAGTGCTCGGAGGCGTCCTTGCAATCGGCCTTATGAACAATATCATGACGCTCCTGGGACTAAACACCTTTTTGCAAAACGTGGTTACAGGCACGGTCTTTATCCTGGTCGTCTGGCTTACCAAATACACCTCGAAGAAAATGGAGGCAGCCAATGGCTAAGGATCGAAAGCGGATTACCGCATTTCTCAACGACAACCGGGTCTATCTGATTTTCATAGCCGTCTTCACTTTCATGAGCCTATTCGCTCCGCGTTTTTTCAACACCTATAACATCGGCGTCCTTCTCGGCACCTCGATGCTGAACGGGATCGTCGTCATCGGCTTCACGGTTGTGCTCATCTGCGGACACCTCGATCTGTCCACCGTCGCCATCATCAACATGGCCGGCAACCTCGCCATTTTCGTGGTGCAGAAAACGGGCAGCTTCGGTCTCGGCCTCCTGGCGGCGCTTGTCGCGGGAGCGCTTATTGGCGTTATCAACGGTCTCCTTGTCACAAAGGCGAAGATCAATTCGTTTATCTCGACCCTCGGAATATCTACGCTTCTCCAGGGTTTGATATCCTATTCGAACAACGCGGCAACACGCTCCGTAACCAACTTCACCATCACCGATCTTCTGGACGAAAAATGGATACCCCTGCTTCCGAACCGGGCGCTTCTGGTAATCATCGTCGTCGTGCTCATGCACCGCTTCATGTCGGGGACAACGACGGGCCGCAACTTCTATATTGTCGGCGGCAATCTCGAGTCCGCCTGGTATGCGGGCATTTCCACCAACCGCTACCTGATTTCCGCCTTTGGCCTGAATGGCGTTTTTGCCGCGATGGGCGGCGCGATCTATGCGTTTTACCTGGCTTCGGCTATGGCGGACATCGGGGCGCAGGGTGTCAGCCCCTTGAACACGATTATAGCGGCATCGGTTCTCGGCGGAGCGACCCTCTCCGGCGGCAAGGGGAGCGTCCTGCAGAGCTATTTCGGCGTTCTGACGTTGACGACCCTCTACAACGGCCTCAACTGCTTCAAATTCGGTTATGAGATGCAAGTTTTTATCAACGGCATAGTACTGGTCATCGTCGTGATGATCGAGGCGGTCAGCCTGTACCGGAAGAACAAGTATCTCGGGTCCAAGAGCGATCTGTTTGAAAAGAAGGCTCGCGCCAAAAAATGCCTAGCCGAATCAACCACCGGCTGATCGTTATTTTCATATTGTGAACCGTGTATGTGCCACGGTTGGTATATAGCCATACTTTATTGCTGGAAAGTCAAGGAGAACCAACATGAAAAAAGTATTTCTACTCGCTGCGATTTTGAGTCTCGGCGTGTTTGCTGGCCACGCTCTGGCTGGGGACTCCAATCTGGAGAAGAGCCGCGCCATCAACTGGCAGGCGGCGAAGGACAACGCCGGCAACCCGCTTTTCATCGACACCATCGTCCCCGAAATTCCCCCGAAGCCGGCCGACGTCAACGCCTTTCCTGAAAATGACGCACGCCGCTGGTATAATTTCGAATATCCCTTCGCAAACATAACAAAGAGGCCGCAGCCCGCCTCCCCTGCCGACGGCTGCATCGGCAAGCGGGTAATCATGTTGAAAAACGGCGACCACCCCTATCACGCCGCATACATGGTTGCGTCCAAGCAGGCTGCCGGCATTTTCGGCATGCAGCTGGAAATCATGTCCGCCAACTGGGACGTCAACATCCAGACCCAGCAGGTCGAACAGGCGATCAACGAAGCCCCGGATCTCATCATTTATTCCCCCGTCGACCAGGAAACCTCCGTCACCCACCTGCGCAAGCTTTATAACGCGAAGATTCCGGTCATAGCCTCCAATGTCATGCCCAGCAACGAAGGCTTCCAGTATCTGCTCAGCTTCTGCGGCCCCGCCGACTGGGACCAGTCCAAACTGCTCGCCCATTACATTGCGGAAAAAGCCGGCAAAAAAGGCGGCTACTGCATCATAACCCACAATCCGGGCGGTTCGATGTACTATGCCCGCGCCTACGGCGTCCTGACGGAACTCGCCAAGATCGCGCCCGACATGGTCTGCCTGGACATCCAGTCCCCCGGCACCGACTCGGCCGAAAACGTCAAGCAGGTCACCGCAGACTGGATCACCAAGTACGGCAACAACTTGAACGCCATCTTTACTTCCGAAACGACCGTGCAGGCCACCGGTTCCATCGAAGCCTGCGAGGCGGCCGGCCGTACCGACATTCTTATCGGCGGTATCGACAACAGCAATACCGCCCTGAACTACGTCAAGGCCGGCAAACTGACCTGCTGCACCAACCAGCCGCCGATGCAGGACGGCGCGCTTCCCGTCCTCCTCGCCGCACAGTGGTTCAACGGCGAAGACATTGCGGACTATGTTTTCATGGCTCCCGCCGTCATCAATGCCGACAACGTCGAATCCTTCTTGCCCGCCCAATGGTAATGAACTCAATAAAACGGTATAATAAGGTAAAAAATAACCCGCCGCGCGGCGGGTTATTTTTTTATCGTTGTGCTATGGTTAGCCGTTCAACCGCAACTTGATGGAGGTGTCAATCTTCTTTATGCAGTCTTCCACCGCGCTGCTTTCCAGTCTGTCGACGCCAGGATTCCAATACTCACGCCCAAGAAACTCGCATTTGTTTGCCGCCATCCTATGGTATGGCAGAAAGTGGATTTCCTGCACGCCGATCCGTTCTGCAAAGCGGACGATACCGGTGAGGGATTCCAGGTCGAAGTTGAACTCGGGGACGACCGGCACGCGGATAATGACCCGTTTCGCAATCTTCACAAGCTGTTCGCAATTTTCCAGTATGAGTCCGCAACGCGCTCCGGTGTAGGCAAGATGCTTGTCGCTGTCCGTGGTTTTGATGTCAAACAGGAACACATCCACCAACGAAGCGATACGTTTGAAACTCTCCCATGGAGCATGACCGCAAGTCTCGACGGCGACATTCAATTGGCTGTCCCGGCAAAGAAGGAGCGTCTCCTCCATGAAATCGATCTGCCCCAGCGGTTCACCCCCGCTAAAAGTGACGCCACCCCCTGTACGGGAGTAAAATGAGGCGTCCTTCAGCGCCTCGGCGACAACCTCCCGGCTGGTCATGGAACGGCCCTTTATGTACAGAGCGTCGGCGTAACATTCCTCCGTACAGACGCCGCACCCGGTACATAGTACCCGGTTCACACCGGAATCGCCGATCGCGCCGACAGGACATGCGTTGCGGCACTGCATGCAACCAATACACAGAGCCGGGTTGAAAAGCAACTCCGGTTCTCCACGCATCGATTCCGGGTTGCAGCACCATTTGCAACGGAGCGGACACCCCTTGAGGAAGACAATAGTGCGAATCCCCGGGCCGTCGTGGATTGAAAAGCGCTGAATGTCAAATACACAGCCGTCCATAATCAGTATTGCACAAGCAGCGTACGGTCGATGATGTCGTCCTGCACGTCCTTGCCAAGGATGGTAAAGAAGGCGCTATACCCGGCCACCCGGACTACCAGCGAGCGATACTCGTCCGGATGCTCCTGTGCGCGCATCAGGTCTTCCGGTGTAATAACGTTGAACTGCGTTTCCCATACCCCGCAATCGATGATGCTGCGCATGTACTCCCCAAAGATCATCTCGCTTTCCTCTCCCTTGAAGATGGAGGGGTGCAGCAACTGGTTCAGCACCGAACCGTGGCCCGCGCGCACATTGGGGAGCTTGCCCGCCGATTTGAAGACGGCGGTCGCCCCGCTCCTGTCGTCGCCGTGGGTGGGCGATACGCCGCCGTCGTTCAAGGGAGTGCGCGCATGGCGGCCGTTCGGCGTGGCGGCTGTTCGTTGGCCGTTCGGGACATTGGCGGTCATATAGTAGATGCCTGCCGTAAACAAGCCCCCCCGCGCATTCTTGCGGCCTTCCAGAGCATCGCAGAACACCGAAATCGCGAAGTCGCTCATGATGTCCGCCTCGTCTATGTCGTTGCCGTATTTGGGCGCTTTGTTTTTAAGCATCAATCTCAGCGGTTCCTGTCCTTCGAAGTCGTTTTTCAACGCGGCAAGGAGCTGCGGCATGGTCAGTTTTTTCTCGTCAAAGACGAACTTTTTCATCGCCATCAACGAGTCGCCGACTGTGATGGGCCCGACGCCGAGAGGCGAAGTATAGTTGTACGTCGCGCCGCCGCGCTCGAAATCCAGCCCCCGCTTGATGCAGTCGTCGGTGATTACCGAGCAGAACGGCAGAGAGAGGTAATTTTTATGGCACATATCGATGACCCGGTCGTATTTGATAAGGATATCGGTGAAATAGTCGATCTGCCTTCGGTAGGCGTCCTTAACCGTTTCGATGGAAGCGAACGCGGCAGCGTCGCCGGTCCGTGGTCCCATCTGCGTCCCTGTTAGCATGCATTTGCCGTCGTTAAGCGCCAGTTCAAAGCACTTTGCCAGGTTGATATGGCCGCAGTTGCCCCAACTGTTGGTCTTGCCGTCGATGACCGGTTCACTGCAGCCGAGGAAGCTGAAATTATAGGAATCCTCGTCGGCGACCTGGAAGTCCTTCAGCGACTGGGTGATCAGCGGGTCGTTGTAGATCTTTACCTTGTTGAGTCCGATTTTGACATTGGTGGTGGCGGCGTCGATTAGCCGCTGGGAAGTGCCGGCATGGATACGCACAGCGATGTCTGGCTGCGAAAGCCCCACATCCCGGTCCGCCTCGAGGATCAGGAGGGAAACGTCGTTCGTTATGTCCGAGCCATCGGCGAGGGTGCCGCCGATAGTGATGGTCTGGCCATGGGCCGGCCCTGTATTGACAGCGGTGGATTCGTTGGAGGAAATCTTGTCGATTTCGCTGAGTTTTAGATAGAAGCATTCCATCAGCTCAAGAGCTTTTTGGTAATCCAGCCTGCCTGCATCCACATCCGCTTTGTAGTAGGGGTAGAGGTATTTGTCGATTCGACCCAGGCTGATGGCAAGACCGTTGCCTTCCAGCTGGATCGCCAGTTGGGTCAAATAGACAAACTGCAGCGCTTCCCAATAGGATGCGGCGGGCTTGGCCGGAATGCTGGCGCAGTTTTCCGCGATGCGTTTTAGTTCAGCCTTGCGGGCGGGGTCTTTTTCGTTGTCCGCCATAGTGTTGGCCAAATCGGCGAAGCGTCTCATATAGAGGGTGACCGCCCTCATTGATTCGATGCAGGAGAGATAGAACTCCCTTTTGTCGACAAAATCATCTTGATCGGCATCGAGGGCGGCCAATTTTTCGGTGCAGATTTCGATAATCCTATCAAAGCCGGTTTTTAGAATATACTCATAATTCGGCACCAGATGCCCCGGCGATTTGGACTGGTAGCTGGCGTTATAGATCACGCCGTAGTTGATGATTTGCTGCAAATCGTCGGGTACGCACGCGTTGACGCGTTCGTCCAGGGCGCGGCCTTTCCAGAATCTCAGGGTATCGCGCAGAATGGATTTTTGTTCCTCGGTGATGGCGAAGCGGTCGCCCTGACGCGTGGCGAAATCGTCCATCTGCGCGGAGATCCATCCGGCGGCGTATTCGGGGAACAGTGGCACGGCGCGTACACGCTGGGCGTGGCAACCCACGATCAACTCGTGGTCGTGAATGGCAATGGTCATCTTTTCCATGATATGGCGCAAGGCAAGAGCGCGTTTCATGGGATCGGATTTATTCTCGTTGCTGCGATAACTCTCGGTGACAAGCACGGCGCGCTCGATATCCGCGCTGCGTGTTGCCTTAAAGAAAGCGTCCTTAAGCGCATGAATTCTATCGTTCATGATGTGCCTCCCCAAAAAATGGACAGCGTTTTTTATCAGCTACTTTGCGAACAGTATAGCTGCTGCGGGAAGGTAGTTAAAGTCACAACTTCGTCGCCTGAATAGACAGGGAAGACATCTTTGAGCTATGGCACTTTCGACTTCCACTGCGAAACACATTACCAACAATGTTTTATCCCATTGTTACAGAGTGACTTAAGTGTATTGGCATCATATTTGCTATCATTCATTAAATAAAAACACAACTCGCTTTACCGTCGTTCTCCCTGAAGGAGTAGAAATAGCTTTTATTGTGTAATTTTCATAGGAGTGCCCAGTATGCCAGACCATAAGGACAATGAAGAACGGACTATGATGTTGCTGGTGGACGCCGGCAACGCCAAGAGCAAAGCCATGGAGGCGATTGCGGCGGCCAAACTTGGGGAATTTGAAAAGGCTGACGCTCTGATGGTCGGAGCCAAGGAAGCCATGACCAAGGCCCACCAAAACCAGAGCGAATTAATCCAGGATTCCCTGGAGGGCAACGAAAAAGAACCGGTCACCCTTCTCATGGCCCATGCCGAGGATCATATGATGGGCGCGATTATCACCAATGATTTCGCCAAGGAAATTATCGAACTTTATCGCCTGCTGCAACAAATCCGAAAGGGAGAACGAGAATGAAAATCGTCATGGTCTGCGCCTACGGCATGTCCACCAGCATGCTGATGAAGAAAATGAACGCAGCAGCCGAGGAAAAAGGCATTGCCATCGAAATTAGCGCCCATACCCCAATTGAAATGGAGGAGCAGAAATTCGACTGCGACATCATCCTCCTGGGACCGCAGGTCGCCTACCACAAGGAAAGAATTCAGACTATCTACCCGAACATCCCGGTCAAGGCCATCGAAATGATGGACTACGGCATGATGAATGGCACAAAAGTGCTTGATGACGCCCTCACCGCCGTCAAAAACCGATAAATCCATCGCGAAACGGAACGACCTTATAACTGTCTGATCCGCCGCAAGGCGGACGAGCATAAACGCATGTTCAGTCCGAGCAGAAAGGAACGAGGAATGGCAGGGAAATTTTTGTGGGGGGCGGCCACCGCTTCCTACCAGTGCGAAGGTGCCTGGGACGAGGATGGCAAGGGATTGTCGGTATGGGACATATTTTCCCACGAATCGCCCCTGAATATCAACCATGTCACCGGCGACGTAGCCAGCGACCATTACCATCGTTATGAAGAGGATTTCAAGCTGCTCGCGGAAGGCGGGCATAACAGTTACCGCTTCTCCATCTCCTGGCCGCGCCTTATCCCGAACGGCACTGGAGGGATCAACCAGAAAGGCGTGGATTTCTACCACAAACTCATCGACAGCATGCGCCGGCACGGCCTGGAACCGAACCTGACCCTGTACCATTGGGACCTTCCCGAGGCCCTGGGCCGCGAAGGCGGCTGGGAAAACATAGAGACCGCCTATGCTTTTGCCGAATTTGCCAAGCTTTGTTTCAAGGAGTTCGGCAGCAAGGTCAAAATCTGGGTCACCATCAATGAACCAAAATACTCACTATTCTCCATGTACGCGGCAGGCAATTACCCTCCAAACGTGCAGGACACCCAAAGGCTGATGGTTGCCGCCTATAACACTATGCTTGCCTCCGCATTGGCGGCTATCGAATTCCGCAAATTCAAGGATATCGGCCAAATCGGCATTGTCGCCGATTACGACCCGGTCTATGGCATCGACAACAGCGAGGAAAGCAAATGTGCGGTCCGCATGGCCGACCATGTCCTGAACGGCTGGATCACGGACACAGCCATAAAGGGCGTTTTCCCCCAGGAGTTGGTCGATACGCTGGCCAGAACCTTTGACGTCAGCTTTATGAAGGATGAGCACAAAGGGATATTCGAGGCAGGCAAGCTTGATTTCCTCGGAATCAACTATTACTACCGTGCTTATGTACGGCCCTACACCACTGGCGAATGCATGCTCGCAGCAAACAACACCGGGAAATCCGGTGCCAACATCAGCGAGGTCGACGGTGTCCAGCGAACCATGGTCGCCAAGGGAATGTTCGAAAGGATCAAGGACCCGGAAGGCGTCTATACCGAATGGGATTTCGAGATTTTCCCTGACGGCCTGTATGCACTTCTGGTCGAATTAAGGGAGAAATACGGCGACATCCCGGTCTATATCACGGAAAACGGTCTTGGCATCAGGGAAAAACCAGTCGATGGCAGGATAGACGACGACGCGCGGGTGGATTTTCTCGACCAGCATATCCAGGCGGTTCTACGCGCTAGTAAAGCGGGTATCAATGTTTGCGGCTATTATGTCTGGTCCGCATTCGACCTATACAGCTGGGTAAACGGCTATGACAAGCGGTACGGTTTGATCTATGTCGATTTCGACAACGCCAACCGGCGCATTCCGAAGAAAAGTTATTACTGGTACAGGGATTTTATCAAAAACTTTGAGGAGGGGAAATAATGGAAGCCAATTCCCGGAAAGCGTCGTGGGTCGAAAGGGTTCTTCTGCCGTTTGCCGAAAAATTGACGCGGCAGCCGCATCTGTCCTCTATCCAAAAGGCATTCATGTCCTGTATGCCTATCATGATGATCGGTAGTTTCGCTCTGATCCTGGCGGAACCGCCGGTGGATTACACCACGCTCGAACCCGGCACCCTGCTTTACGGCTTTTTCAGCGGCTGGGCCTGGCTCGCCAACGTGGGGGGTGAAGTGCTTTTCGGCATGTTCGACACCACCCTCGCCTGTCTTTCGCTGTTTGTCTGCATCGGCATTACCTATTTCCTTTCGCTGCATTATAAACAAAGCGTACTGATGCCGATCATCATAGCGATCGCCTGCTTCCTAATCCTCAACTCTGAGCGCGTCGACGGCGCCTGGGTCGCCAATTTCTTCGAAGGCCCCGGACTTTTCGCCGCCATGGTGGTCGCGCTGTATGTCACCGAATTCTACCGCCTCCTGATCCAGAAGAAGATCGGACATATTAAATTACCCGCCTCTGTTCCGGAAGCGCTTTCCACTTCCTTCGAGGCTCTTGTTCCTGGTGCGATCATAACTTTCGTCGCCTCGCTTGTTGACTACCTGATCAAGCTGGCCTTCGCCGCTACGCTGCCGGAACTCGTAGCCAAAGTATTCAAGCCCCTGGTCGCGGCGGTGGACAATGTGGTCGGCGTGTCCCTTGCCACGATTTTGCAGCAGGTCCTGTGGTGGTTCGGTATTCACGACACCGCGATCGGCACCGTTCTTGAACCTATCAGGAACGCCAACTACGCCGTCAACGCTTCGGCATATTCGGCAGGCACGGCTGTGGCTGATCTGCCGCATATCCTGACAACACCGTTCTGGTTCGTGTTCTGCGTCATCGGCGGCTCGGGTGCGACTTTCGGCCTTGCCATTCTTCTCCTTCGTGCCAAGTCAAAGCAGTTGAGAACCGTCGGCAGGCTCGGTATTGTTCCCGCTTTTTTCAACATAAATGAACCGTTGTTGTTCGGAATGCCGATTGTGCTCAATCCGCTATTCCTTTTCCCTTTCATTGGCGCGCAGCTCGCCAATGCGATCATCACCTATCTGTGCATGGCCGGGGGGCTCGTGAACAAGACTTTTGTGGAACCAGGGTGGAATTTGTTTGCTCCGATAGGTGCGTTGATATCAACAATGGACTTCAGGGCGGTTATACTGTGTTTGGTGTTGATAGTGCTGGACACACTTATCTACTGGCCATTCCTGCGCGTCTACGACAAGGCATTGGCACTGCGTGAATCTGAGGAAATGCTCTAGCCGTCCATGATGTGCCGCCGGGTGGATTTTTACCGGGGCGGCACATCAACTTATTGAAAAAAAAAGAGATGTAAAAAGTGTTTCGTACCAACGAAACACGAAACACTTCATCGAGTTCGAAACATTTTGTTTCTTGGCTCCTTTCACTTCTCATATACTGGATGATTGATGGAAAATGGTGAAAGGATGTACGGATGCGGCGAATAGACAAAGTATTGGGAGAACTACGGCGGCTTCCATTCGGCGGAGGGATTACAGCGCTTGATCTCGCCAGTCGGCTAAAACTGTCTAGGGCGAATGTAAGTAGTGACCTTAACCAACTTTGCAGGGAAGGCAAAGCTGAGAAAAAGGGTGGCAAACCGGTACATTACTATCCGGCTGCCCTGGAATCGGAAATTATCAAGAAGGCTGTCCATCCCTCCGCGGCAAAACAGTTGCTGGAAACATTTTTACAATTGAATCCTAGCCTGTATACCTGCGGCGAACAGGCAAAAGCTGCGGTCCTGTACCCACCGCACGGTATGCATATGCTGCTACTGGGGGAAACGGGGACAGGAAAAAGCATGTTTGCCCAACTGGTGTACGACTTCGCCGTCGAGCACAATGTGCTGAAAACCGGCGGACGCTTCATCAAATTCAATTGCGCCGATTACGCCCATAATCCGCAGCTGTTGATTGGGCAACTTTTCGGCACCAAAAAAGGCGCATACACCGGCGCAGACTCGGACAAGCCGGGCTTCCTCGAACAGGCTGATGGCGGCATGTTGTTCTTGGACGAAATACACCGCCTGCCGCCGGAAGGCCAGGAAATGCTGTTTACCTTTCTCGACCAGGGCGTTTACAGGCGGCTTGGAGAAACAGAGGAGGAGAGAACCGCGCGGGTTTTATTGATTTGCGCTACCACAGAAGACTCTCAGGCAGCGCTATTGACCACCTTTGCCCGCCGAATTCCGATGATTATCCAAATTCCCAACCTGGAACAGCGAGAAATGGAGGAGCGCCTTACCTTAATTTCAGGCTTTTTCGTCGACGAAGCCAACCGGCTTAGTCATCCAGTCAATGTTTCCGTAAATACTATCCGCTCGTTGATGTCGTATATCTGCCCCGGCAACATCGGGCAATTGAAGACAGATATCCAGATTATCTGCGCCAAGGCCTATGTTTCATTTATTTCGGCGAGAAAAAACGACATTTCCATTTCCAGCTTCGACCTCCCGGACAATATCAGGGAAGGCCTGTATCTGGAAAAGACGCACCGCTACGTCTACCGGCGGCTTGCCGAGGTGAACAAGCGTTTTGTTACTTTTCATCCGGGCGGCAGCTCCGAACTACCGGAAACGGGCAATACGGACAATATTTACAAGCTTATCGAAAAACGCACGAGAGACATGGAGGGCCTCGCCCTCTCGCCGGACGCCATCCAGGAGGAGATTGAAATACTCCTCCACCAGCACTACGAGCGGATCAGAAACGACTCGCATGTCGTCGACCTGGCGAGCGGCATCGAACGCATGGTAGGTTCGCAGATCGCAGCGCTTGCCAACAAGCTGATGGCCCTGGCGGAAATGCGGCTGGCAAAACAATTCGATGCCAACATCCGCTTCGGACTGGCCATTCATCTGCAAAATGCCATCAAGCGTGTACAGGAAGGCCAGGCAATAGTCAATCCGCAACTTTATGCGCTGCGCAACAAATATCCGCGTCCCTTCGAGGTCGGGCTTGAGTGCCTGGAGGTAATCAAGGAAGAAATAGGCTCCACCATGCCAGTCGACGAAGCAGGCTATCTAGCAATCTTCTTTTCCGGCAACCAAACCAGCAAGCCTTCACAAGGCATGGTAGAAGTGCTGGTGGTGGCGCATGGCACCTCCACCGCAAGCAGCATGGCTGGCACGGTGAATCGGCTTCTTGGCCAGGCAGTCGTAACCGGCTTCGATGCGTCGCTGGATGAGAACCCTAGCGCAGTCTTCGAGCGCATACTCGAACATTTGCGGAAAAAACCCGATGTATCCGAGGTGCTACTGTTGGTGGATATGGGGTCTCTCGCAGATTTTGCGAGGCAAATCGAGTCGTTTCTCGGGATAACAGTAAAATGCATCATGCTGGTCAGCACCGCGCATGTTTTGGAAGCGGGCCGGATGACATCCATGCATTATCCCTTGCACCATGTCTGGCAACAGACCAATCGCGTCCACGACATGATTGTGACGGAAAAGGAGCAAGAAAGCTACCGAGACCTTGACCGGCTTTTCATCGTTACCTTCTGCACCACCGGGGACGGCACAGCGAGGCTTCTAAAGGAATTGCTGTATGCAAAGCTGGACCTTACGAACCGTCAATGCGAAATCCAGTCTATGCAGTTGCAGGATGAAAAAGACGTGCAGGTCAAACTGGAAACGCTGGGAAAACAGGGCAAGATAGTCGCCGTCGTCAGCGCCCTCCCTCTCTCGGTCGATTGCGCTTATTTCCGTCTTGTCGACGTTCTGGACGGATCGGCGATACCGGATCTGCAAAATCTGATCAATGTCGAAGCAAGTTACTTGGGCATTCGCCGCGAACTGTTCGGATCGCTGGATTCGCTTGCGGAAACAAACGCGTTTGAGGATGTCAACCGGACGATCGCCGACATGGAACGGGAACTCGGTATGGAGCTTGAGCAGGAAATGCGCATAGGCATGCTGTGTCATATGGGATGCATGCTGGACCGCCTGATCAGGAACGAGCCGGTGAGCGTATTCCAGAACGCGCAACGGATGGTTGAAAAATACCCGAACGAACTGCCGGTGATCAGGTTGAAAATGCAGGAGCTCGGGAAGAGATACCAGGTCATAGTGCCGTTGGACGAAGTATGTTATGCCACAGCCTTTTTCATGAAAGAGAATCTGCTTTCATAGACGGCTGTCACATGAGGAGAACAGCAATGATGAATGAAACAGTATTGGTGGAAAACAAGGTGGGCCTGCATTCGCGCCCGGCGTCCCTGCTTATACATGCGGCAAAGAAATACCAGTCGAAAATCACCCTGCAAAAAGACGACAAGTCTGTGGATGTCAAAAGCCTCATCGCGCTTCTAAAACTGCGGGTGAAAATGGGCGACAGCGTAACAATAACCGCCGAGGGTGCGGATGAAAACGAAGCTATAGGCGAATTGGTGGGCTTGATCAGGTCCAAATTCGGGGAGGAATAAACAGATGCATATTCTGGACGGGATAGGCGTCTCTGACAACGTGGCCATGGGAAAGGCCTATGTCCACCAGACCGCGTCCCGTGAAATCGACATGGCCAAGGCCGGTTCCATGGAAGAGGAAATTGCCAGCCTGGAAAACGCGCTGGAAATGAGTCGCACACAAATCGATCAACTTCTTTCCGCCACCGACGGCGAGGCGAACAAGATAGTTTCAATCCAGCTCACCTATCTCGAGGATCCGGAGTTCGTCGGCGAGGCCCGCAAGCTCATCGAGGAAAAAGGTTACACTGCCGGACGCGCCATCAGCGACGTCACGGACGAATTGTATCAGACATTTTCCGAAATGGAGGACGAGGTCGTGCGCGAGCGCGCCGCCGATATCCGCGACGTCGGGACGCGGATATTCGGCAATATCACCGGCCGCCCCATTGCCGATCTGTCGCTCCTGCCGGAGAATACCGTTCTTGTGGCCGAGGAACTAACTCCCAGTCAAACGGCCCAGTTGGACAAGCGCCAAGTCGTCGGTTTTGTGGTTGAAAAAGGCAATACGACCAGCCATGTTGCCATCATGGCCCGAGCCATGGGCTTGGCTACCGTCCTTGGCTGCGCCCGCGCTACCATTAGAATCCACAACGGGCAAACCGTCATTGTGGATGGCGAGAATGGCACGGCAACAATCAATCCCGACCCCGCCACAGTCAAGAAATACGAAGCGGTTTTCAGAAAAAAAGAGGCAGAAAAAAAGGAGTGGGCCGCCATCAGCAACACTACTCTGCGGCGAAAGGATGGAAGCCAAGTACTCGTGGCAGCCAATGTCGGCAACCTCGATGAAGCCAGGGAAGCCAAAACGCTCGGAGCGGATGGAATCGGTTTGTTCAGGACGGAATTTCTCTTTTTGGGTCGACGGGAAATGCCTGGCGAGGAGGAGCAATATCAGGTCTATGCCGAAACAGCGTCCATCTACGGCGACAAACCGGTGGTTATCCGCACGCTCGACATCGGGGGCGACAAGCCTCTCCCCTACCTGGATATGCCCAAGGAGGAAAACCCCTTTCTCGGCGTGCGTGCCATACGCCTTTGCCTCCAGCATCCCGAATTTTTTAAAACCCAGCTAATGGCATTGCTCCGTGCCAGCGCCAGCGGCAACCTGCATATCATGTTTCCGATGATAAGTTCCGAAAAGGAACTAGCGAGAGCGTTAGCCTTACTGGAGGAATGCAAAACCGAGCTCGCCAGCGCCAAAGTGGCGTTCAATCCCGAGTGCCAAGTGGGCATCATGGTCGAAACACCGGCCGCAGCGATCCTCGCCGGGAGACTGGCGAAAAAGGTGGACTTCTTCAGCATCGGCACAAATGACCTGCTGCAATACACTACAGCGCTTGACCGGGGTAATGCCGCACTTGCCGAGTTTGTCGATCCGCTGCACCCCGCTGTTTTAGAACTGGTGCGGCAGACGATAGCTGCTGCCCACGACGCCGGGATTTGGTGCGGCATGTGTGGGGAAATGGCTGCCGACAAAGAAGCCATCTCCGTACTCGCCGACTTTGGACTGGACGAGTTTTCCGTCAATCCGGGCATGATAGCCGCAACCAAGGCGCGGCTGATGAAGATATTATAAGCAAGGATGATTCGTGGAAAGAACGAAATACTTCTTTTTTGACATAGATGGTACTATCGCCATTAATAACGACCCACCGAGCGAAGCTACACTGGCTGTTTTGGCCCGTTTGAAACAGAGTGGGCACAAACGTTTCATCTGCACAGGAAGACCGCTCTGCGATATCCACCACACCGTAGCGGAAATCGATTGGGACGGAATTATCTGCGGCACCGGTGCGCATATTATAATCGACGGAGAAGAACTCTACCGCCATGTCCTTCCCTATCGCCTGGTCCGCCGGACGGTCCAACTGTTGCAGCAGCACCAGATCACGGCGATTCTTGAAAGTCCGGAAAAAGTGTGGCATATCTGCGGGAAATTGCCGATTCCACAATTCGTACTTGATGGTGGATCGCAAGAAATTACCGCCTCGCAGATATCAAAATCAATACAGGCACAATCCTTCACCCTATGGGCAGCGGACACGGAAGACATGCGCCGAGTCGTTCCCGAGCTAATTGACCACTACACCGTCTATCTCGATGACAATGACCGCTACGCAGAGGTCATTGGCCTTGGGCAAAACAAGGGTACTGCCATGATGCGCGTCCTCGAGCATTTCGGCGCCGACCCCGAGGCCGCCGTCGCCCTGGGGGACAGCAACAATGATATAGAAATCATCCAGCAGGCGGGCGTCGGGATAGTCATGGGAAACGCGCCGAAAGCTTTGCGTCAACTGGCGACTATTATTACCGGCACCCTTTCTGAGGATGGTGTCGCCACCGCACTTGCCAAGCTAGGTTTTTAGTCGGCGACGTCCTGCATTTTATCTTCATTTGATTCAATCCGCTTGATTATTTTCGCCGATATGCCGCCGACGATCACATTGTCGGGCACATCCTTGGTCACGACCGAATGGGCGGCAACCACCGAATTTTTCCCTATAGTCACTCCAGGCATAACACTTGCACCAATTCCCAGCCAGGCATTCTCCCTAACGACAATGGACCGGAAAATGGTATCGCGCCGCACGCGCGTGGGGGCGCTTGGTGCGCCTCCAAACAGGACATTATGGTTATTTGAGATTGGTCATGAAAAAGTCGGTGAGTTTGGCAAAAGGAATCAGGTTGACCCGGTCGTAGAGGTCCACATGCCCCGCCCCGGGAACGATCACTAGTTCCTTCGGCTCGGCGGCGCGCCGATAGGCGCCTTCACTGAACTCGATCGAGTGCGCCGATTCGCCGGCGATGAACAGCATCGGACGGGGTGAGATCGATTCGATGTCGTTACGCTCCATCACATCGGAGGCATTTCCGCTGTAAATGTGATAGCGGATATTGGGGTAGCGTTCCTGCAAGTCTCTAGCAGCCTTGGCGAGATACTTGATGGCATCCGTTTCGGCACCCCCGACATGGATATCGCCGCCGGTAATGTCGTCCATCGAGCGAAATTCGTCCGTGGTCTTGTCGACCATGTCGAGGATATCCTCGGCCCGCTTTCGCAGCAGCATCCCCTTCGTCCGTGAGTTTGAAAGAGTAACTGCCGCGAACAAACAACTTTTTCCCCAGTTCCTCCTCCAGATCCTTGAGCTGCCTGGAAAGAGTGGGTTGGGTGACATGCGGATAGTTGGCGCAATACCCGTACGTCCATAATCCATTCTCCTTTGATGCTATCCTATCCCTGAAGAAATGCCCGGCAAGCATAACCCGATTTTCAGGCATTTTTCCAAAAGAAAAGCGCCCTTAGGCCGACAGTAATAACCAATCG
>DAIOFH010000054.1:0-24915 GCA_036745875.1 Planctomycetota bacterium | reverse complement strand
CGGCTATTTCGAAGACAGCACGGCGACTTTTTTCAACCTGATGGCCGCCGGCGATATCGTCATGGCTGACCCGGTCACTGCGGATATGTACAACGCTGCCGGCGACGCGGCGTTCGCCATGACCGTACAGGCAGGGACGGGCATCCTTTCCTGGGGCGGCAAAAATTTACTGGACGCCAACGGCGGTTCCACCGTGACGTTCGCAAGCGGCTCCTCCACCCTTTTCCTCGCCGACTATACCCTCGCCGCCACCTCGGGGGTGGATTACCGTACCGGATCGGCCACGGACGCCTATGCCCGCGCCAGCGCGACCAATCCGGGCAAAAACACCAACGATCTCGCCGTGACGCTTGAAGGCGGCGCAAACCTGCGCTTCGTCCACGAGCGCGACACCAATTTGGCCCTGTTCGATTTCACCGGCTCGACTTCCGCCTACACGGCCGGCAACCTGGCGGCGACCGGTTCGGCAACGGTGGGACTGGATGTCTCGCGCCGGTTGACCAGCATTGACTCTTCCTACCTGTTCGCCGACGGAATCGCCACTGCCGACCGCGACGCCATCCATGTCGCCCTTGTTGCCGGCGATTTCGTGACCGGCTTCGACAACACGAAGGAAAACCAGATGTGGGTGAACGCCTATTACGAGAGTCCGTATCAATCCCAGATCGACGCGTGGGGCAATCTGACCTCGGCGTCGGGGGCATTGCAGATACTGCTTTCGGACCAGGCGAATGTCAGCGACGCTGAATTCGCCGGCGTGACGGCGCATCTCGACTCGGCAACGCCGGACCAGGCGCTGAATAGTGCCTCTGCGACGTTTTTCCGCATGGGTTGGGTGGCGGACCAGGCGCGATCATTAAGCCTGAATACCGCCTCCCCTGATGGAGGGTATGAAACGGCCTCCGGCCAGGGATACGCCTCGCTGCCGCCGGACCGGACGTCCCGGGGCATTCGCTTATGGGGCGGCTACCTCGGCTCGATCGAACGCACCGATTCGCACGGCGGATATCACGGCTATCGCCAGCATGTAAACGGGTTTGTCACCGGCGCAGCACGGGACTTCGCTTCCGGATCGCTTGGCGGCTATTTCGGTTATACCGGCGCCACCCTCCGCATGCGGGACGGCGCAAACGGCCGCGTCGGCACGGATGGCTATCAGGTCGGCCTGCTCGGCAGCCTGACGCCGTGTGCGGTTCCCGGTTTGGCGCTGAGCGCGGACGCCGGCTTCGGCATCTTCGACAACGATTCCCGCCGATTCGATGGCGTGGGGAATTTGACCGGCGATTTCAAGCAGCGGTTGTGGACCGGTGGCCTCGGCGCGTCATACGACTATGGTTTGGGTCGCGCGCGGCTGACTCCGTTCGCGACGGCACGGTATACCCACCTCGACCAGGACGGCTTCAACGAATACGGCGGCACAACTGCAGCGCGGATCGACGATGCGCGCGGCGATTCCTTCCAGACGGAACTAGGCCTGCGCCTGTCCGGGGACTACCGCTTCTCCTGCAATCGAGGGAAAATAACCCCGTACGGCTCCGCCTCATGGCGGCACGAGTTCGGAGACCGGTATGTCTCGTCTTCGGCCGCTTTCGCCGGTGCTGCGGCTCAGTCCTTCGCACTGCGTTCGGTGGCGCGGGACCGGGATTCGCTTGGCGCTGCCGTGGGCATCGGCTATCGCCGCGATATTGCCGGCAGCCGCTGGCTGGGGACGAACCTGGGCTATGACGTATCCGTGGGTGCGAACGGTTTGGCGCACTCGGTGGCGGCGAAGGTGGAATTCGGGTTTTAAAGAATCACGTCGTTTATCCGCTTCCACTTCTATCCACTGTTTTAATTTTCCAGCTTGGTCGTGTAGACACAAAGCTCCAGGTTAATATTCCGAAGATCCCGAAAAAGTGCGGCTCCTATTATGGAGTCCGCCCTTTATGAATCATAGTGCATTAAATTGCATATGTTGATATACCATGGGCGAATCCTGCGCCGTCCCGAGATCTATGCTCCGTTTCTAAAAAGCTGGATTACCCGTAATGCTTCTCTTCTCATCGCATCCCGCGCGGTATGGCTTATTTCCTGTACGTATACGGTATTTTCAGCCCGATTGATATAATCCATGATGGGCTGCGTCGCCGCAGTGGCGACCCCAGTGAAATAATTGAATTTGCGGATCCCGCCGTCGATAGCCTGTCGAATTTGCGAATCGTCAACCCCGGTGGTGCCGTGCATGACGAGGTGGCATTTGGTTAGCTCATGTGTGCGCCTGAGCCGTGGGATGTCCAGTTTGGGTTCACCGACATAGGCCCCATGAACGTTCCCGAAGGAGATAGCCATCATGTCGACGCCCGAAATATCGACGAACCGGGCCACTTCGGAAGGATCGGAAAAATATTTGCTGATATCGCCTTCGGCTGAAATGCCGCTTTCGCCTCCGCCGCTATTGGAAACAATAGTGCTGGGCATGAGACCTACTTCCGCCTCTACCGTGATGTTCATTTTGTGCGCGATTTCAGCGAAATTTTTGAGATGGGCAGCGTTCTCGTCAAGCGGCAGACGGGAACAGTCGTACATAATGGAAGTAAAGCCGTAGCGAATGGCCTTCATCACATATTCCATCGTCTCACCATGATCGAGATGAAGAATCACCGGAGCTTTGCTTCTGAGGGCGAGATCGTGAAGCATGGGGGCCAAGAGGTCAATGGGTGCGTCGATATCGTGGACCTCGGCAAGGCCAATCATGACAGGCCAATCAAGCTCCTCCGCCGCCGACAGGACGGCCGCAGCGGCGTCAAAGGTCGGCGTGTTTATACCGGCGATGGCATAATTGCGTTTCTCCGCGTCGGCGAGGATCTCTTTCGGATCGACTAACATCGGGATACCTTTCATATGTGCAGTGGAGTAAAACCATTTCAATGCTATAGGAGTCAGGGTCTGTTTTCTGTTTTCAATCCGCCGAAAACCGTATGCGCCGTTTTCCGCCCCAAGACCAATGCGGACGAAGGGTGTGCGGGTGCGGGAGCCGTTATTGTCGGAATGTAAAATTGGCGTCAAGCTGATAGAAAAGTCGAACACAGTAAAACATTAGATAAAATGTTCACCTATCGTCGCGGATATTTCTTCGGGTGATTTTGCGAAGAAATCCTCCCCCTTGAGCTCGGCGACAATTTTCTGGTCTTTAAATACCAAGATTCTTCGCGCAAGCGTGATGATCTCGTTCATATCGGAAGAAATTATCACAACCGCTTTTTGCTCGACCTTTGCAAGTTTCCAAATCAAATCATGAATATACTCCTTGGCGCCAATATCCACTCCCACCGTGGGTTCATCGATAAAAATGATGTCGCAGTTTGCGGACAGCCATTTCGAAATACTTACTTTCTGCTGATTCCCCCCTGAAAGGCTCGCGACTCTCGTGGTAAGTTTCGGCGTTTTTATTTCCAGCAATTCCGCGTATTTCCGGGCATTTTCAGTCTCGCTTCTGAGGCTGATAAACGGAATCGCCCTGCCTATATTAAATTTTTGGAGAGAGTTCATGCCGACATTCATAGTAACGGTGTTGTCTAAAAACAGACCTTCTTCTTTTCTGTTTTCCGTTACATAGCCGATACGATATTTATGCAGGCTCGAAGAAAGATTATTCAATGCCGCCGGCCTTCCCCAAACCTCCACCTCCCCGGCATCTTTCTTGTCAATCCCAATGATCGTGCGGACAAGTTCCGTTCTGCCGGAACCAACTAGTCCATAAAATCCGAGAATCTCCCCTTTGTGAACCTGGAAGCCCTGGTTATGCAAATTATACTTGTTCGAGCTGATGCCGCTGGCTCTCAACGCCACCTGTTTGTTGTCCGCATCAAGCCTTCCCTTATACACAAGGACGGATTTTCGCCCGATCATCATCTGGACGATTTTGTTTCGATCTATGTCTTTGGTATATTCA
The DNA here is from genome assembly GCA_036745875.1 of Planctomycetota bacterium. Taxonomy (GTDB): domain Bacteria; phylum Planctomycetota; class SZUA-567; order SZUA-567; family SZUA-567; genus DAIOFH01. The sequence continues at coordinate 20,984 of DAIOFH010000054.1, read as the reverse complement.
GTCCCAATCAGTTTCCCGTCCCTGAATACAGTGACCTTGTCGCATATTTTCATCACCTCTTCGATCTTATGAGACACAAAAATAAGAATCTTTCCCTGGTCTTTCAGCTTTCTCATAATATCAAAAAGAATAACCGACTCGTATTGCGTCAAGCTGGATGTGGGTTCGTCAAGCATAAGCACTTCGGATTCGGAACTAAGCGCCTTCGCAATTTGAATAAGCTGTTTATGGGCTGCGCTCAGGTGCCGTACGGGTGTCGTCGGCTCCATCTTGAGTTCCACCATATCCATATACTTCTTCGCGATTTCATTGATTTTTTTCCAATCGACGAATCCCAGCTTTGTGAATTTTTTCAGTTTGTCGAGACAGATATTTTCGGCAATGCTGCTGTTTGGCACCAGGTTGATCTCCTGGTTTACGATACTGATATGGTGATTAATAGCATCATCATATCCGTTCAGTTTTATTTTCTCGTCATTGTAAAATATATCGCCCGCGTCGGCCTGGTAAATGCCGCAGATTATTTTCATCAGGGTGCTTTTACCGGCTCCATTCTCCCCGCAAACCGCGTGGATTTCTCCCTTGTCGAAGCGTACGGAAATATTCTGAAGAGCTTTTACGCCAGGAAAACTTTTTGAAATATTTCTCAGGTCAAGCATTTCTTTCCTTAATCCATTGGCGACAATGCGGCTAAACCACCGGCAACGCTGATATCTCGCCGGAACGCGTACTTCGAACAAAATCCGCCACACAAAGAGTCGAGAAGATTTTAGATCACGACGTTTGTGAAATCCCCTGAATATTGGATTGAAGCGCTGCTCAATCCAATATTCACGAGAATTAAAAACAATCTGACAATCCAAGTAACTTCAAAGGCGATGCATCGGAAAGTCTGAGCAAATCGTGACAATAAATATGGGTCACTCTTTTACGAACCAGTCCGTTTCAAGCGCACCGATAAGGTCGGCGGCGGCGGTTTCAATATCGTTTTGCCATCTGTCGATATTACTTTTGTCGATGAAAATATACCCGGTATCGATGAACTGACCATCGTTTTTCGGCTTCCAACCATCTTCAAGCATGCAAAGCGCAAGCGCGGATACATAGCCCATTGCCCAGCCATTCTGGGCGACCGTATAATCTATCTGGCCGCTCCTGATGCCGGCCAGGACTTCGCCGGCTTGATCCATTGTGCCGCAGTAGATGTGTTTCGCATCGGGATTTGTGCCGTAATAATCGGCCAGAGCGTTGGCAACGCCCTTCGAAGCGGTCCCGGCGCAACAAATGATGCCTTTCGCATCGGGATTCGACGTCAAAGCGTCAAAAACCTTCTCATACCCTTCGTCCACGGTGGTAATATCAGCCACTATCTGGCAAATCTTCACGCCGGGGTGTTCGGCTATGGCTTTTTCCACGGCTTTCTGCCTGATCCTGGTGTTTACATCATTGAGGTTTTCAAGAACGTGGATGATTTCGCCTTCTCCGCCCATCAACTCGATAAGCTTCTTCGCGGAGGCATACGCATTGACGGAATTGTCCGAAGAGAGCACTGCTTCGCATTTGGCGGGTTCGTCAACCTTATTGCAGTAGTTGATCACGTGGAAATTGTTTTCTCTAAGCTCCTGGTAAAGCGCATTTGCGCCGGAGGAATCCGCACTCAAAATCATGAATAGATTGTAGCCGTCCGCCGCCATGGCTTCCACCGATTGATTTTCAATATCCTGTGTCCATTCCGTGCCGACCATCCATTCAACATGCGCGCGGTAATCCTTTTCAAATGCAGTGATGCCTTCAAGAACATAGCTGTCGAAGAATGTGTCCGGCGCCGGCCAATAACAGAAAATCTTATACTTGGACGGATCCTTCGCCATTTGGTATGTGTTGTTTGCCGCGGCGGCTGTTGTGTCCACGTTCACGGCGCGCTTATTGGCCTCTTGTTCCCCCGCCGCGGAAATGCTTGCGGCGAAACCAAACAACAGAATCAATGCGAGAGACAACGAAAATACTTTTCTCATATCCATCTCCTCAAATAGTAAATGTCATTTCATGCATAATACGTTTATGCATGCCATGCAAATTCGTGACGCGTTCGTATTCGTTTTCACCAAGCGCCGGATCCTATTTCATATTCTCGGCAAGCTTATGTCTTATGCTTTCCACAGAGACCGCGATCAAAATTATCGCGCCGAGAAAGGCCCGTTCGTAATAGATGTCGACCTTCATCATCGTAAGCCCGTTCCTGATCATTGTCAGAATCCAGGCTGCGCAGAAAAATCCGATACCGGTGAAGTTGCCGCCATTAAGGCTGATCCCGCCGATCGCGCATATGGCGAACGAGTACAGCATCCAGTCGGAACCAGTGGACGAAACCGCAGTGCCCGTTCTGGATGCCCACAGGATAGCCGCCAAAGCGGCAAGGCCGCACGAAAGCGCGTTGCACGCGATTTTAACCTTATCAACCTTGATGCCGGAAAGAGCGGCCGCCGATTCGTTGCCGCCTGTTGCGAGGATGTTGCGCCCGTAACGGGTTCGACTATAGAAAATTTCAAGCACCACGACGAAAATTATCATGATAATGAACAGTGCGGAGGTTGGCCCCACCCTGGCTCTTCCAAGTATTGTAAAATTCGCCGGAAGGGTGTATGGGTAACCGTGTGACAGGCCCACCGCGAGTCCGCCATAGACAAACGACATTGCAAGCGTAATGATGAACCCGGACAACTTGAGCTTCACTACCAAAATTCCATTGATCACGCCGCAAAACAAGCCTACGCCGATTGTGGCGGCGACGGCCACAGGAATGCTCGTGCCGACATCCTGGAGTAAAATGCCCAGAACAACGGAACTAAGCGCTCCCACCGCCCCAACGGCGAGATTCATCCCTCCAATGACCACCACCATAAGCTGTGCCCCCGCTATGAAAGCATAGAGCGTGGAGGTTCTGGAAAGATTAAACAGATTATACGAAGACAAAAATGAGTTTGTAGCGGCGGAGAATGCGATAATTAGCAATACAATTGCCAAGATCGCACTGGACCAACTCTGTAGAAAAAAATGTTTTATCGCATCGCCGAAATTAGCCTGCTTGCCGTTCATTTATTCCCTCCAGCTTTCTATTTTTTTCATCGATCCCGGTAACTGGAATACGATGGTAACGCTTGAGCACGAGCACCGACCCTATCGGCCGCTCCATCCCGGGCGTGAATGCGCAGGCGGGCGAAGCAAAATCGCTGACAACAACCCACGCGCGCGCCCGTTTGAGGGCGCCGCCACAAGAGCAGCGTCAATCCGCAATCGCAGTATTGGCTATACTTCGGTAAATGCTACTGGCGAGTCATAGTGTTGTTTGGTCCAAAATGTTTAAGGATGACAAGCGGTTCAACCTTGCTGGCGTTAACGATCTTGACACCCGATTTCGCTGCTTTTTCGCTTACGAAATACTCGTCGGCGGTTGCCTGCCCGAAGCGCATCATGCCCACAGCCTCCGCGTCATGGTAACTGCCGAATTCACCGTGACCCTGCACGATGATGCAGCCGTAGGCCGCCTTGTCTGCAATGCGGACCGAATTCCCGGGCATTACTGTCAATTCCTTTGCGGAAAAGTAAGGATTGCCGTAAGTAATCCACTTATCCGTATATGCTTCATTTTCTTCAATGACTATGGGCGGCCGGAAATACTCCTCGCGGAAATTGGGATCTATGTTTTTCTCCCAATCAAGGAGGCTCATGATATAATCCCAGTCGCGTTTTTTGTCCTCGGGACACTGCGCCACGAGTGAACCATAGGAATTAACCTCTCCCGCCGTCACATTTTCGAAGATCGCGTTAACGTCGCTGTTCCATTGCGGTTCGTAGGTCAGATACGATCCTGGCGCATGCAGCACACCCGCGGGAATATACCACCCCGTTCCCAGCTGCAAACGATAGGCGCGGGACAGCTCCGTCAGGCGGGTGTCGAAATCCTCATAATGCTTCATGCGCTCGAGCACTTCTTCCTTTGTGACCTCCGGGGAGAAACCTATATATGTATGCGGGAATTGTCCCTCGTACATATTGAGCTGGAAAGGAAAGTAATATGCTTCCGGTTTGCCGTTTCTGCCGACACGCGAAGCGGCTTCCTGGTCCAGGTGCATATGGTGAAACAAGGGCGATGCAAAGTCGAAGAATTTCGAATACATCGGCCAGGTGCCGTATTTCTCTTGAAGCTCCGGCCCGATCAAGTCCGCACCCAATGTATCGACAAAGTCCTTGAATAGAATTTTATCTTGCGCCCCTGGCCCCGTCTGAACATAGCTCATTCCTTCGTCGGGTGGCGATTGCACATCGTTGATGGCAGCCGTCACTGAACTGAACCAGCGCTCCTTTATTTCTCCGCGCCTGGTGCCGAAAGCATAATAATCGTCGGGATGCAAGCGAAGGCGACGACCGGCCCGTCCCCATGGGCGAGGGATAAGATTCGGGAGCAATCGCAGAATGCCCTCGTTGCCGTCGAATATCTCGCGTACTTTTGCATTGTTACTCATTGAGACGCCTTTCGTTCTAAAAACAACGTTGTCCTAATCGGAAATTACGCCGATTTCCAGCATTTGCCGAACCTCCTGACCGGGCTCGAGCATCTCGAGCCACCCCTTTTCTCTGTGATAAACCCTGCCGCGAGGCAGGCAATTGCCCGGCTCAATCCCCACCACATAATCACGCTCCCCCATCATCTTCCACTCGGTGAGGAATGGCAGACGGCTCGAATCAAATCCGACGGAAACACCCACCTGCAAGTCATTGTTGAACAATGTCGCGACGTTCTTGCCCCGCCCCGTCAGCTTATGGAAAAAAAGCTGTTCCGGCACGCCCGCTTCCGGTTCCGTAAAACTGCAAGCCGTATGCTTGTTTGCCTCGCTGACAGGATCGTCGCAAAAGCACTCGCTCTCCGGAAGCGTGAGGGATGCCGACGGGGACAACAGGGGATAGCCGAAATTGATGTGATACATGATCATGAGAGGGTGCGGGAGCCCATCCTCGTTGCAGATCGAATCCTCAAGCGTAAAACGGCTTTCGCCTAACCGGCAGGTGATCGTTCGCCGCATACTGAAGTATTCTCCCCGGAGCTGCGCTTCCCGTACCAACCCCGAGACACGGAACACATACCCTTTTTCATCCCAATCCGCCGTGGCGCTGACTTGCTCGGCCGGCATTGCGCCAATGCGCCCGTGCAATGCATAGTGCTGGGGTCCAAGTCCGTCCAAGTTCTCGTCGCAGGGATTTCCGACATTGGATAGCCCGCAGGTGGAAATCAAGCCGCCGGCAAAAGACCTCAACCAGGCGCTATTCCCATACTCAAAGAGGCTGGCGCTGGTAAGTCCCGGTTTTGCGATATAACTGAGGGGAATGCCGCGATATGAAGCGTGCGCAATATCCATGCCCCGTCCCGGGAGGACGGTAAATACAAGTCCGGAACCGCTGTTGACGTCAATGGCCTCCAAGCCATGGGCGCCGCCTTCCGTGCAAATATAGCGTTTTACGCCGGCTATCTGGGACGGGTCGCCCAGCCATCGCAGCAACTCTTTTTTTCCAGTGGGGTAGCGTGGGTAGATCATAAATCCCTATCTGTTTGCATATTTGTTTTTAAACATATCCAGTGCAACAGCGCTTATGATCAGCGATCCATTGATGAATTGTTGCCAGTAGGGCGATACGCCCAACAAACTGAGGCCATTGCTGAGAACGCCGATGATGAGCGCTCCGATTACCGTGCCAAATATGGAACCACTGCCGCCGCTGAGGCTGGCTCCGCCGATGACGACCCCGGTGATCGCATCAAGCTCATATCCGGAACCTACCGAAGGATTCCCGGTGCTGACGCGAGAGGTCAAAACTATGGCCGCCAACCCTGTAAGCGCGCCCATGATGACATATATTATGGTCTTGACGCGTCGAACCTTGATTCCACAGACCACGGAGGCAAGTTCATTTCCGCCGATAGCGTAAACATGTTTTCCGAATTTGTTCTTTTTGAGAAAAAACCAGCATATAATCCCCACCAGAATGAAAATGATGATAGGTACGGGGATCATGCATATGCGCCCGCGCCCGATGAACAGGAAGGAATCCGTAAAGTTGGAGATCGGCCTTCCCTTCGAGTAAATAAGCGCCAGCGCCCGAGCAATCTGTTGCAGCCCGAGGGTGGCGATAAAGGGCGGGATGCTCAACCAGGAAATCGCCACGCCGGAAACAAGACCGCACATCGCGCCCAAAGCGATGCCCGCCGGTATCACTACGACAAGAGGCAGGCCCGCCTTTGACATGCTGGCGACAATTACGCCGACAAAGGCGACAACGGCTCCCGCGGATAGGTCTATGCCGCCGGAGATGATGACGAATGTCATGCCATACGCGATCAATCCCACCACGGCGACCTGACGGACAATATTCATTAGATTGCCGAGGGAGTAGAAAGAGCTCGTCAGCAGGGACATGACGGCGCAAATCAGGATGAGAATGAGTACGATGCTGTAATTGTAAAACAAACCAATGGTTTTTGATCTTGTTCCGCCGTCTTCCGCCAGTTCTTTCATAAGGTGATCCTTCCACAAAACCGCTCTATTGCGTTTCAATAATAGTCGACCGTTCCTTGGCGCTTTTTGATGTATCCCGGATATGCCGTAACCGGAACGAGGAACCAACCCTTGTTTAAAAAGCGCTAGAGCATTTTAAAAATTTTCGTGATAATAAGGAGTTAGTCGCCTCCAGTCGCTTGCGTGACATTTCGCCAAACTACCGGCGAAAAGTCACAACGCTCCTTCCAGCGCCTAACTCCAATTATCACAGAATTTTTTAAAATGCTTTAGTTCGTGAAAGCCGTCGCATGGCGCATGATATTTTCCTGCGTCGCCTCGTCGCGTCGTAATTCCGCCTTGAGCCTGCCCTCGCACATGACAAGGACCCTGTCGCTCATGCCAATGATCTCCGGCATCTCAGAAGAGACCATAATAATGGCTTTCCCTTGCCCGGCCAAATCGCACAGCATCTGATGGATCTCATATTTTGCGTTTACATCGATTCCCCGGGTAGGTTCGTCAATGATCAAAATCTCTATGTCGTCCCGCATCATCCACCGAGCCAAAAGCACTTTCTGCTGATTTCCTCCGCTAAGGCTGCCGATCGTCTGCTGCAGGGACGAGGCCTTGATCGCCATTTTGCTTTTTAGTTTCGAACAGTCGTGAAAGATGCGGCCGCGGTTAAAAAATCCGGCGATGGAATATCTTGAAAAGCTGGGCATAACCATATTGTCGACGAGCGAAAGCGGAGGAAAGATGCCGGTGAGCTTTCTATCTTCCGTAACAAGACCGACTCCATGTGCGATAGCCGTGTGGGTAGATGTTATATCTACTTTTTTGCCCTTGATGTAAACTGACCCCTGATCCAGCTTGGTGATTCCAAATAGGCTGTTGATCAGCTCGGAGCGCCCGGCCCCCATAAGCCCGGCAAATCCCAATATTTCACCTGCCTGTACCGAGAAGCTGATATCACGAAACTCTCCGCGGCGGGCTGCGCTTTCCACCCGCAGCATCTCGGCACCTTTCACCGCGCGGTTTTTGGGGTACATTTTACTGAGCGCGCGGCCAACCATATAGCTAATGAGGGAATCGTTGTTGAGTTCATTGGCCGGCTTTGTAATGATGTTTTCTCCATCACGCAGCACGGTGATCTCGTCCGCGATCTTAAAAACCTCATCCATTTTATGGGTAATATAGATAACAGAGACCCCGCGGTCCCGTAGGCGCTTTACAATGGACAACAAGTTGTCGGCTTCCGTCTCCGAGAGAGCGGAGGTGGGTTCATCCATAATGATCAAATCGGCGTTGTACGAAAGCGCCTTGGCCATCTCCACAAGCTGCACCTGGGCAGTGGAGAGACTTTTTATCTTGGCCTTTGGATTTATGTGTACGCCCAAATCCGCGAACAGCGTCTCCAACGCCTCATACTGTTTTTGTTCCTGCAGAACTCCGCCGGACGAAAGCTCTTTGCCAAGGAAAATGTTGTCAGCCACCGTCATTTCCGGCACCGACATCAATTCCTGGTGGATCATGGTAATGCCTTTGTGCAGAGCGTCGCCAACCGAAAAATGCCGCATCAATTCGCCTTTGTAACGAATAGATCCATTGTCGGCGGAATAGAGGCCGAGCAAAATCTTCATAAGCGTCGATTTGCCGGATCCATTTTCCCCCATCAAGCTGTGCACACTGCCTTTCTTTACTTTGAGCTGTACACCACGCAAGGCGTGAACGCCTGAAAAAGACTTGCTGATTCCCTCCATTTCTAACAGGAAATCCTGGTTTTGCATAAGAACCTCCAATGAAGAGAAATTAATACCGGGATATATTTCGAAATGATTGTTTTCGTCATATATCCCGGATCTCTGTAAAAGCGGTGATGAAACCCCTCGCCCTTAAAATCTATTGCATGCCCCAATAACCCATGTACGTCTTGTAATTATCCTTTGTTATAAGCTCAAGATCCAACAAAGTGGCCTTCTCGGCGATTGTGCCGCCATTTGCCAACTGCATACTATACGTGATCACCTGCTTGGCCAACGAAAAGGGGTTAAAGAAGTATGTATAGGTTAATTTGCCGGAAGCGACGAGCTCCAAGGCGTCGGGAGTGCCGTCAACGCCTGCGACCACAACTTTACCAGCGAGGTTTTCGGCCTCCAGCGCGCGGATCGCGCCAATAGCCATTTCATCATTGTTGGATAGTATCGCGTCAAACTTCTGTCCGGTCTGAAGCCAGTTTTCCACTATGTTCAACGCCTTTGCGCGATCCCACTCGCCGGAGTCCTCCATGATGATCCGAACATCCGGATAAGACTTAAGCGCAGCTTTGTTCCCATCGGTACGTTTGATTTGGTCATCGTTGCCCATTGTTCCCATCAGCAGCCCGATGTTGCCTTTTTTGCCAATTTTCTCCGCGACCTGCTTAGCCTGGTCCATTGCCATCTTGACGAAATCAACGCCGACAAACACATCGGCGCCTTCGAACTGCCTGACCGCGCCGACCAGCGGAACGCCGGCTTCCTTGCAGGCATTGATAATCGGCTCGGAAGCGGTCGTATCGACCAATACGGTAATGATGACCCCGGCACCTTGCGAAATGAGGTTTTCAACATCGGCGAGTTGCTGGTTGGAGTTGTTGCGCGCATCGGTGACCACCATCTTTACGCCGGCTTTGGCGGCCTCATCCTTGAGCGCGTCGGTGAAATACGATTCCCACGTGTCGGATAAGTCGCACTGCGCCAGCCCAATCATAAGGGGAGCGGCCTGATCGCCCGCAATCGCGGAGCCGGCAACCAAAGTTGCAGCCAGCACTCCAACCATCGCCATGCCCATAAGCTTTTTCAAACGTTTATACATGTACATCTCCTTGAAAAGGAACCTTGATAGACGGACCCTGCGTGCCGTCTCGATAAAGCATGCTCTGCTCCGATTGATATTGGTCTGACGTCGTATTCACCGCGAAAATGACGCCTGTAAATGCTGAGATAAAACCGAAAATGTGCAGACACGATTATTCGATGCGTGAAATCTTTATGGCGAACGCAATTGAGAATTCGTTTTCTTATCCCAGAAACGCGCATGGGTGGTTGAAAGATTGAAGATCGAATTTTCAACGCGCCTCATTATATGCCGCGAACGCGTTGTCTTCCGGATTCGAACCTACGACGCAGACAGTCTCCTTCGCGACAATACTCCAGCGCAGACGACTATTCGTGGCCATTAAATAAGGCTGAGTAATACTTCTTCTCAAAGGGAACCCGGGCTCCGGGTGCAATGCCGTGACTGTGCCGGCGAAGGAGAGTGAAAAATGACGGCTGCTCTTACGTGTTCCAGAATACAGCATTATTGCCGTCATGTCAATCACTTATTTGATGACATGACCGAAAACAGTCAAAAAAATACAACTGTAAATATATAAATTAGATAGGAAGAAAAATATATGCAAAAAATGCAATTTAGAAAAGAATTTTCCCAGATAATAGAAACAATTACTTATTTTTGTGACTGAAAACAACCCCGTATATAGAAAAATTGATTGACATGCTTGTTTTATGGTTTATTATACCCCAATGCGTCACGGTTCCAATTGGGACAGTTACAGCAACACTTTCTTGATCACCAACCGGCAGCTTTACCCCATAACAGACGCCACCTCTGCATAAAAAGGAATTCATATGATCGGCGGCCTCGATCTCGGAACAACTAACTGCAAGTTATCAATCTATGACGCCGGAGAGCTGCTTGCCCAGGCAAGCGCCTCCTATCCCGCCAGCCGCTCATCCGGTCGGCATACCCTTGATGCCAACGCTGTATGGAATGCGGTTGTGTCGCTCTTTCATCAGGTAATAGCGGCGGAACCGCGAACGGCGCAATTAAAGGCCCTCGCGGTCTCTTCCCTAGGCGAAGCCGCGGTCCCTGTGGACAAGGACGGAAATACAAAGGGAGACGCGCTTTTGTTCTGGGATGCAAGCGGCACAGATGAATTGGCGGCAATTGTCGAACGGGTGGGAAGGGACGAAATCCAACAAATCACCGGGTTGATCCCCGACCCCATGTTCACGCTTTGCAAAATGGCGTGGCAGAAGACGCATAACCCCGAATATAGGAAAGTCAGTCATTTCCTCATGTTCGAGGATTTCATCATCTACCGGCTTACCGGGGAAAGGATGGTAAGTTATTCCCTCGCCTGTCGGACCATGGCCTTTGACATCCGATCCCGCGCATGGTCGCCGACAATGTTCGCCGCCGCGGACCTTGACATGGGCTTGATGTCAAAGCCTGCGCCGTCAGGCACGCCGGCCGGTGTTGTCGCGCCTCACATCCGGCGCGAACTAGGGCTGACGGAAGAGACCATGATCACCACCGGCGGCCATGATCAAATGTGCGCCGCTGTCGGGGCCGGAGCGGTTAGGGAGGGCGTCGCCTCGAACGGGTCGGGAACGGTGGAGGTCATGGCGCTCACTCTTCCCCAGCAACTGGACGCCGCTCCGCTCCTTGCCGACAAGTACACCTTGTCCATCCATGCGGATCCCAATGCGCGTTTTACTTACTCATGCAATGCCACAGGCAGTCTGCTTCTCAGTTGGTATCTCCAGGCATTCGCCGCGAATGGCGCGGAAGAGCCTTTTGCCGAATTCGAATCACTGGCTCCGAATTCGCCCACTTCCCTTATTGTCATTCCCTATATCGCCGGCTCGGGAACTCCCTTCATGGATCTTGGAGTTACCGGCGGCGTTATGGGTATTACCCACGAAACCACCAAGTACGATATTTATCGAGCTCTCATGGAGGGACTTACCTTTGACCTGGTGCACAATTTGGCTCGTATGCGCGCCGACGGAGTCGACGCCAAGGAGTTGCGGGCGACGGGAGGCGGATCGCTTTCCCGTATGTGGCTGCAGATAAAAGCCGACGTCACGGGGCTGCCGGTGTGCTCCCTTCGGAGCCACCAGGCCGGCTCCCTCGGCTGCATGATGCTGGCCTCTATCGCCGCCGGCATATATGGCAATATATATGAAGCGGTGGATGATTTGGTGAAAGTGAAGGAGGTTTTCGAGCCCAATAAAACAAACCATGCCATTTATAGGGAGCGGACGCAAAAGTTTATGGAACTATTCGCCCACACCCGTGGCATTGTTCGACGCTAAAACCTTTTGGGGATTTTCGTGAAAACACGAAGCCGGCCGCCTCCGGTCGCTTGCGTGACATTTTGCAAAACCGCGGGCAAAAAGTCACAACGCTCCTTCCAGCGCTGTACTTCTGTTTTCACAGAATTTCTTAAAATGCTATCGGTTCCGTCTGGATTATCCTTTGCCTGCAAAATTGATGTTGTAGGCGTTTCACAAACAAAAACGCAGGCAGAGCCTCGTCGCTACGCGCACAGGGTTCAGGTTTGAATGACTTTGATGTCTTTTTGCTGGAACTTCCGCACAATCTTGGCGTCAAGATTGGAATCGGTGAAAAGGTATTTTACCTGCTCCGGCCGCGCAGCGATAGAGGTCCCGCCGGCGCCGTACTTTGAGCTGTCGACAAGCATGCAGGTGCTGTCGCACGCGTTAAGACAGGCACGATAGACATCCACGGACATATTTTTGTTTATGAACCCCGAACGTTCGTCAAAGCCGGATGCGCCCATGAAGAGAAAATCGGCACGCAGGTAATCGAGGTTGGTATTGGCAATGACGCCTCCCAATTCCTCCTCTTCATAGTTGTATAAGCCGCCGAGTACAATGAGCTTTATGTTTGAATGAGCCCGAAGCTCGTCGAAGATTATGAGCGAGTTGGTGATTACCGTGATTTGCTTGTCCTTGATGAATCTGTACATATACCCTACGGTCGAACCGCTAAGTATGATGCACGTGGCATCATCGTGGATTATGGAGGCGGCAGACTTGGCGATCTGCACTTTCACGGCGGAATTTTCCGACTGCCGCATCATCACCTTCGAGCGTCCAGTCTGTCCGAGCGCATACGCTCCGCCATGAAAGCGTCCGCATTTTCCGAGCTTTTCAAGCTGCGAAACCGCTCTTCGGGCGGTACTGTCACTTAATTCAAAGTTAATGCATAGATCATCAATTGTGACGTGTTTTTTTTTATTGATAAAAGACAAAATCTCATTGCGGTCGTACATGGATATGATCCTATTCTTTGTCAAAATCACAGGAATACTTCATATTGGCCATTTTAACATATAAATGGTGGATATCAATCAATTTTTGGCTGATAAAGATTATTTTTCAGTCGTTTGGCAAATTTTATTTTACGGAAAAGGAGAGTTGATGAAAAAAATCCTACGCGAAATCGACGGGATGGTTTTGGACATGGGCTCGGGAATGGCGATGGCCTATCCCGACAAGCTGGTTTTTGAGCCGCGCTATCGATATTTTTCACGGAAAGTGAAAAATACCGATAAAGTCATATTGGTCAGTGGCGGCGGCAGCGGCCACGAGCCGGCCCATGCCGGATTCATCGGCTGCGGCATGCTGGACGCCGCGGTTTGCGGCGAGATTTTTTCCTCGCCATCGCAAATCCAGGTCTACCGCTGCATAAAGGAGACCGCAGGGGATAAAGGAACGCTCCTGATTATCAAGAACTATTCGGGCGATATCATGAATTTCCAGAACGCGGCTGCGCTGGCGCGGTTGGATGGAATCAATGTGGATTATGTCAAGGTGGCGGACGACATCGCGGTGGAAGACAGCCTGTATACGGTCGGCAGGCGCGGCGTAGCGGGGACCGTATTTGTCCACAAGGCGGCAGGTGCCGCGGCCGAAGCCGGGCTGGAGCTTGCCGAAGTCAAACGTGTCGCCCAAAAGTGCGCCGATAACGTCAGGTCTGTCGGTTTCGCGTACACATCCTGCACCGTCCCAGCGAAAGGCACGCCAACCTTTCGCCTGGGCGAAGATGAAATGGAATACGGGGTAGGCATCCACGGCGAACCGGGAGTCAGGCGCGAACCAATGGTCGCCGCGGATGTTTTGACCGCCCGCATGATCGAGTCCATTATCGGTGACCTTGGTGTGGGCAAAGGGGACGACGTCGCCCTCCTGATCAATGGATTCGGGGCCACGCCGTTACTTGAGCTATATATTCTTAACCACTATGCCATGCGTGAATTGGCGGCGAAAGGTATAAAGACCTTTCGGGTCTTTGTCGGGAATTTTATGACCAGCATCGATATGGCCGGAGCATCGATCTCGCTCTTACGCCTTGACGAAGAATTAAAACGCCTTCTGGCAGCCAACTGCGACACCCCCGCCTTCAAAGTGGACGGAAGTGAAGCCGTTTCCACCTTCCAGGATATTTCGCTTGGTGGTGGGGAGAGACAAGCGGATGTTTCCTTTATTGCGAATGAATCGGACGGGGCAAACGTTATTGCGGGGAACAGGATATCACTCAACAATCTTGTGTATATCGTTGATAAAATGGCAGAGATCATTATCGCCAATGAAGTCCCATTCTGTGACTTGGATTCGTACGCGGGCGACGGCGACTTTGGCAAGAGCATTGCCAATGGCTTCAGACAATTGAAGCGAGAATGGACGACGCTCGTAAATGAACATACTGAAAGCATAGGCGATTTCCTTGATGCATGCACGCTTATCATCATGGAATACTGCGGAGGGGCGTCGGGACCGATCTGGGGCTTTGCATTCAAATATGCGGCAAAAAGTACGGTGGGGAAGAAATCGCTCTCCGTCGAGGATGTTGCCGAAATGCTGGCCGAAGCGGTCAGAGGAATTCAGGATGTTGGCGAGCGTGCTTTCGGTCGAGGGGCGGTGGTGGGTGACAAGACGCTGATGGATGCTCTTATCCCGTGCGCCGAGGCATGGCGTGAAAGCGGAGCTGGCAAAAGGGATATGCTCTCCGCTTTCAAACTCGGCGCAGAGGCGGCAGTGGACGGCGCGGAGAAAACCAAGGACATCGTGGCACGCATGGGCAGGGCCGGAACCGTTGGCGAACGCAGCCTTGGTCATCCCGATGCCGGCGCATACGCCCTCGGCAAGATTTTCGCCGAGATCCATACAGCCCTCAAAAACGCGTGACATCCGGGCTTATCTATCGATTTGGCGGCGTCGGGATAAAGTCCGGAATCGCAACAGTCTTGTTCATTGTTTGTCCAAAAACGTCCGATTCTTGTAAATTATTTTTCAAAGGTTATGGGGGTTGAGCCACACTCTCGGTACCACTTTAGAATGAAGCCCTTCGGCGATGATGCCGAAGGGCTTTTTTTTAAACTCATGGATCAATTGCGGCGTTCATGGAGTTATCTAGAACAAATGCTTCTCCGGAATTAGTTCTGTAAAAATCTTGAATCCAGCTTGAGTCCACGCTTCAAGAAAACATACAACAATCCCGTTACAATGATGACTATGAAAGATGGAATCGATATGGCCGGAATCATTCTTAGCGAAAACGAAATGATAAGTCCCACAACCAAGCAGATAACTGCCGTCGGCCTAAGTGCCGGTGTTTTTTCCAGCGATTCAATTTTAAACTTATCCCTTGAAACAAAGTGGTATTCAGCAATGGTAACAGCAATGAGCGGGCCCATTAAGACGCTTACAGTAGCGGTGATGTTATTTATAAAGTTAACACCGGGGCCATACATGATCACAAATGCCAAAACCGCGGCTAGAATAGGAACTACAATTGCAATAACCTTTCTTGAGTTAAGGTTGAAGGCATGGGCGAATGAATTGCTGTAGAAGAAGTTGCAGGCAGGCGTTGTATTTCCCTGTGCGAATATTACAAAAAGATTCCCTGTGAAGAAAATCGCCCCGCCGAGTGAAGCGCAAATGTCGCCCAATGTTTTCATGCCTGTTCCAATGAAACCTACCTGGCCGGCCATGTAACAAAGCATGATGAACGCCACTCCGAAAATAGACGCTATGATTACGGATTTCCCGTTTTTAGCCGCTGTGCCCAAGTCCATAATTCCCAGGAAGCCCGCCAGCCACATACCCACCATGTTGTGAGCAACCGCTCCCAAACCCATTGTTTCTGCTGCAGGGGTGTATTCCATCAATCCCGTCAAGCCGCCTGCGCTGTTGTATGATGCGATATAGATGATAATGAATAATACGAGGGCAACCGGTACTGTTAATACCGAAATCCATTTCACACCGGTAACCCCAGAAACTCCGCCGATAATGGTAAGCACCAAAAGGACGAATATGGCAACACAAAAACCGATGTTTTTAAGCATCGTGTTATCCGGCATCAGGTTGTATAAAGCCTGCCCTCCATTAAAGAGATCGTAGCATGCCCAAAAGCCCATGCAGAATGCCATGAGGAATGAACAGATTCTGCTGCCGGATCGTCCGAACATCTCTCGCCAAACCAAATCCTTGGTGGTTCCCGTTTTATAGGTTATATATGTTGTCAATGCCACGATAATGGAACCGATCAACCACCCGAGCATGATACCCCAAAAGCCCGTACTGAAACTTGCGGATTCACTATCGATATCCTTAACCCGTCCACCGGCGTGAAAATTGATTCAGTCCCGCGGGCAAAGAAGCAGGATGTGCAAAATGCCGTAAAGGCGGCCTTGAAGGGATATGAGATCAACCGGAGAATTCCCGCCCAGAAGCGCTGGGAATACCTGACGCGCTGCGCCGACAAGATCGATGCGCATCACGATGAAATCCGTTCTATCCTGATTGAGGAGAATGCAAAATCCTGTTACTGGGCGGATTTCGAAATCAGTAAAACGGCTGAGATTATCCGCACCCTGGCCGACAGGGCGAAAGATCCCCAGGGGCTTACCTATCCGATGGACGCCATGAAGGGCTGCGCGGGGCAGATGGCCATGGTGTATCGCCAGCCGCGCGGGGTCGTGGGCGGGATAATTCCGTTTAATTTCCCCCTTGAAATGATGGCGTATAAGCTTGGCGGCGCTTTGTGCGCGGGCAACTCTGTTATCCTGAAGCTTTCCGAGGACTGCCCGCTGGCGTGCCTGAAAGTGGGGGAACTGTTCCTGGAGGCGGGAGCGCCAAAGGAGGTTTTCCATCTCATAACCGGCTACGGACACGAAGCGGGAAATGCCCTGGTCGAGGACCCGGATGTCCCGGTGATCACCTTCACCGGCAGCAGCGCCGTGGGGAAAACCATTATGGAGCGTTCCGCCAAGTTCTTGAAACATCTTTCGCTGGAACTGGGCGGCAACGATCCTGTCATCGTGTGTAAAGATGCGGACCTGGATTTGGTTGCCTCCGATTTGATAAAAGGTAGATTTACCGTTGGGAACGGCCAGGCTTGCGTCGCTGACAAAAGGATTATCGTGGAGGAGGCGGTCCAGGCCGATTTGGTTGCCAAATGCGTGGCTATCGCCCAATCTCTCAAGGTAGGCGATCCCAAAGACCCCTCGGTGGATGTGGGTCCGGTGATTCACGAAAAAGCCGCCCGAAGAATCCAGGAAATGCTGGAGGATGCCGTCGGCAAAGGCGCGGTTTTGCACTGCGGTGGGCGGACGCAAGGCAATTTTATTGCGCCCACCGTCATTTCAGGCATAAAAAAGGGCATGGAGCTTTATGGTGAAGAATGCTTTGGCCCGGTTGTGACATTGATTTCCTGCAAAGACGAGGAGGAAGGCCTCCTGATCGCCAACGATTCCCGCTACGGGCTCCAGGCAGCGGTGTACAGCAGGGATGTTTCAAAGGCGCTGCGCCTGGCCGACGAGTTGGAGGTGGGCGGCGTGGTGATCAATGGAAGCTCCTGCTTCCGTCCGGGAAATGTGCCGTATATGCCGCGCAAGGAAAGTGGGATTGGGACGGACAATATGTACAATTGCTATGAGGAAATGACAACGGGGAAAGCCGTCGTCATTTGTAACGCCATTGGAAAATTCGTGGCGCAATGAACCTGTGGGGCGGCTGCTCGAAGAAATGCGGAGGATAGCATATGTTCAAAGACAAGCGGTATTGATTACCGGCGCGGCGGAAGGCGTTGGGCGGGTGATCGCGGAGGAGTTTGCAAAAAGGGGAGCAAGGCTTATCCTCGTCGATTACCAGGAGCCCGGGGAAACGCTGGAAACGATTGCGAAGATCGGAACCAATCCCGTATCTGCCCACTATATCCCCTGCGATATTCGAGATGAGGGCACGGTTGTCGAAATGGCGAAGTCGGTGAAAAGCCGCTTTGACGGCAAAGTGGACATCCTGGTCAATAACGCCGGCTTCAACGGCAAGGCGCAACTGGTGGAACATATGCGTCTCGAGGATTGGACAAGGACCGTCTCGACGAACCTTACCGGTACAATGCTGGTGACGCGGGAGATCATCCCGCTTCTGCGCGCCGCTGGAAGCGCAAAAATCGTAAACATCGCCAGCAACGTCGCCAAGAGAGGCATTGCCTATCGGGCCGATTATTGCTGCAGCAAATGGGCTCTATTGGGGCTGACCCAAACCTTGGCGCTGGAGCTTGCGAAGGACGGCATACGCGTCAATGCCGTTTGTCCAGGTCCAATTGAGGGCGAGCGCGTCGAGCAGTTGCTGGAAATGCACAGCAAGGCGGAAAATCGGGATCTTACCGAAATGAAAAAAGACTGGATGAATGTGCCGCTGGGGCGTTTTATTCATCCGGGGGAAGTCGCGAGCACGGTTATGTTCCTCGCCGGTGAGGGAAGCAGCGCCATGACGGGGCAGGCGCTCAATGTGACCGGCGGTTTTATTATGGACTGAAATATGAATATCGTAGATTTCCACATACATTTTTTTTCAAAAGTATCCGGTCGCAACCAATATGGGCCGGTCTATTCGGATTTTTACGGAAGAGTGAGGAATGCCGGGGAAACGAAGGCATTCATTCCGCCTTTCGGCAACGAAACGGCATTTCCGCTACCGAATATGCGCGAACTGCTGCAGCGGCATGGCGTCCAAAAAGCATTGCTGCTGCAAAATCCGACGATTGGGATCATTAATGAAGAAACCGATCGTGCCGTGTCGTCCAACCGGGGAACGTACTACGGGGTTGTGCAAGTGGATCCTTTTGCGTCCGATGCGGCAGGCATAATTGAAACATACGGGCGAAAGAAAGGTTTTTTCGCCCTAAAGCTGGAGCTGAGCCAAACCTGGGGATGGTTGGGAATTCACAATCTGAAGAATTTCAGCTATGAAAGCCTGTATCCGCTCATTGACGTCGCGCAATCCAACAGTCTTTCAGTGATCATCGATATAGGCGATCACAACGGGCAGGCATATTCCCCGGAAGGGCTACGCAACATGGCAGAGGCTTTTGCCGATACTCCCTTCGTGATCGAACACCTCGGTTACTACACTGAGGGCACGCCGCGTACAAAGTGGGAAGATATCGTCAAGCTTGGCAAAAAAGACAATGTATTCCTGGGCATTTCCTCCGTCGCGCAAGTCATGGGGGAGGAATATTCCTGCCCGAGGGCGCTTGGGCTGATTAAGAACGCTTTCTCCGTGGTTGGCGCGCACAAGCTGCTATGGGGCAGTGACGCCCCTACGACCCTCAATAGATATACCTATCGCCAGATGATGGACATGATAGTATTGCACGCCGATTTTCTATCCAGCAGCGACAAGGAAAGAATCATGGGGGAAAACGCGGTGGAATTATTCAGGCGGGTGGATTCCTGATTTGCCCCCGGGAGTAAATCTTCATTCACAAAACTTCATAAGGTTCACTATGGCCATACAATACCGCAAGCGCGAGGAGTGCGCGTACGACATCGTCTCCCTCGGCGAAGTAATGCTTCGCCTCGATCCGGGCGAGGGAAGAATCCATACCGCCCGCACTTTCACCGCATGGGAAGGAGGCGGAGAGTACAATGTCTGCCGCGGCCTGCGCCGCTGTTTCGGCCTGCGTGCGGCTGTCGTCACCATCCTTGCCGACAACCCGGTAGGCCGGTTGGTCGAAGATTTCATTCTCCAGGGCGGCGTCGACGTGGGCCGGATTATCTGGGTGCCGTACGACGGAATCGGCGTTTTGGCGAGGAACGGCCTTAATTTCACAGAACGCGGATTCGGCGTTCGCGGGGCCAGGGGCTGCTCGGACCGGGGACATACGGCTGCGTCGCAGATGACGCCGGACTCCGTCGATTGGGACGAACTGTTCGGCAAGGCGGGAGTCAGGCATTTCCATACCGGCGGCATATTCGCGGCCCTGGGCGAAAAAACGCCTGAAACCGCCATCGTCGCACTGAAGGCGGCGAAGAAATACAAAACAATCACATCATATGATTTGAATTACCGGCCTTCCCTCTGGAAAGCCATCGGCGGCAAGGAACGCGCCCGCGAGGTAAACCGGGAACTTGCCCGCTATGTCGACATTATGATCGGCAATGAAGAGGATTTCACCGCCAGCCTCGGCTTTGAAATCGATGGCGTGGACGAAAACCTCGCCTCCCTGCCTGTCGAATCCTTCAAGCGGATGATTGGAAAAGCGGTGGCGGAATACGGGAATTTCCAGGCTGTCGCCACCACTCTCCGCACCGTCCACAGCGCTACCATAAACGACTGGAGCGCAATATGCTGGCACGAAGGCGGGTTTTTCGAATCAACGCGGCGCGACCGTCTCGAAATCTTCGACCGTGTCGGCGGCGGCGACAGCTTTGCCTCCGGCTTTATTTACGGCATGATGGAGCTGGGATCGGCGCGGCAGGCGATCGAGTATGGCGCAGCCCACGGGGCGCTCGCCATGACGACCCCCGGCGACACGACGATGGCGACGCTGCCCGAGGTCGCCAAGCTGGCGGGTGGCGGCAGCGCGCGGGTCGATAGATAAAAAGGAAGGATTGCGATGGACGCTTTGAACAGGGCGCTCTCGAAACATAAAATAGTGCCGGTCGTGAAAATCGACGATGCCGAAAATGCGCTACCCCTTGCCGATGCGTTGGTACGGGGAGGGCTGCCGGTGGCGGAAATTACCTTCCGTACCGATGCTGCGGAAGAATCCATTCGTCGGATAAGCGGGGGGTATCCCGACATGCTGCTCGGTGCCGGAACCGTGGTCTCGGTTGACCAGGTAAAGCGGGCGACCGACGCAGGGGCGCGGTTCATCGTCTCGGCCGGGTTCGGCCGGGAGGTGGTGTCGTATTGCGCCGACAAAAAGATTCCCGTTTATCCGGGAGTGTGCACGCCATCGGAATTGCTCTGGCTTCTGGAGTTCGACCTGAAGGTGGCGAAATTCTTCCCGGCGGAACAATACGGCGGCCTTGCGACAATCAGGGCCTTGTCCGCGCCATTCCCGCAGATGATGTTTATGCCGACAGGCGGTATTTCTGCTGAGAACGTGCGGGAATATCTCGCTTTTGAAAAAGTCGTGGCTTGCGGTGGCAGTTGGATGGTGAAAGATACGATGATTGCGGATGGCGAGTTCGCGAAGATCCGGGAATTCACTTCCTCGGCCGTCCGCCTAGTGAGTCAATGACGGCGGTTGCCGTGGATTTATTAAAAACGCCGGCGGCCA
>DAIOFH010000053.1:0-25169 GCA_036745875.1 Planctomycetota bacterium | reverse complement strand
CGACCGGCGCTGGCCGGTCGGCCGATTTGTAAAATAATACAGGCCTCGCCGTCGCTGTCAAGTTTTTTTGAAAGTTTTGTATCGTCACTGTAAATTCCACGCCGGCGAATACCGGTATTTTTTTCCCTGTTCCCGGCGATTGTCATTGAAAAAGCAATCCCGGTGCTATATAGTAAGCGGTATTGATCCACTACCGGTATAGGCCGGTTATTTTTTTACCCCCCGCCGCGCCTAAAAGCGCCCGCCAAGGGGGGAGGCAAGGAGGGTGTCCTCACCCACCTCCCTAGTTTTCCGCCGAGCGGGAAGTGCCGCCGGGACGCCACAGTCATATGTAGAGCCTTCGCAAACGACTTGGCCAAGTTTTTCAGCACAGGAGTAGTTGTCATGCGCGTCAAATTGTTGAAGTCGAAATTGCACAGGGCCACCGTCACCGACGCCAGCCTGCATTACGAAGGAAGCATCTCCATCCCGCCGAGCCTCGTCAAGCTCGCCCATATGTACGAATACGAACGCGTCCTCGTCGCCAACGTCAACAACGGAGCGCGTTTCGAAACATACGTCATCCTAGGCGACGAAGGCCAGATCTGCCTGAACGGCGCAGCCGCCCACCTCGGCAAACCCGGCGACAAGGTCATTATCATGACTTGGGCGTCCATGGAAGAGGAAGAAGCCAAAAACCACAAACCCACCGTCGTCCTCCTCGGAGACGACAACACCCCGAAAGAAAAATAGAAAACAAGGTCTTTCATGCACCGAATCCTTTTCGTCCTCCCTATCGGCAACGGCCTGCCGATATTCGGCTACGGCCTGTTCATGATGCTGGGCTTCGTGGCCGGACTTGCTATCGCCTGCTACCGCGCCCGCCGCCTGGGACTGCCGAAAGACAGTGCGCTCGACGTCGGCCTTATCTCCATCCTCGCCGGGGTCATCGGCGCGCGGCTGGCCTTCCTCCTCATCGACTACCATCCGGCCGATGGCCAGGACTCGGTCGCGGAATGGTTCGCCATCTGGCGCGGCGGCCTTACCTTCCAGGGCGGGCTGATCCTCGCACTCCTTGCCACCATGGCCTACCTCTGGAAGAAAAACATACCGGTCGGCAGGATGTTCGACGCCTTCGCCCCGGCCCTCGCCGTCGGCGTCGGCTTCGGCCGCCTCGGCTGCCTGATGAATGGCTGCTGCTGGGGCAAACCCGCCCCCGCGTCCTTCAAATGGGGCATGCTCTTCCCGCCGGAAATCGAGCCCATGATCGCCCAGGTCCGTTACGCCGCCACCTGGCCGGAAGCATGGGTCACTTACGTCACCAACCTCGGCTACCCTGCCGACACTGTGCCTCCGATCCCGCTGTATCCGACCCAGCTCTTCTCCGCTATCGGCCTGTTCCTTATCGCAATCGGCCTCGTGGCCGCCGAACGCATCTGGCGAAGGCGCTCCGACGGGCAGGTCATCCTCTGGTTTATCTTCGTCTATTCCATCGGCAGGTTTTTTGTCGAATACTACCGGGACGACACGCCGCTGCGCTACGGATTCGGGGCGTTCCCGGGTCTTCGCCTCGGCCAGTGGCTGGCCGTCGCCATGTTTGTTTTCGGCATTGTCTGCCAGATTTATATCAACAGGAAAGCCGGGAACCCAGGAAAGGACAACCATGAAGGCGCTGGTACTTGAGGAAAACGCAAAACTTGTTTACAAGGACGCCCCCCAACCGAAACGCGATTGCGCGGATTGGCTCGGCATCCAGGTCAAGGCGGCGGGGATCTGCGGTTCCGACATGGGGCGCGGCTTCGACAACGGCGCGTACCACCACCCCCTCATCATGGGCCACGAGTTTTCCGGCATCATCGACGACCCGGCGAACAGCGCCGTCTATAAAAAAGGCGACCGTGTCGTCGTCTTCCCCCTGCTCTGGTGCGGGCACTGCACAGCCTGCCAGACAGGCGACTACGCCCTCTGCAGCGATTACGACTACTTCGGCTCGCGCCGCGACGGCGCTTTCGCCGAATACCTCTACGCGCCGCAGAAAAGCCTCCTCCGCATCCCGGACCATGTCGACATCGTGCATGCCGCGATGGCCGAACCCGCCGCAGTCGCCCTGCACGGCGTCAGGAAGTTCTCCATCGTTCCCGGCCACACAGCCGCCGTCTACGGCGCTGGCCCGATCGGCAACATGGTCGCCCAGTGGCTGAGGATCAACGGCTGCCGCCGCGTCTTTATCGTCGACGTGGACAAGGAAAAGCTCGCCATTGCGGAGAAAATGGGGCTTGAACCGATCCTCGGCGGCGACGCCGACCCGGTCGCCGCGATCAAAAAAGCGACCAACGGCGCGGGAGCCAACAAGGTGGTGGAAGCGGTCGGCTTCCCGGGGACCTTCCTCCAGGCCATACAGACTGCGTCGAGCTTCGGCGAAGTCGTCTTCATGGGCAACCTGCACGGCAAATTCCAGATCGAGGAAAAGGACTTCTCCTCCATCCTGCGCCGCGAACTCAGGATCCACGGAACCTGGAATTCCAAATGGACCCCGACCGGCCTCGACGACTGGACCACCGTCCTTGAATACATGGACAAGGAACTCGTCGTCACACCCCTCATCAGCCACACCCCGCCCCTGGCGGAAAGCGCCGACTTCTTCACCAGGCTTGCCAAGCGCGAGATCAAGGCGAACAAGGTCATTTTCGTGATGTAGCCGGGCGGGAGGGTATACCATGGAACACGGCAACTTCTTCGCCAACCTCCCCGACCCGTCGGCAGGAGAAATAATTGAAAACCTCGCTTTGCCTCCGGGCGGCAAAGTCGAACGGATAGTCTCCGGGGGGCATGCATCGCCCCCCGGATTTTGGTATGCGCAGGACACGGACGAATGGGTCGTCCTGTTGAAAGGCGAGGCCGCCTTGGAGAAGAAGGACAACCCAACGCCGACCCGCCTCCTGCCTGGCGATTGGCTGTACATCCCGGCGGGAGAAGTCCACCGCGTATCCGAGACATCAACGGACGCGGTCTGGCTGGCGGTGCATTTCACCAGATGAAAAGGGGGAGGAGGATGCAATCGCCGCTTGCCGTGTCTCTTTGTCTTTTCCTCGCCGCGTTTCTTTACCCGTGTGCCGCCTTCACGGGGGAATCCAACCCGGTCAGCATCGACTGGCTGGTCAATTACTATGCGCAACCGATCCTTCCCGAAGAGGACGAATATTTCGGTAAGACAATCGAGGTCGAGGGCTGGATAACAGCCTGTGGCAACCTCCACGGCACCAATCAATATGTCGAACTGCGCAGGTTTTCGGCGCGGGTGACTCATACACGCTGTTACTTCTCTGATCCCAAGGTCGATGTTCTCGAACTAGCGAAGCACTCGCCGGAGCTTGTGCATCTCCGGGGTGTTTGCCGTGGATATGACGAACTTAACGATGCCGTTATTTTGGAGGAATGCGAAGTGGTCGGATTTGTTCCTCCGGGTGGCGATCACCGCTAAAGGTATGCTAAAGAAGCGTTGAGAAAATCTTCAAACAACCTTGGCCGGAACAAAATCCGACGGAAAATTTCGATAGCGGCGAATGCTTGCCCCGATTCCGACGATAATATACAATAAGTGGGTAAGGAATCGGCGTTGTGCCGATGACCGGTTATTTTATTGTCGGGTGGAAAATTTTCATGAGTATAGGCGGTGTTGCAGACGGACTGATGGCCCTCTGGGATACGATAGACCGGACTACGCAAAAGTATTCCGCGCCCAGGGAAATGCAAGGTCCGTCTTACTTTGAGACAGACAGCTTCGCCGCCGTCCTCAAACAGGCAATGGCTGAAGCGAACGCTGTCATGCCTACCCTGGCCGATGTCAGCCCAGACTCTGAAATCAAGGACATCTCCCTCATCGGCGGCAAACCGTCCACTCCGGTCACACGCGTCGCCGACGACCTTGGCGGACTCGGCGTCAACAAAGCGATCGCCAACTTCTTCGACAGTGAACCGGTCAAGCAAACCTCGTCCACTGACAATTTCTTCCGCCGCTGGGAAGAAATGGCCTCATACAGCGGCATCGACAAACTCAGGGTCCAGGGGTAATCCCTTTCCTCCCCTTCATCAAAATCGGCCACAACTGGCTCAATAAAAAACCCGTGAGCATCACCACCGCGCCACAGATCATCTTTGTCGTCATCGATTCGCCAAGAACCACCCAGCCCGTCAACGCCGCGATCACCGCCTCCATCTGCAATATAATCGCCGCCGCCGCCGGACCGGCATGACGCTGCCCGGCCACCTGCAGGGTAAAACCGACAGCCACCGACAATACGCCGCCCCAGACGATGTCAAGCCACGACGCCTGGATCGCCGCCAACGTCGGCAATTCCCCAAGCACAGCCGCGCCGCATAACCCGAGAACGCCGCAAACCAGCGCCTGGCCCGTGCCGATGACGACGGGATCCACCTTCGGCGACACCCAGCCGATGAACAGCACATGCCCCGCCCAGACAAACGCGCCGACAAGCACCAGGAAATCGCCACGGGAAAGGGAAAAGGAATCGGTAAAACTCAGAAGATACAGACCGACGGCCGCCAGTATCGCGCCGACGATTTCACCAAACTGGATGCCCCGCCCCGCGACCAGGAGGAGGAGCGGCACGATCACCACATACAGGCTGGTGATGAACCCCGCCTTGCCGGCGGTGGTCCACACCAACCCGTATTGCTGGAACGTCATGCCGACAAAAAGGAACAACCCTGCGCCAAGGCAACCGCAGACCCACAATCCCGCGACTTTCCGCAGGCCGTTTTCCCGCCTCGCCCGCCGGACACGGAAAAACGCCAGCGGCAAAAGCACCAGAGTGGCGAGAAGGAAACGGACGCCCGTGTAGGCGAACGGCGACAGGTTGTCCATCGCCTGCCGCTGGAAGATAAACGTCGTTCCCCACAAAAAAGCCGCCAACAGCAGGATCAGGTCCGCCTGCAGTTTCTTGTTCCCCGCCATCACGAATCCCGTTCGCAATAAAAGGAAGCGGCTCCCGAAGGAACCGCTTCCTGGACAAAACAACCAGTACCGAGAAAACGTATTATAGCGTTTTCCCCGCCGCCGTGGAATATTTTCCCCTCGGCGTGTAATGGGTATGCAACAGCTTGTGTGACAGGTGGCCGTTGGCCTCCTTGAGGAACGTTTCGTAGAGCGCGGTGATGTCCGGGTTTTCGTGGCTCTTGCGCATTTTCTTGCTTTCGTCCTCGGTATAGAGCGCCGACGCTCGTTTTTCCCGGTAGCCGGGTTCCCGGTTCCTCGGCTGGCCGCCGCCGTTGATGCAGCCGCCGGGACAGCCCATGACTTCGATAAAGTGGTACGGGCTTGTCCCAGCCGCCACCTCGTCCATCAGGATGCTCGCCCCTTCCAGGCCGCTCGTCACCGCGATGTTGACAGTCACCCCCTCCAGGTGCTTGAAGGCGGGGACAGTGTCCGTGATGGTCACGGAGGCCTTCTTGACCTGCTCCAGGCCGACGATCGGCGTGACGTGCAGCCCGTCAAAAGGCAGTTCGCGGCCGGTCACCAGTTCATACACGGTGCGGAGCGCCGCTTCCATCACGCCGCCGGTGACGCCGAAGATGTCGGCCGCACCCGTCGACAGGCCAAGGGGCTTGTCGAATTCGCCGTCCTCGAGATTGACGAAATCGATGCCCGCCTGGCGGATCATCTTCGCAAGTTCGCGGGTCGTAAGGACCGCGTCGACGTCACGACGCCCTTCCACCTCCATTTCCGGGCGCTGGATTTCGTATTTCTTCGCCGTGCAGGGCATGATGGAGACGACAAACATATCCTTCGGGTCGACGCCGATGCGGTTGGCGTAGAAGCTCTTCACCAGCGCGCCCATCATGGTATGGGGCGACTTGCAGGTGGAAAGATGGTCGAGTTCGCCGGGGAAGGCGTGCTCGATGTGCTTGATCCAGCCGGGGGAGCAACTGGTGATCATTGGCAAAACGGAGCTCCCTGCCTTTCCCGCGAGTGCCGCTTCCAAGCGTCCAAGAAGCTCCGTCCCTTCCTCGATGATTGTGAGGTCGGCCGCGAAGTTGGTGTCAAAGACGTCGTCAAAACCGATTTCATGCAGGGCGGAGGCGATTTTCCCTGTAACCCGCGATCCTGTCGGCAGGCCGAACTCTTCACCGAGGGCGGCGCGAACGGCCGGCGCGACCTGGACGACGACCCGCTTCTCCGGGTCCTGTAAAGCCCGCCATACCGGTTTCAAGTGATCCGTCTCCGACAGCGCGCCGGTGGGACAGGCGCTGACGCACTGCCCGCACATGGCGCAGGCGGTGCTGTCCAGGGGCAGGCCGAGGCTCGGGCTGATGACGGTGTCGAATCCGCGGTTTTGCATGGAAATCGCCCCGACCTTCTGCACTTCGCCGCAGACGGTGACGCAGCGGCGGCAAAGAATGCACTTGCCGGTGTCCCTGGTGACCGACGGCGAGATGTCGGTATTACGTTCGGACATTTCACCCGCCAAGCGGGATTCGCCGACGCCGAGTTCTTCGCCCAGGGCCTGGAGTTCGCAGGACCCGCTCCTGAGACAGGAGAGGCAGTCCTTCGGGTGGTCGGAAAGCATAAGTTCGTACAGCACCTTCCGGGCGGCGCGGACTTTCGCGGAATTGGTCTTGACCACCATGCCGTCGCGCGCCTTGACGACGCAGGAGGCCTGGAGGTTGCGCATGCCGTCGACTTCGACGACGCAGATCCGGCAGGAACCGCAGGCGTGGACGCCTTCAAGCCTGCAGAGGTTCGGGATATGGATGCCGTTTTGGCTGGCGACTTCAAGGATGGTGCGCCCTTCGGCGGCTTCCAGTTTTTTCCCGTTAATCGTGATATTCATTGATCAAACCTCCTTTCGCAGTGCAGGCAGCGGAGCGTTTCCGCGAGGGCGTCGAGTTTGTGGAAACCGAGTTCGACTTCCTGGAAATTGTCGATCCTGTCTTTGACCGGGATCTTGCGCATGGGGAAGCGCCGGTGGGGCTCGGTGACTTCCGTGTCCTGGCTGAGGGTGATGTCGAAGAACTTCCCTTTGTTCAATTGGCCGCTGCCGCCGAGGAACTTGTCAATGTTCGTGGCGGCGCGCTTGCCGTCGGCGATGGCGTTGATGACGACGTTGGACGCCCATTGCGAAATATCACCGCCGGCGAAGACGCCCTTTTCCGAGGTGGCGGAAGTGAAGCGGTCGATTTCCAGGGCGCCCTTTTCGTTGAGGCTGATGTTCGAACTCTGGTAAAACGCGGTGTCGACGTCCTGGTTGATGGCGGCGACGACGCCGTCGCAGGAAATGACGAACTCGCTGCCTTTGACCGGCACGCTGCGACGGCGGCCGTCGGAACCGAAATCGCTCATCTCACGCTTGAGGAAACGGATGCCCGTCACCTTGCCGTTGCCGACGACTTCCTCGGGCGAAGCAAGGGTGATGATCTTGACGCCTTCTTCCCTGGCGTCGTCGATCTCCTCCCTGGATGCGGACATCTGCGCCTCGGTGCGGCGGTAGACGACGGTCACTTCCTTGGTGCCGAGACGGAGCGCAGTTCGCGCGACATCCATCGCCGTGCTGCCGCCGCCGACGACGACAAGCCGCTCGGGGACGCTCTTGTCGTCGGTGAGGCTGATGCGGCGCAGGAACGACAGCCCGCTTTCGACTCCGGGAAGGTCTTCGCCGGGGATGTTCATGAGGCGCGATTTTTGCGAACCGACAGCGATGTAGACGGCGTCATGGTTCTGGCGCAGTTCGCCGAAGGGGATGTCGACGCCGACCTTGGTGCCGAGGTGCATTTTCACCCCCGCCGCGGTGATGGCGCGGATTTCCTTGGCAAGGACGGATTTCGGCAGGCGGAACTCGGGGATGGCCCAGTACATCGCGCCGCCCGGCATTTGTTCAGCCTCGTAGACATCGACCTGGTGGCCGTTGTTGGCGAGGTAGTAGGCGCAGGACAGGCCGGACGGGCCGGACCCGATGACCGCGATGCGTTTTCCCGTCGGCGGCAGGCATTCCACCATCGGCACATGGTAATCGTCACGGAGCGCGTGGTCGCCGATAAAGCGTTTGACCGCACAGATTGACAAGGCTTCGTCAACCTGCGAGCGACGGCAGTGCGCCTCGCACGGGTGGGTGCAGACACGCCCGCAGACGGCGGGGAACGGATTTTCCTGCCGAATCAGCTGGTAGGCTTCGCTCAACATGCCCTTGGCCGCCAGGGCCATATATCCGGGGATAAAGACGTTCGCGGGACAGGCGTTGCGGCAGGGGGAAGTCTGTAGTTCCGCACAGACCCCGGCGACGCAGTGCTTATCGTGGATATGGCCTTCGTATTCGTCCCGGAAGTAGCGGATGGTGCTGAGAACCGGATTCGGGGCGGTTTGGCCAAGGCCGCACATCGCGGTTTGCTTCAGGGTCTCTGCCAGTTCTTCCAGTAGCTCGATGTCGCCTTCCTTGCCGCGGCCTTCGGTAAGTCCTTCGAGGATCTCCAGCATGCGCTTGGTGCCGACGCGGCACGGCAGGCACTTGCCGCAGCTTTCATCGCGGATAAAGTCCATGAAGTAACGGGCGGTATCCACCATGCAGGTGTCTTCGCTCATGACGACGAGGCCGCCGGAGCCCATGATCGCGCCCTGCTCGGCCAGGTTTTCGTAATCCACCGGCGTGTTCAGGTGCGCGGTGGTGAGACAGCCGCCGGAGGGCCCGCCGGACTGGATGGCCTTGAATTTCTTGCCGCCCTTGAGGCCGCCGCCGATCCTGTAAATGATGTCCCCGAGGGGGATGCCCATCGGCACTTCGATAATGCCCGTGTTGGCGATGTGCCCGGCAAGGGCGAAGACCTTGGTGCCGGCGCTTTTCTCCGTGCCGAAGCCGCGGTACCACTCCGCACCGTTCAGGACGATGGGGGCGATGTTCGCCAGCGTTTCGACATTGTTGATGATGGTCGGCTTGCCGAAAAGGCCCTTCTCGAAGGGGAAGGGAGGCTTTTGCCGCGGCTCGCCGCGTTCCCCTTCGATCGAGGCCAGGAGAGAGGTCTCTTCGCCGCAGACGAACGCGCCCGCGCCGATGCGAATTTCCAGGTCAAAACCAAAGCCGCTCTCCAGGATGTTTTTACCCAGGAGTCCCGCTTCACGAGCCTGGCTCATGGCGGCGGAAAGCCGTTCAATCGCCAGCGGATACTCGGCCCTGACGTAGACATAACCTTTCGTCGCGCCGATGGCGTAGCCGCCGATGATCATGCCTTCGATGATCGAGTGCGGATCGCCCTCGAGTATGGAACGGTCCATAAACGCGCCCGGATCGCCTTCGTCGGCGTTGCAGACGATGTATTTCTGGTCGCTCGTCTGGTCGTGCGCGGCCTGCCATTTGATGCCGGTGGGGAAGCCTGCGCCTCCACGGCCGCGAAGGCCGGACGCCTTGACCGTGTCGACCACCGCCTGGCCGGAGCCGGCGGCGAACGCCTTGGCAGCGGCCCGGTAACCGTCACGGGCGATATACGCGTCCATGGAGGCGAATTCCATGCTGCCGCAATTCCTGAGGGCGATTTTCACTTGTTCCGCGAAAAAGCCGATATCCGAGAGTTTGGGGATATAGCGTTCCGTCTCGTTGTCGTAATAGGTGTACTGCTCAACCACATTGCCGCCGACGAGGTGGCGGCCGGCCACTTCCATCGCCTTTTCGGGGGTCATGGCGGTGTAGAATATTTCACCCGGCTGCACCAGCATGACGGGACCGGCGGCGCAGAGCCCCATGCAGCCGGTGACCGTTATGCGGACATCGTTTTCGATGCCTTCGGCGGAGACGGCGGCGGCGAGGGCGTCCCGGACCGCGCCGCAACCGGACGACACGCATCCCGCGCCGCCGCAGACGAGTATTTCCCACTTGAATTTTTGCTGATTGGCCTTGTATTCGGCAGCCACCGCAGCCAGGGCTTCGGGGTCATGAATTTGTCTAGACATTGGTCACGGCCTCCTCGTCGTAGTAGCGTTCGAGAATCTGGTCCAATTTGTCAGGGGCGACCTGTTTGTAGACGACATCGTCTATGGACATGGCGGGGGCAAGGCCGCAGGCGCCGATGCAGCGCGCGACTTCGAGGGTGAAGGTGCGGTCCTTGGTCGTTTCTCCGACCTTGACGCCGAGGGTTTTGCCGAGGGTTTCGACGATTTTCTTGCCTCCCCTGACGTAGCAGGCGGTGCCGAGGCAGACGCGTATGATGTGTTTGCCGCGGGGCTGCGAGGTGAAGAAGGAGTAAAAGCTCACCACGCCGGATACTTTGGCAAGGGGGAGGTCCATTTCCCTGGCGACCACTTCCTGTACTTCCAGGGGTAGGTGCCCATAGAGTCCCTGAGCCATATGGAGAACCTGGATCAGCGAGTCCTCCGATTTGTTGTCGCGCGCGAAAGCGGCGATTTGCCGCAGCAGGTCGGCTTCCGCCGCCTGACAGCAACAATCACATCCACGGTCGTTCATAACGATTCCCTTTCCTACACTTCGACACGTCACGGAATACTCCGAATATTCCGTGGTAAAAAACGATTCAAAACACCGCAGAATCCCCCGGCAAAACCGAAGATATCGGTATGCCTGACCAACAGCCGGATTGTACACGGATGCCGAACGTAATTATCTGCAATGGAAACGGAAACATTTTTTCCGCAGCGCGGAAAAAATTGTCATCACACTTTCCATAGAATCTTAACAAAGAAAATTCGCGCCAATGGCGTTTCAAAATGCGACATGTTACCCGGCACATGTTTTTACGACAGGACAACCGAAAACAATTCGCTCCTATGTACGAATGACCTTGCGCAGGACGTATTTAGGCCTTATTACCGCATATTGGGGAAAAATTGCTTTTTTTAATGCCTGTCAAGTTGCGCAACAGGAAGCATATTTAGTTCCAAAAAATATATAGAATATTTTCCTTATAGTAGATTGTCGGAAAGGGAAAAGAATAGAGAAAAGCAACCTGATTGAAAACAGTAGAAAATCTATAGTATGGTTGTGAGGAGAAATTTTTCCTTGTACCATAAAAGATAAATATCTGCATTCCAGCGTCGGCAAATACGTGATTGCGGGAAAATTTCTCGTTATGCGTGGTCAGGGTGATGCGTCGTTTGGCAGAGTGAACAAGCGATACTGCTGAAATAATTCTCTATATGAATGTACTAAAAATTAATATGCTTTACTTCTAAATATTTTTTAGTAAATCTATATATTCAATATAATAGAAAAAAAACTTCAATTGTACAGTAGAAAATTAGATTTTTTGTAAAGTCATAAAAGAAAAAAATCTGTATTATGTGGCGATAATATAGAGCGGGATTGATTGCCGGCAATGCTCAATCTATATACTAAGCTCAAAGTACACGACTATCTTTGGAAATGTAACAATGTTTGCCTCCGCTACGGGTTAGTCCGAACATTTCCTTTCGCGATAATGCATCACGGTCGCATCCCAGAAAACTAGTCGTGTACAGTGATACTAAGCCTCAAAATGAAGTGGGCAGTCAGGGTGAAAGGAAGCATTTCTACTTATAACCGCAAATTGAAAAACCCTCTCCGTGAAGAGAGGGTTTTGAATACGGATGAGAAAATCCAGAACTTCTAATCGAGAATCGTGACCTTGTTGCCGATCCTGGCGAAGCTGAACATTTCTTCGACGTCGAGATTGTGGAGGCGCACGCAGCCCGCGGAAGTATAGCCGGGGATCGAGTCGTCGACCGTCGTGCCGTGGATGCCCAGGCCCTGGGTATTCATCCCTTTCATCGCCATCCAGCGGCTGCCAAGGATGTTGTCCGGGTGGTCGTTGGCGAGAAGCTGGCCGTTCAGAGGGTTGGTCCAGGAAGGATCGCGTTCCTTGGAAGTGAGCTGATAGGTCCCGGCCGGGGTCTTGATGCCGTCGCCGACGCAGGCGGGGTATTCCCGCACCCAGCGGCCGTCGAGGAACCAGGTGACGGTCGGGCCGACGGTCGGGTCCTTTTCATTTTTCCTGACGACGATGGAGACTTCGCCGACTATCACCTTGAGATCCATGCCGGCGCGGATGCGGTTCGGATTGACGCCGTTGATGCGTGCCATGGATTCGTAGTCGACGCGGTACTTGCTGGCGATCGAGCCCAGGAGTTCGCCCTGTTCAACCTTGTGGTAGCGCGCCATCTTGCAGGGGGCGGAACCGAAGAAAAGGGAGTCGTTGAGGGTGGTGAGGTTGGCTTTGATGCGGGCTTTGATATCCCCGGTGAGGAACGGCGCATCGTCCTGGCCGAGTGCGATGGAGTACATTTCCTGGATGTCGTCCCAACGGGAAACCTGGGGACGGGAACCGGCGAAGTGGAGATACCAGGTATCGGCAATCGCGAGGGCGGAGAAGCGGCCGCCGACGATGGCGGGATATGCTTTGGCCGTTTCCGTCCAGGCCTTCTCGGCCCTGGCTTCATCCTTGAGAAGGCGGGCGGCATAACCCATGCGGTACCCCGCGTCCGCCGCTTCATCGGGCTGGAGGCGGACGGTGGCGACAAGCGTCTCAAGCTTGCGCAACGCCTCGGACGGATCGCTCCTGAGGAGGGAATCGATATTTTTCAACTGCGCCCTTGCGTCGGAAAGGACGGGGGTGGCCATCGGGTTGCTGACGCCGGTCTGCACCGCCGCCTGCTGGCTGACGGGGGCGGTATTGACGTTCCGTGGCTGGTTCTGCTGCACAACCGGGGCCGCGACCGGGGCCGCCTGGCGGGCGGTCGCTTCGGCAAGGCCGGGCGTAGCCGAATTTCGCGCCCTGCTGCTTTCCGCTTCGATGGACAGCGAGCCAATGGGAGCGGGCGCGGGGATGGTTATCGCTTCCCGGACAGGGGGTATGGCAAGGGACAATCCGCCGGCAGTGTCCGCGGCGGACGCATTGGCGGGGGCATTGTCCTGGATCGCGTCGAGATCGGCGAATTGCACCCCGGGAATGCTTTCGCCCGGTGTACCATTGTCGCCGCCTCCAAGCCAGGACGGGGCGTATTCGTTCCAGGCTGTGCCGATGACCTGGCGGCCGGTGTCTATGTAGCCGAAATGCCAGACAGCATATCCCGCCACGACAATTACCGCGAATATGATCAGCTTGAGGGCAATTTTCCCGAATGAACTCCCCTGACGCCTGCGGGGCTGGTTCATTTGCGTCAAAATCTGCTGATAGTCCAAAGGCACGATGCGCCCTCCCGTTGTTTACATAAATAAAGAATCCGTTCAAAATCGGCCCTAAAGGCCAACATTCATTTCATAGAACTACTTACTGTAAATCGACCATTCCTTTCACAATTTCCGATAATATTTTCATTTTGTGAAAAATTTTCATAGCCGGGCCTGGTGGACAGAGGCGCTTTGTGCCAAAATCTTCTCTACAACACTCTTAAATGCATTAATGTCGCCGGTGGTATAATAATCGACGCTCCCGCTCCCCGCTTTTTCGGCCAAGCCGGCGTTGTCTCCCAACACCTGCCTCACCCTTCGGGCAATGGCATTGCTGGGATCGAAGATGGTTATGCCTTCACCGGCGACGCGCTGAATCGCGTCCTTGACCAGCGGGTAATGGGTACAGCCAAGTACAAGGCTGTCGATTCCCTGCTCAAGGAGCGGCCCGATCCATCGGCGCAGCAATTGTTCCAGGCCGTCCGTATCGTCCGGGAAGCTCTCTATATGTTCGGCCAGGCCGGGACATGGTGTTTCGATGACCGTGACATCTTTGGCAAAGCGTTCCACGACGCTTTCGAATAATTCTCCCTGAAAGGTCGCTTGCGTTGCCAGGACGCCGACCTTGCCGTTGCGGCTGTGGGCGGCTGCCGGTTTGACTGCCGGCTCCATGCCGACAAAGGGGATGCGAGGGTAAATTTCACGAAGGTGTTTCAGGGAGGCGGCGGACGCGGTATTGCAGGCGAGGACAACAAGCTTGACGCCCCGCGCAAGGAAGAATTCGACAATGGATCGGGAAAACGCCCGGACTTCCGCAAGCGGTCGCGAGCCATAGGGCATGTGTTCGGTGTCGGCGAGGTAGAGGATGTTTTCGCGCGGCAGTTCGCGCCGGATTTCGGCCAAAACCGACAACCCGCCCACCCCCGAATCAAACACCCCCACCGCCTGGGAGGGATCAATTGTCCACTGCGCGCCGCCCGTCGTCACCCTTTTTTCCTCCAAACCTGTATACTATCAAAGGGTATGGATTCGGCAGGGGGAAAACCAGTATATTCTTCTCCGAGCGCCGTCAGGGAAAAACCACGGGCAGCCTTCGCGCGATCCCGATTTTTTCCAGGCTGATTTCAGCCTGGTACACCAATATTTCAACACCGTTTTCAACCGCCGAACGGATCGACCTCCCCCACTCGGGGTCGATATGATCCGCCGGGGAAAAGACATCCGCATCGGCGCGCTGCACCAAAATAAACAGAATGGCCCTAAGACCCTCTTTCCTGATTTTGACAAGTTCGCCTATATGCTTGTTGCCGCGCGCTGTGACGGCATCCGGGAAATACGCGACCCGCCGCTCCGCCAAAGTGCAATTCTTGATTTCGACAAACGTCCTTTTCCCGTCCAGGCCGAACAAGGCCAGATCAAGCCGGCTGTCGCCGTACACGCATTCCCCCTTGACCTGAGCCGGCGGAGGGATCTCCGCTATGACGCCACACTCGATCGCGGTACGGACCAGGCGGTTGGGAACGCCTGTGTTGACTCCGACCAGAGACCCCGGCGTTTCGATGAGTTCCAGGGTGTATTTCAATTTTCTGCTTGGACTGTCATGATGCGACAGCCACACACGGCTCCCCGGTTCGGAACAGCCTAGCATCGTGCCGGTGTTCGGGGTATGCGCCGTTATCAATTTCCCGCCGGAAAGCTGAACGTCGGCGAGAAAACGTTTATAGCGCCGGACCAGGACGCCTTCGACCAGCGGCCCCCACAACAACTCCCCCGCCGCCGTGGGGCAAAGATAGGGTATCTGAGATTTTTGCTGCTGTGCCATACGCGGTCCATGGGTTTGGTGTATTGGATAAAAGCGCAGTTATACAATCGGCCCACGCCTGCGTCAACCGAGGAAGCAAAGGAGTCGCCGTTTGACAGAAATATTGATTCACAATATGTTTGTTTCGTATATACTCTGATAAAATTTTCCTGTGATAAAGACAACCGGGAAAACATAAAAGACTTGTCAAGACTAGAATTATAGTCTATATTTTTGATCATGAATGCGAAGGAGCGGGATCTGCATGGATAAACATCATAAAATCACATTCATCGGCGACGGCGCCTGGGGCACTGCACTGGCGCTGGTGCTGGCGTCGTCCGGCCGCAGTTCGACCATATGGGGCCATGATCCGGCATACATAAACGCGATGCGGGACACGAGGAATAACAGCCTGTTCCTGCCTGGCATCGAAATACCCGGGGACGTCATGTTCGAGTCGGACCTCGAAAAAGCGGTCGACGGGGCGGATATCGTCGTCAACGCCGTCCCCAGCAAATTCCTGCGCTCCGTTTTTTCAGGGAAGAAGGGCCTTTTTGCAGCCAGCCAGATCATGGTGTCGTTGACCAAGGGGATCGAGGAGGAAACGCTCAAACGCCCTTCCGAAATCATTGCCGAGTGCCTTGGCCTTGAAAAGATTGTCGTGCTTTCCGGGCCGAGCCATGCCGAAGAAGTGGCGCGGATGCTTCCCGCCTCGGTCGTGGCGGCGTCGGAGCAGTTGGAGACTGCCCGCCACGTCCAGCAGATCTTTTCAACGCCGCGCTTCCGCGTCTATGCTTCCGGGGACATCGTCGGCGTCGAACTCGCCGGCGCGGCGAAAAACGTCATCGCGCTTGCGGCGGGCATTGCCCAGGGGATGAAATTGGGGGACAACGCGATGGCCGCCCTGATCACCCGCGGCACTGTCGAAATGTCCCGGCTCGGCGTCGCCATGGGCGCGGACGCCCAGACCTTCTCCGGACTCGCCGGGCTTGGCGACCTGGTCACGACCTGCATTTCCCCGCACGGGCGCAACCGCTCGGTCGGCGTCCAGCTCGCCCAGGGCAAAAAGCTCGACGACATCCTGGCCTCAATTTCCGGCGTCGCCGAGGGAGTCACGACGACGCGCAGCCTCTACGGCCTTGCCAAACGCATCGGCGTCGATATGCCCATCGCCGAACAAGTGGCGGCCGTCCTTTGGGAAGGCAAGAAAGCGGAGCTTGCCCTTTCCGACCTAATGACACGTTCACGCAAGGATGAATACTAGCGCTTTTTATGTAGCATCTGGTTCCTTTTTGCGTTTTACGATGCAACCGGGATGGACAGAAAAGCGCCAAGGAAGAATCAGATGCAATGTAAAAGGCAATAGCTCTCTTTATCAAGGAACCCAGACATGACCGCAAACGATCAATTCTCCACCGGCGAAAGCCCGAAAATCAGGGCGAATTCCCCTTTTTCCATTGTCAAATCCGCGATTGGCGGCATCATCGCTGCGTTCATCCTATCGTGGATCTACGCCCTCTGTACCTATCATTCCCCGTGGGTGTATTTGAACCTCCTTATCGTCTATTGCTACGGCTGGCTGGTCGGGGCGGTATGCAGGGGCTTCTTGCGGCGCTTCCGGATTTCCCTCAGAACTCCGGCCATGATCGTCGGCATTATCTGCGGGCTTTTCGCAGTATGGTTCGGCTGGCTCGCCTATATTTACGTGATTTCGGACTACAGCTTCGAAGCCTACACAGACAGTCTCTTCGACCCAAGCTGGCTCTGGTACGTCATCCAGCTCATCGCCAACAATCCGATCTGGACCATCGGCAAATCCGGGGAGGGCATGGCTCCCATCGTCTATTATGCCTTGTGGGCGGTCGAATTCGTTGCCATCATCTATCTGGCGGCGAGCGCCTGCACCGGCTTCACGGCCAAAAACAGGCTGTGTGAAAAATGCAACGACTGGCTTGGCGAAACCGGAGAAATATCCTATTTCGATATTCCGCAGGGTGGTGTTGCGAAGCTGAAGTCCGGACTCGCCGCCGGCGATTTTTCCGGCCTGCTGGCGCTGCCGCGCCTGGCCGAAGACAACCTCCACCTCAACTGGCTCCAGGCGAAAAACCATCAATGCACCCGCTGCGAGGATTCGCACAACGATAATTTCGTGACAGTCTCGGAAGTAAAGGTGAAGGTCGTCAAGGGCGAAGAAAAAGGCAAGGCGGAAAACGTCCTGGCACAGTTTGTCCCGGTGACGACGGAGCTCAAGGAAGAAATATTCTCCGCCCCTCCGCAAGCCGAGGAGGCACAAACGCCGGAACCGGAAAACGAATCGGCCGAACCTACGGCCACCGAGGAATAACGCAATTTGGAATATTACGTAGTTGACGCTTTCACCCGGGACCTGTTCGGCGGCAATCCTGCCGGGGTGTGTCTTATAGGCGCTCCCCTGCCGGAAGAGATGATGCAGGATATCGCCGCCGAAAACAACCTCCCGGAAACCGCATTCGTCGTCCCGAACAAGGATGAATACGACATCCGCTGGTTCACACCGGAGGAGGAGATCGATCTGTGCGGCCATGCGACACTGGCCAGCGCCTATATCCTGAGCGTTTCAAGACTCCGGAAAAGAACAAATATGTTTTCCACAGCCAGAGCGGACCCCTCGGCGTCGTGCGACAAGGGGATCTCCTGGAGATGGACTTTCCCTCGCGGCCTCCCACGGTGATGGACGTCACACCGGAGATGGCGGACGCCATCGGTGCTCCGGTGCTGGAAGCCCACCTGTCCCGCGACCTGGTCCTGGTGGTGGATTCCGCCGACACCGTGTTGAGGCTCGCCCCAGACATGGAACGGCTGAAAGCCCTCCCGGGCGCGTTCGCGGTCATAGCGACGGCAAGGGGCGAGGGTGATGTGGATTTTGTTTCGCGCTTTTTCGCGCCGGGAGCGGGCATACCGGAGGATCCGGTCACCGGCTCATCCCATTCGACGCTGATACCCTTCTGGTCTTCCCTGCTCGGGAAGGACACGATGCTCGCGAAACAGCTGTCGAAGCGCGGAGGGACACTGTACTGCCGGAACGCCGGTTCGCGGGTGGTGATCGGCGGCTATGCCCGGCTTTACCTGCGGGGAACCATAGAGGCGGGGTAGAAAACTCTATCCCGTTTCCAGTTGGGATTTTCCGTTCCTGCCTGCCGATTTCAGTATGTGTCTTCAGAAATCGGTATTACATGGCATCGATGATTGCCAACAAGTCCTTGATGACGGCGTTACGCGTCTTTTTCGAAACGACGGACGGGGTGAATCTGTCGTCAAGCCATAGCCCGTCCACTATGTACATCACAAGCGCGACTTTTTCCGTCGGATAGCCGCGGCCCACCTCTTTCAGGACCGTCTTTTTGAATTCCGCCACGCCTTTGCTGAGCGCCGGATCGTCCAGCACTGTCGCCAGATTGAGCCCCTTTTCCAGCGTTCTGTTCAAGTTTTCAACCATCGCCATGACGGTGGCTTTGAGCATACGATTTTTCTTGTCGGGGAGAGTTGCCGCGATGGCGTCCCGGCGCTTGTAAAACCAGCGCACGAAATCATCCAGCACAGACAGAAGCAAATCCTGCTTGGTGAAAAAATAATGCAGCACGCCGCCTTTGCTGATGCCAGCCTCCTTGCTGACGGCGTCAATCGTCATGTTGGCAAGGCCGCCCGAAGCGATGACCCTGCCGACAGCTTTCACGACCAGTTCCCGGACATTTTTTGCGGACATATTCGCACGGCATAATCAAGAAGAGGAGTAATGGATCGATAGTCAACGCTACTATACGGGGATATGCCGGACATGTCAAAGAAAGAGTTGCGTGTAGGTGAAATAGGGGAGTGAAACGCAAGCATTCCGGTCAACCAAGGCCATAGGGGGAAATGTTCTTGGTGGCGTGTGGGGGTCCAGTTAGCCGGAACGCCGGCATGGTATTTTTCACGATCAAAGGTTCTGTCCGGTGTCTGACTTGCCATGCCGGAAGAGGGCTTTTATGGCATTTTGGTGCAACCATGCAGACAACCCGGACAGAACCTCCCAAAATCGGTATTGCGCGGGATCATTGATGCATCGGCAGCGCCAGCATCCCTCCCTTTTTCGGAAGGGAGCTGTCCACTGTCGAGATATCCTCCTTCGCCACCGCCATCACGCGCCTTTTTCCTCCTTCCACCAGGGACAGCAGGTCCTCGACCATCTCCTTCAGACGGTCGGCCTGGCCTGACAATTCCCCAGCCGACGCCGCGGACTCCTCGGCTGCGGACGCGTTGGACTGGGTCACCTTGTCCATCTGGGCCACGGCGGTGTTCACCTGGTCCACGCCCTGCGCCTGTTCGTTCGTCGCGGCGGAAATCTCCATCACCAGCTGGCCGACATTTTTGGCCGCCTGTTCGATATCGGTGAAGCTTTCGGCAAGGTGGCGGACATTTTCCGACCCGACCTGGACACGCCCGACCGTGCCCTGGATCAGCTCGGAAGTGTCTTTCGCCGCCTGCGCCGAACGCTGCGCCAGGTTCCTGACTTCGTCGGCTACCACGGCAAACCCCTTCCCCGCTTCGCCTGCCCTTGCGGCTTCCACCGCCGCGTTCAAGGCAAGGAGGTTGGTTTGGAAGGCGATTTCCTCGATCGTTTTTATGATGTTGCTGATCTTTTCCGCGGATTCACTGATTTCCGCCATAGCCTCCGTCACATCGCCGACCGTCGCCGACTCCTCGGTGACCAGCTTCAAGGTCTCGGTCATGGTGTCGCTGGTCTTCGTGCTGTTGTCCGCATTTTGCCTGGTCATGGAAGCCATTTCCTCGAGGGCGGACGAGGTTTCCTCAAGGGAGGAAGCCTGTTCCGTCGCACCTTCGGCGAGGGATTGGGAAGAGGTGGAAATCTGGTGCGCCGCGGTCAGCACCAGGTCGGAACTCGCGCCCAGGTCGGAAATGATCCCGTTCAGCCTGGTGACGATGCCGGTTATTATGCGCCAGGCGATGAAGGCGGCGACGGCGATCCCCAGAACGCTCGCGGCAAGCATCATGATGATCGAGCGGCGCTGGATCTGCCTAGTGACGTTCTTGGCGTCGTGCTGGCTCGCGGATATTTTGGCCAGAAAATCTTCGGTCACGTTCTGCATGGCAATGCCCGCCTCCCTGGCGGGACCGACCAACTGGGTATTTGCCAGGACGTTGGAGTCGCGGTCGACCAGACCGACGATTTCCGTGACGATCGATTTGCCGTTGGTTTCGAGCTTGTTGTCGTACAGATTCTGTGCGAGCAGTCCGCCCTTGTCGGGAGGCGCGTCCTTGATCAAATGCGTGAGGATTTCATCGACCCTGGACATTACAGCGAAAATCTGTTCGCGATATTGCGCTGAAAGTTCCCTGTCCGTTTCGAAGACATACTTCACCAGCACCAGGCGGAACCGCATCAGGTCGGTCCTGAGGTCCTGCGCTTCCCTCGCATAGCGGGTGAGCACAGGATCATCCTGCCTATAGAGGATATCTGCTATTTGTGCTAGATCCTGATCGACTCCGGTCCAGAATTCGGCATTGGCGTCATTGAGCCTTGCCGCCTTGTTGTTGGTGTTCTCGAGGGCAAAATCGCCGACAATGTTGGATTCACGGACGAAATCCGCCCACAGTGCGCCAAGCTGCGCTGTCGTCTGGTGCATTTCGGGGTCGGCGTCGGGGGGAATATTCTCATTGTAGTCCATGATGAAGTCCGCGACGCGCTTTTCGTTGTCGGCCATTCTTCCCCGGATGATCTCGGCAATCTTCCCCTCGTCTTTCTCCGCATCAATTTCACGGGTGATGATGGTACGGTCGAGGATTGCCTTGTCGATGTTGCTGAGCGCCGCCGACCGGTTGCCGAGAGCCGCCAGATGGTCCGCGACACCCGAAATATTCACGATGTTGTATAACCCGAGCCCGACAATGCCGAGTGCCAGAAAAATCAACAAGCCGAGCACAAGATATATTTTCTTTGAGAGGGACATGGCGATCTCCTTTCATCTCAAACAACCCTTGTGCCAATAGCGCCTTCTAACCCTCCGTTTGCAAGCGGCCCCGCTGCCGCATGGAAACGCGCGAAACCGGCGCATCCTTTTCGCATTTCGCCCGTCCGGCTTTTGCATTGCTTCCGGCCACTTGGAAATTTACCCATTCCAACGCACAAACCGTCCAGACGGTTTCTTTATTATACAGCTTTAAAAATGGTTAGGAATAAAAGCAGGAATGAAACCGGCTAACCGGTTTATCTGAAAGGAATAAGAATTTTATTTTTTTTGGGATTTTTCCGAGTAATAACGCCTACAAATTAATTGACGGGGTGTTATTAAATTTATGGATAAGTGAGGGATAATCAGGAAATTGAAGTGGTTACGTGCACTTTTGTTCCGATTAACGTGATACAAGTTCCGGATAGGCATGCATCAGGGGGATACCATAGGCCCGAATAATGTCTCGATACATTTTGAAGTCCCCTGTTCCACAGTCCGAATCGTAGCTGTCGGATCCCACCCTGGCCGCCGCCACGAACGGCCGCCACGTTGAACCGCAGGACCAGGC
Organism: Planctomycetota bacterium; assembly: GCA_036745875.1. Classification (GTDB taxonomy): domain Bacteria; phylum Planctomycetota; class SZUA-567; order SZUA-567; family SZUA-567; genus DAIOFH01. The sequence continues at coordinate 3,668 of DAIOFH010000053.1, read as the reverse complement.
GGCAACCTTGGCGATCAGCCGCGTGCGCCTGACATTGATGGCGGATGTGATGAACAGCGCCGCATCAATTGAGAGACTGTCCAAGACATCCCTGGAAAACACGATGTTTTCGACAATGTCCCGCGAGTTGCCTTCCTCGTGAATCCGCCCCTCGGCGATGCCGTTTACGACAAGCCAATTTCGCATCTCCACCGCTTCCACCCGCCCAGATTTCGGCACTCCGCCCGTCGCCACGATACAGGAACCCGGGAAGCGCATGGCTGCTTCACGCGTCTTTACAAGGCGGTCGACAAGGCGCTGGTGCATGGTTCCGTCCGGGTTCAGGACATAGCCGAGGATGACGATCGCCTTGGAGGAAGTGGTTTTTTGAAAAACGTGAGGGAGGGAATCCGTCACCTCCTCCGTTGCGTCGTCGTCTATCGCCTGCCAGATGCGCGCCATGTCGGCGGCGCGGGCCGGGCGGACGGCGTTCAGTTTTTCCAGCGTCCTGCCGACGTCATCCATGTTGCCCATGAACCGCGACCAGTGCGCAAAAAGGGACAGCGCTTCGACATCCCCAGGCGACACGGTCAACGCCTGTTTGTAACAGTCCAGGGCGGCGTCGATGGCGTTCAAATGCAGGTGGCAGCTCGCCAGGTCAAGAAGTATGTCTGTCCGGTAGGGAACCATTTGGACGGCTTTTTCCAACAGTTGGACGGCAGCGACGTCGTTGCGCCTGCGGTATTTGGCGGACGCGTCCAGGAGAAGCTCGTGCAGGCCGGCAACATGGCGGTACGGCAGGCTCCCTGTCACTTCAGGCCCCTGTTGTAGTTGAAGAGGAACTCGTCCCTGAGAGGCGGCTTGATGAAATTCTTCCACGAGGTGACGGGGAAGGCGTCGGCGGAGAGATCCATGACGATGTTGGCGACGCGGATCTTCTTGTTGACGATTCCGGCCCAACTGAACGGCGTCAGGCTGCGGAATACGGTGACGGACGCGTTTCTTTCGGGATGCACGGTTATTCCCCGCCTGTCGACCCATTCGCCGTCAGCCGACCGGTCGCCGTTCGCCAGGAGGTTTTCCTCCGGGATGCGGGTATAGGCAAGGGGCGGCCGCGCGTACACCAGGAGCGACAGCGGTGCGGGCGACGCGGCGACGATGTCTTCGATCTGCCTTTTATCCGCCTCGACCGAGACGGTGACGCTCTCCGCGCCCAGGGCGTGCATGAACCCGGCCGCGACGTGGTTCAGGACGGGAATGCCGGGTCCTGTGGAAAAACGCAGCCCGTATTTGCGGCACAGCCATAATGACCCCCAGCAGTTGGCCTCCACACGGATGTTTTTGTCCCTGAAATATTCGGCAAGCTTCCGCATTTTCCCGCTTTCGGCCGGAAAGAAGATTTCCGGAAAAGAAAACACCGCTTCCGTGGGGTCGATGAATTTCTCGACAAATTCCATGTCCTCGAGGCCTGCGCCGAGGATGATCAGTTCCACTTCCTTCAATATCGGCAGCAGGGTCGAATTAAGCTGTTTCACCGTTACCCTGACCTGGTTCGGCTTTTCCCCCAAAATCCTGCGGTTGTCGCGATGGGAACGCCCGGCGACCCGCGCGGACTTTCTCATGTCTTCGGGAAGGGGGGCCTTCATCACCGTCGAAGAACCGTCATCCTTGCCGGAAAGGCGGTTGAGGAACGATCCGATGGAGGCCATGATGGCCTTGACGTTTCGGGGCGGCAGCATGAAATCGGGTTCGTTCGACTCGGTGCCCGAGAGGGAGATATTGGCCAGGCGCTCCGTTGACAGGCGCTCGAACAGTTCCGACACGGAGACAGCCTTCTTTTCCCGCTTGATCCGCGTCTTCGGCATGCGCCAGCTCTCGCTCGCGTCCCGGTACTTGATGCGGCAGGACACGCCGCTGTCCGAAACATTGACGGAAAGTTCGTAGCCTTCCTTCGCGCGCCGCTGCGATTGGTTCCTGTTTTCCACCACCGGTTCGGACTCGAGTTCGTCGATGGCGGCGCGGTGAAGGCTTTGCGACTTCCTGGCTGCAACGCCGGTCAGGCCGCGAAAACTGCCGTCCAGATAAGCGGAGGTGATGTCGCGCCCGGCATAGGCGGCGAGGCGCCTTGCCTTGTCGACCGCCTCCGGGGTCGCATCCTCCGGCGGCGATTCCTTAGCGCGTTCGCGCGGACCCAAAGCGGCGCGGTATAGGCTTACGGCATCGCGGACCCATTCCGGTTTTTTCAGGCGGCCTTCGATCTTAATGGCGCTTACCCCGGCGTGCGAGAGTTCCCGCAGTCGGTCCACGGTCACCAGGTCGTGCATGGACATGGCTGTGCCGACCGCCGCGCCGTCCACCGACCAAGGCGCGCGGCATGGGCTGGTGCAAAGTCCCCTGTTGCCGCTCCTGCCCCCGCCCCAACTGGACATAAGGCAGCGGCCGGATATGGAATAGCACAACGCGCCCTGGGCGAACACTTCGATTTCGATATCCGACTTGGCGCGGATGGCCTGGATTTCCGAAAGCGCGAGTTCGCGGGCAAGCACCACCCGCTTGGCTCCCAGTTCGGCCGCCAGCTTGACGCCTTCCGTATTGGTGATGGATGTCTGTGTGCTGAGGTGCAATGCCGGGCAGTGACAGCCGCTTCTCGCGGAAAGGTCCGCCATCACCCGCCACAACTCGACAGCTGCGAGGTCGCGGACGATGAGGGCGGACACTCCGGCGTCCCGTGCAAGGGACAGGATGCGGGCGGCCGCGCCTGTTTCACGGACAGTGATGTCGATGTTCAGGGTAAGATAGGTTTTGACATGGTGTTTTTCGGCGATTTCGACCGCGCGTTCGAGTTCAGGGGGGGTGAAATTTCTGGCGCTTCTTCTGGCGTTGAGAAGAGAAAGACCCAAATAGACGGCATCGGCTCCGGCGTCAATGGCTGCTTCCAGGCATGCCATGTCGCCGGCGGGGGCCAGTAACTCCATCACCCTTCTCCTGTGAGTAAGCCTTTCACGGTTCCAGTTCGCTGATCAATTTATTGTAGGAATCTTCCATTTCCTCCAGGCTGTCCTTGAGGGCCAGCTTGTCGGAGGGGCCGACCTTGTCGACAAACAGCATGCCGTCGAGATGGTCCAGCTCGTGCTGGATAGCCCGCGCGGCCAGGTCCTCGGCTTCGTACTCGACCACGTCGCCGTCGAGGTTCTGCGCTTCGCAGGTGACCTTCAGCGAGCGCTTGACCTTGCTTCTGAGGCCGGGAAAACTGAGGCAGCCCTCGTCGCAGATGTCTTTCTGGCGGGAGCGCTTGACGATGACCGGGTTGATGAGGACATGCGGGTCGCCGTTTTCCGGGTCGAAGTCGACGACAACCATGCGTATCGATTCGCCGACCTGGGGGGCGGCTAGACCGACGCCGTTGGCTGCCTTCATCGTCTCCGTCATATCGGCTGCGAGTTGGCGAAGTTCCTTGTTGATGACTTTAACCGGCTCGGCAACCTTGCGCAGGACCGGATCGGGATAATGACGTATAGGCAGTATGGCCACTGCAGTGCTCCAGTATCAATTATTTTGGGCGAGAATGAATAAGTCACCACTTTGTCGTACCTATACATGTCCCGAACAGGCCTGTTCACCTCGCCATCCGAACATGCGTATTTATTTATCCCTCTCTCCCTATGTGGGCGAGAGTCGGGGCGAGGGGG
>DAIOFH010000052.1:0-25391 GCA_036745875.1 Planctomycetota bacterium | reverse complement strand
CTTCTCATCAACACAGACTATTCATCCTGGGGAAAAAATGACCCTGACCAACAAAGAAATAGCAAAGAAACTAAATATTTCGGAAACGACACTTTCCTTTATCACCAACAATAAACCGGGGATTGCCGAGAGAACCAGGAATAGGGTCGTACAGGAACTTGAACTTCTTGGCTATGGCCACATACTTAAAAAGGAAATGGCCGCGATATCGAAATGCATTTGTTTCGCGGTATACAAACGCCATGGCGATATCCTTAACCAATCCCCTTTCTTCATGCTGCTGATGGAGCAAATTGATGAACGTGCCCGCGCGGCAGGTTTTAATGTGCTTGTCAGAATGATCGACAGTGCGGGTTCCATGGACGATCAAATTCGAGCCATAAATGCCTCTGATATCTCAGGCACCATAATCTTCGCCACGGAAATGCTGGATGATGACATGGAGCATTTCAAATACGCATCTGCGCCGGTCGTCTCTCTTGACAACGATTTCACCCACCTGGAAATGGATTCCGTAGTGATCAACAACAGGGTGGGAACACTGAAGGCGATAGAACATCTTGTCGAATTCGGCCACAAGGAAGTCGGCTATTTGCACTGCAAAACCTTCATCAATAGTTTTGGCGAACGCGAAGAAGGATACAAAAAAGCGCTTGCGCGTTTCGGCCTTGAGCTTGACCCACGGCATATTTTCCGGCTCGGCTTTACCGAGGAGGAAAGCTATCAGGACTTTAAAAAGATCCTGTCAAGCGGCGCCAAACTTCCGACTGCGTTTGTCTCCGACGACGACACAATGGCTGCAGGAGCCATGCGTGCCATGATTGAGCACGGCATCCAAGTTCCCGATGCCGTATCAGTTGTGGGATTTGACAATAGGCCGTTATGCGAACGCATTCAGCCCCACCTCACTTCAATCTCCGTTCCGACGATATTTGGCGCACGTGCAGTTGATCTGCTTGTGGATAGGATTTCCAATCCGATCAAAGAGGGCGGCACTTGCGATTTTCGCAAAATCGAAGTGGGTGTTCAGCTTATAGCGCGAGAAAGTTCAGGCCACCCGGTTCTGTCAATGTTACAAACAACACAGGTGTGATGTTTGCAGGAAACCGGGCCCGGTAATTGCAATATTCGCGTAAAATGCTTTGTTTGCGGCCAGCCAAAAACGCACGGCCTTCTTCTCGAAATAACGATCATGACAGGGTACTGTCAACAAAGAGAATAATGTCTGGAGCGTCAAATTGCCACATAAGGATATGTATGCAACAGATCGCAACAGACTTACAGAAACCAACTATAGCGTTTTCTGAAAAGGTTGGCCCCTCCTTTTGCGCGTTTTGGCTTGGCATAGCTGTGCCGGAAAACGCAGTAAGGGGCCTATCATTTCCGAAAACGCGCTAGAGTCCGAAAATACATACCTAAATGAACTTATCCCCATGATGACGAACTCCTGGACTCTGGCACATTCATAAACTGCCTTTCCCTGAGCGGCTCTTCACATCCCAACGTTTCCTGGAATTCCACAAAAAGAAATAATATTTCATTTGACTATAATTATGAATATGCTATATTTATCATGTAACATGTTACATGATAAGGAAATTATTCGCTACCACAAAAACGAATAACCCTCTACTTCAAAAGAATTTACACGGATATCACTGCAAAACAATTTCATTGTCTCAAAGAAACTTTTACGCCCTTTTGAGTCCAACCAACGAGAAAGGAGGAAAAGTAAGTTCCACACCACGCTTACTTATAGCATTTTAAGAAAGTCTGTGAACGACTTACTCTTAAGCGCCGGAAGGAGTGTTGTGACTTTTCGCCAGTGGTTTTGCGAAATGTCACGCAAGCGACTGGAAGCGATTAAAAGTTAGACGTTCATGAACTTTCTAAAAAGGCTTTAAATGACGAGATTTCAAGAATTATTACTGCAAGGAAGATAATAATGGCTCTATCTACTCAAAGAATTGATGAGCTTCGCGCGTTGTGCCAAAAATTCCGCATCGACCTGATTCGCCAGCTCCACAGCGTCCAAACCGGTCATCCGGGTGGTTCTCTTTCGGTGTGCGAGATATTGACGGTTCTCTATTTCGAAAAGGCAAAGGTCACCCCTGCTTCTCCCTGCGATCCCTCGCGGGACAGGATCATTTTGAGTAAAGGCCATGCCGCTCCCATGCTCTATCGGATACTGGCGGAAAAAGGTTTCTTCCCCCACGAGGATTTCGCCGGGCTGCGCCGGTTTGGTTGCCATCTCCAGGGGCATCCTTGCTCCAAGCACACACCAGGGGTGGAAATTCCCTCCGGTCCGCTCGGACTCGGACTTTCGGCGGGAATAGGTATGGCATTATCGCTTCGCCTCAGTGAAAACCCCGCCCGTGTGTATGTGGTGCTGGGGGACGGTGAGCTGAACGAAGGATGTGTTTGGGAAGCGGCGATGAGCGCGAACAAATACAAGCTGGACAACCTTACGGCAATCGTGGATTACAACCATATCCAACTCGACGGTACAAGCGACGACATCATGCCCATGGGAGACCTGGCGGCAAAATGGCGCGCCTTCGGCTGGGAAGTCGTTTCCTGTGACGGGCACAATATCGCCGCCATCTCCAATGCCATTGACATATGCCAACGGATAGAGGGCCGTCCAGCGGTGATACTTGCCGAATCAGTCAAAGGCAAGGGCGTCTCCTTTATGGAAGGGAAAAATTCCTGGCACGGCAGCCCGATTAACGATGAGCAGTACGCGGTGGCAATGGAAGAACTGGGAGGAACAGCATGAGCGCGCAAAAAACCATCCGCGAGGCATACGGCGACGCACTTGTGAAATACGGGAAAGACGATCCGCGAGTCGTGGTCCTTGACGCAGACGTTTCCAGTTCGACCAAATCCGGCACCTTCGGTGCAGCGTGTCCCGGGCGTTTTTTCAACGTCGGCATCGCCGAAGCGAACATGGCGGCCATGGCCGCAGGCTTCGCCGCCGACGGAAAGATCCCTTTCGTCAACACCTTCGCCGTTTTTCTGACCTCGACGGGCCTGCTCGCCATGCGCACATTTGGCGGTTATGGCGGACTCCCCATCAAATTCGTCGGAGCCTATGGCGGCATGTCGGACGCATTCGACGGCGCAACCCACCATTCCGTCGAAGACATAGCCATCATGCGCGCAATTCCGAATGTCATTGTAATGGTCGCCTCCGATGAAATTCAAGCAGACTGGATGGTCAGGAATGCGATTGATACAGAAATGCCCATGTATATTCGCCTTTCCAGGGATAAAATGCCCCGCCTCTACCAAGAGGGCGAGGACTTTCAAACAGGCAGGGCAAAAATCCTCCGTGACGGCTCCGACATAACCATATGTGCCTGCGGCGTCATGTGCGGCAATGCACTGGAAGCAGCGAATATTCTGGAAAAGGAAGGAATCTCCGTCCGCGTCGTCGATATGTTCACCATCAAGCCGCTGGACAAGGAAACGCTTCTCAAATGCACCGAGGATACCTGGGTTATTGTTACAGCCGAGGAGCACTCCATCATCGGCGGGTTGGGAGGAGCAGTCGCCGAAGCTCTGGCCGAAGCAGGTGCTGAAATCCCGCTGGTGCGTGTAGGAATCAATGATCGTTTTACCGAAACGGGGCCGTATGACGAGCTGATGTCTTCCTACGGCCTTGATGCAGGATCGATTGCTGAAAAGGCTGAGCTTGCTTTCAAGAAAGTGAAAAAATGGTAAAGCGTGCCATATGGCAATTTTTGAGAAAGGATAAATACCATGAACGAGCCAATGCGCAAATACATGCGGGTCGGTATTGTCAACTTTATGGCATACCCAGCCACCATGAAAGGCGACGGCCCCATCCTTGATGCCACCCGAGCCATCTGTCGGGACGGCTATTTCGACGTCATCGAGGTTACCTGGATAAGGGATCCGGATGTCCGCAAGCAGGTCAGGAAGATGGTGGAAACCGCAGGATTGACCCTTACCTATGGTTCCCAGCCGCGCATGCTCACGACCGGCTCCAATATCAATGACCTTGACGACGCAAAGCGTAAGCAAGCCCTCGACTCCCTCATGGAAGGCATTGACGAAGCATACGAACTCGGCGCCGCCGGCTATGCATTTCTTTCGGGGAAATTCGAGGAAGCAACCAAGGACAAATCCTTCGAAGCGCTTCTGGATTCCGCCGGCAAGCTCTGTGAGTATGCCGCGAGCAAAGGCGATATGCCGGTTCTTCTCGAAGTGTTTGACTACGACTTTGACAAAAAATCCCTCATAGGCCCCGCCCCACTGGCAAAAAATTTCGTTGAAGCAATGAAGTGCCGTTATCACCATAATTTTGGGTTAATGGTCGATTTGTCGCATATTGTACAGATTCACGAAAGCATTCGTGAAAACATCCTTCCCATCGCGCCCTGGATCCGCCACGCCCACGTGGCCAACGCGGTTATGCAGCCCGGTGCTGAAGCGGTGGGCGACATGCATCCGCGCTTCGGTTTCCCCAACTCGGAAATTGCGGTCGAGGAAGTCATGGACTACCTGCGGGTACTGCTGGATATAGGCTATCTCAACAGCAAGAATCCGCCCATCTTCTCCTTCGAGGTCAAGCCATGGGGTGACGAGGAGCCGGAACTTGTGATAGCCAATGCCAAACGGATCCTGAACGAGGCCTGGGCGCGTCTATAATCAACTCCATGTCGAATTTCTTTCCGGAAAGGATTTTCATGAAGATTGTCGTTCTTGACGGGTATACGCTGAATCCCGGAGACATAAGCTGGGATGGGTTCAAGTCGCTTGGCGAGTTCGTCTGTTATGATCGCACTCCAGGCGACAAAATCCTGGAGCATATCGCGGATGCGGACGTAGTTATCACCAATAAGACCCCCATCACCAGGGAAACGCTGCAAGCCAAACCAGGCATTAAGTATATCGGCGTTTTAGCCACCGGATACAATGTGGTCGATTTCAAGTATGCCGGTGAAAAAGGCATACCTGTCACCAACATCCCAACCTATGGCACCACAGCCGTATCCCAATATGTTTTCGCGCTGCTCCTGGAAATCTGCCACCATGTCGGCCATCATGCCGGCACGGTGAAAGAGGGTCGTTGGTGCAAATCGGAGGATTTCTGTTATTGGGATTATCCGCTCATCGAGCTGGCGGGCAAAACAATGGGCGTGGTTGGGTTTGGGCGTATTGGCAGGAACACCGCGAAGATCGCCGTTGCCTTTGGCATGAAGGTATTGGCATTTGATGAACAGGTGAACAAGAGTATCGAAACGGGCGACATCAAGTATGCAAGCCTCGAAGACGTATTGTCCGGTTCAGACGTGATCAGCCTCCATGTCCCGCTCTTTGACTCGACAAAAGAGATGATCAATTCCGCCTCAATCGCCAAGATGAAGGATGGCGTCATCATTGTCAATACATCACGCGGACCGCTGGTGAGTGAGGTCGACATGGCCGAGGCGCTTGATTCAGGGAAGGTCTATGCCTATGCGGCCGACGTGGTGTCTGTCGAGCCAATCTCCGCCGACAACCCATTGCCTAAGCAGCCGAATTGCCTTATTACTCCCCATATCGCCTGGGCTCCCAAAGCCGCGCGCGAACGCCTCATGAGCGTTGCGGTGGAAAACCTTGCCGCCTTTGTCCGTAAAACTCCCATAAACGTGGTGAATTAAAGGTTGTTTCCACCTTCTCTTACTCACCCTGACTCTCGTCCCCTCCAGGGGCGAGGGCATGCAAAAGTAGACGATTCTCTGCAAAGCATCCGCATGCCGGATACACGCAGAATGCCCTCGCCCCGAAGGGGGAAAGGGTTAGGGTGCGGGGGAAAAAATGTTTCCTTCCGCTATACCCTCCTAAGCCGTCCGTTGACGTCGAAACAGAGCGGCTCCGGATCTGACAGTATTTCAAACCGCGCATCGCTCTTCACCAGCGGAAAATATGCTTCCGAGAGGAGAAGCTCGTCGAGGCGCAATGTATTGGCGATCTGGACAAGCCGCGCCTTGGTCGTATCTGCGACCATGCTGCAATAGAGCGCGATTGTAACAGCATCCTTGTCTGAATTCGCCACGATAGGGATCCGCCCCCCTTCGATCACCCTGGATGTAATGCTGTTGGTGTAGGTCGCGGCAAGGTCCAGCTGTTTCATAAAATCAACAGTGACGACATTGGCCATTCCCATACCGATGCCATTGCCGTGGGATTGTTCCGAAAGCCCGAGAATAGAGATGCGCTTGATGGGGCAGGCATCGAAACCGGGCTCGCCCGATGCAGGATGGCCAACGATATTCGAGTCCATGCCCGCCCCGGAGACATCCTTGCCGATTTCCTCGATGACCAAAACATCGATGGCATCCATATACAGTTTTGCCATTGCCTCTTTCGATCTGCGGAGAAGGTTTTTTTCCCGTTCAATGATTCTGTCGGTTTGGATGGCCTCGACAAGCATTGTCTCGTCATAGGCGTTTTCGACTATGCCAACGCCGGCAAGAACCTTGCCTGTGGCGAAGAATACTCCCGCCGCTTCGGGAATTAGCGACGAAAACACGGAAAAACCAAGGTTGTGTATATGGCTGGCGCCTTTGTGCTTTCCCAGGCCAATGACCAGCATCTTGCAGATACCGGATTCGATTTCGCCTTTGAAATCCGTGTGAGCCTTGATGCGATGAACCGGCAAAATGAAATCGGCGGCTATCGCATTCATGTCGCAATATACCGGGAACCCCGACTGTGTCGTCCCGATCTGCTCCACATCCATACTCGAGAGTATGGGTACCTCCATGTACTCTTCGGTAATGCCAAACCCTGCGATCATTTCGACCTGCCCTTCGGCGGTCGCGCCGCCATGGCTTCCGCAGCCGGGCACGACAAAAGGTTTTGCCCCCGCCTTTTTTAGCCAGTCCGCAACAGCCTTGAGTATACGGGCCTGGTTGGCAACGCCACGGCTGCCGGCAGTCAGGGCGACGCGTTTTCCCGAAAGATCAGGCAAGTCCGCATTACCGAGTTCACGCCATACAGTCTCTTCTATATTGTCGATTCGTTCCCGTGGGAAAACCTGCCGTGCCCGAAATACACGGGGAAACGGGATATCGTCAATCCCCAGCTTATAGTCGATGCGATCGGGAAATTCCATAGGACATTCTCCTATACCGGCAAGAGGAATATCTTGTGACCTTCTTTTTTCTCGAACAGTTCGAATGCTTTTTCCCATTCCGTTATGGGGAGTTTTATGGTCGCCAATGGAGCGAGAGAGATCTTACCCTCGGACATAAGCTGTAACGCCTTGCGCCAGTTGGCGTTTCTGGATCCAAGCGAACCGGAAAAATGCAATTCCTTATAACATACCTTTTCAATGTCAAATTCGACCTTTTTACCAGGCAACCCGACCTGGACAAAATAGCCGCGCTTCTTGATCAAACGGAGGCCAGTGTCGATTCCCGTCGCGTTGCCGGAACACTCAAGCACCACATCAGGTCCGAAGCCGCGAGTCATCAACGCGCATATCTCGTTCAGGTCTTCGGTTTGGACATTGACGATGCGGTCCGCGCCAAGCTTCGCAGCCATCTCGAGCCGTCCGACATCGATGTTTGTTCCGGATACCACCACTGTCGCGCCATGCGCCTTGGCGATCTGGAGAGCCATAAGCCCGATCGGGCCGGGGCCGGAAACGAGAACCACATCCCCCGCCCTGATTCGGCAAAGATCATATACGGCATGGGTGACGCACGCCAAGGGCTCGGTCATCGCGGCCGAGGTAAAATCGATATTTTCGGGAATCAGGTGGATCCTGGCTTCCGGTACAACGGTGTATTTGCAAAACACGCCGTTATACCAGTAGCCCAGGGTCCGGCGTTCGACACACAGATTATAATAGCCCTCCCTACAATAATCGCAGACCCCGCAATAGTGGAACGCGGTCTCCGAAACGACCCGGTCACCCGGCTTGACCTTGAGAACCCCCTCACCCACTTCAACAACTACGCCGGAAAATTCGTGGCCGACCACCACGGGCGGCTTCACGGGAATGCTTATATCGGAGTGAAATATATGGAGATCGGAGCCGCAAATACCGGCTTCTTTGATTTCGATCAATACCTGGCCCGGGCCGGGTTTCGGCTCCTGGATGTCACGGATTTCCATGCAACCGGGACCAGCTTCATATTTGACTAGCGCTTTCATTTTTCATCCTTTATTTTCCAATGATCCGGCCGCCGGTTTTAGGGTCGAATATATGGGTTTTTGTTTCCCGGAACGACAAACGTATTTCATCCCCCGGCCTGTAGCGACGTTCATCCTGGGTGATCAGGGTGAGGTATTCTTCATGCCCAACCTCTATGGAGATGCGCTTCTCATCGCCGAGGTTTTCAAAAACGCTTATCGACGTCGGTGCGATATCCGCCTCCTCCGTAATAAGAACATCGGTAGGGCGCACGCCCAAAATTACTTCGTCGCCAGGCAGGACAACGTCAGCGTAGATTCCGGGAACGCGTACCCGTACATTCCGGGTAGGAAAGTGGAAGTAGGTATGTTTGCCCACTTTTTCGATTTTCACATTCATCAGGTTCATCGGAGGTTCGCCGATAAATCCGGCGACAAACACGTTCACCGGATTGTCGTAGACTTCAAGCGGTGTGCCGAATTGCTGGAGGCGGCCGTCGCGCATTATGGCGATCTTGTCTGAGAGGCTCATGGCTTCCAGTTGGTCGTGGGTGACCAAAACAGTCGTGCACTTGATTTGGGTATGGATGCGCTTGATCTCGGTCCTGAGGACCTGGCGCATCTTGCCGTCCAAGTGGGAAAGCGGTTCGTCAAGAAGCAGGACGGAGGGACGGCGAACGAGGGCGCGCGCGATATTGACCCTTTGTTTTTGCCCGCCCGACAATCCGGCCGGTTTATGCTTGAGAAGATCCTCCACTTTCATGAGGGGGGCTATTTCCATGACTCTTTTTTCAATTTCACTCTTCGGCAACCCTTTGGCTCGGAGATTGAACGCAATATTGTCAAAAACATTGAGTGGTGGATAGAGGGCGTAATCCTCAAACGCCAATCCGATATCCCTGTCTTTTGGATGCAGGTCATTGACCACTTTGTCGCCAATGATGATTTTGCCTTTGGTGATTTCTTCCAATCCCGCCACCATGCGCAAACTTGTCGTCTTTCCGCATCCGGAGGGTCCAAGGATGCCGACAAACTCGCCGTCGGCGCATTCGAGGGAGAAATTGTCCACCGCGTATTGGATATTCTTCACCGTCGCGGCTCGGCGCAGGGTTGCGTCCACGGCGGCAGTTTCGACCTGCCCCAGAGTCGCCGTGGTGTCGGCGTCGAAAACCTGCTGCACCTTCGACTGTCCATACTGCTTGTATACGTTCTTGAAGACCAGCCTTGCCATGTATTATTCCCTCCCTATCAGTCGCGCTTCATCATGCCGGGTCAGGTAGTCGCCGCTGTCTGGGTCGAAGAAAAGCATATTGCCGGGATCGGGACGAATATAAGCGGGCGTGTCCAATTTCACCGATAAGGTGTTTGGCGCCAACGATTGGAAAGTCTGGCCATCCGCCACGATGGTCAAAATTGATTTGTTGCCGATTGGTTCCAGATTGTAAACAACGCCGGGAATAAAGCCGTCGACGGGTTCGAACTGGTAATCCAGGTTTATGCCGCGTATGCCCACGCGCACTGCGCCGTTCTTCAGTGTCGAGTCGAGCTTGGCCGCCGCGTCTGCCGGAATTTCGTAGGGATACTCCTTTCCCCCCGCCTTCAGTACTGCATGCATCTTTCCGGCCATAATGCGTAATTGGGCGGTCAGTATGGTGATTTCGGGCTCGCCGACCAGCCGGGCGACAAACTCGTTTGCAGGTGTATAGTATATTTCGTCGCCGTTGCCGACCTGGACGATGCGTCCCTGGTCGATAATGGCGATCCTGTCGCCAAGCGACAAGGCTTCTGCATAATCGTGGGTGACATAGATTGTCGTGGTGTCGAACTGAGCCTGCATGGCCTTGAGTTCGGTACGCATGAGATGCCGCAGTTTGGCATCAAGATGCGCCAGCGGCTCGTCCATCAGAAAAACATTGGGCTGGCGCACCAGGCAGCGTCCAAGTGCGGTGCGCTGCCGCTGGCCGTTCGATAGTTGCGAGGGAAGGCGCTGTAAAAGCTGCGAAAGCCCCATCAGGTCCGCCACCCGGTTTACTTCCGTCTTGATCGTCGCCTCATCCTTCCTGTGAAGCGGACTGCGCATGGGACTGGCTATATTGTCGTAGACAGTCATATGCGGATAAAGTGCATAGTTTTCGAACACCATGGACACGTTCCTGTCTGCAGGATCAACAAGGTTGACGATCTCCCCGCCAATGCGGACCAGGCCCTTGTTGGGAAACTCCACCCCGGCGATGGTTTTTAGGATTGTCGTTTTACCCGCGCCGGCCGGGCCGAAAAGGACGAAAAACTCTTTATCGCGGATATCGAGATCCACGCTGTCCAACGCCTTGACCCTGCCGAACGACTTGGTGATGTTTTCGAGAGTAATCTGTGCCATGCTGACTCCAGTTGAGTTAATTCGATACTATCCCTTTACCGCGCCGAAGCTGAGGCCGCGCACCAAGTGTTTTTGAATAAGCAGTGCGAGGATGACTTCGGGAAGCGCGGTCACCGTGGCGGCCACCGCCATCTGGCCGTAGTGAACCGTATCGGAAGCAAGGTAACGCAAGGCGGCGACAGTGACTGGCTGGACTTTGAATCCTGACAAAATCAACGGGAAGGTGAAGCTGTTCCATGCAAAGATGAAGGTAAGGAGCGCAGACGACACTAGCCCCGGCTTGATCAGCGGCAGGAGAATGCGCCAGAAGATCTGATACCATTTATACCCGTCCAGCTGCGCCGCCTGCTCAACTTCGACTGAGATATCTTCAAAATATCCGCGTAATACCCAAATCAGCAACGGAAGGGTGATAAGCTGATAAACCCAAATAAGGCCGTGGTAGGTGTCATACAGTCCCAGGCGCTGGTAGATCAGAAAGACCGGCAGGACGACGAGGATTTCTGGAGCGAACTTGAAGGAGAGAATGGTAAAGGCAAGGTCTTCTTTTCCCCGGAATTTGAATCTCGCCAGGGAATACGCGGCCGGGACGCCCACTATGACGGAAAGAAGCACCGCACCGCCGGAAATAATCAGGTTGTCCAAGAAGTAGCGGAAATACTCCGTGCGCATCAGCACTTCATTGTAATTGTCCAGGGTGGGACTAAACCAGAAAGTGGTGGTAAAGACTTCGGTATCGGTCTTGAAGGTGATGAGTACCATCCAAAACAAGGGGAAAAGAGCGAAAAGCGCCCAGAGAGCAAGCATGGAGTAGCGAAGGGTCGGCTCTCTTTTACCTGAGTTCATAAAAAACCTTTCTGGAATATTTGCGACATGGAGATTGAGATGCCATAGCATTTCAAGAAGGTCTGCGAACGGCTTACCCTTAAGCGGCGGAGAAAGGTTGCGACTTTTTGCCGGTGGTTTGGCAAAATGCCACGCAAGCGACCGGAGGCGATTAAGAGCTAGGCATTCATGAACTTTCTCGAAATGCGTTATCTACCGGACGCGGTTTTTTGCACTTTCAGCCATTTTCCTACCAGAAATTTCGCAATAATATAGATGACCAACCAGAGGAAGAGGATGTAGGGCATCGATTCGCCAATGCGTTTATAGTAAAAACCCTTGTAATAAGCGGTGAGTGAAAGGTTCATGAGCGTGTTGCCGGGCCCGCCCTTGGTCAGTGCGAAAATAATCGCATATTCCTGCATGGCGGCCATCAACCTGAATATGAGGGCGATATAAAGAAACGGTTTCAGCATCGGCATGGTGAGATTCTTGAAAGTGAACCAGGCTGACGCACCGTCCACCTGGGCCGCCTCAAACGGCGATTTCGGCAGCGAATTGATGCCTGCCACAACGAGAACTATGATGAAAGGTGTGAATACCCATACGTCGATGAGCACCGCAGTGAAGAGGGCGGTATTCTGCGAAGACGCCCAGGCGAAGCCGTAGATGCCGAAAAGGTTGAGCGCCTTCTCCAGGATGCCGACGGAGGTATTGGTCATAAGTTGCCAGATGATGGTGGCGATGACCGGCGCAATCATCAGGGGAAACACCAGGACGACCCGCAGGCTTGAGGTGAACCAGTTGCTTTTTTTACAAATGAGGAGGCCGATTGCCAGGCCAAGGACCATTTCTATCCCGGTAGCCCAGAAGGCATATTTGGCCGTCACCCAGACAGCATGGAAGAAATCGGAATTTCCGAACATGCGCAGCCAATTGCGAAATCCGACATAGTTCCAGGTTGTGCGATTGAGGGAAAAATTCGTGAACGAATCGTGGACCGCCGTCAGGAACGGATACATGATCCCGATGGTGACAAGAAGCGCCGGCGCAATAATCAGGTAAGGAAGCATTCGCTGCAGGAACGGTTTCCTGTTGTACTTGCTGTAGTCGATTTCCGTGGCAATGTGCATTGTTTAATTCCTTAAAAGGAGGGGAAGAGGGCATCCCGACCGCACAGCCACTGCCCTCTTCCCCCTAGCGCTTTTTAATAAAGAGTTGATTCCTCGTTGCGTTTTACGGCACAACCGGGATTTACCGAAAAGCGCCAAGGAATGGTCAACTTCTATTTAAAACGCAATAAATGCAAAGGTTATTCGATACTGATGTCTTCAAGAATGAGGTCGATCCTTTTCTTGAGATCCTTCATGCCGGCTTCGACGGAGGGATATTTGCCTGCGACGATATCCTGGAGCGTGGCCGACCATTCGGTAGTCACTTCGAAGTGATAGGGATTCGGGGTGTAGAGGATGGTTGTGCCGGGGAGGGTCTTGGTGAACATGTCGATATACCCTTCCATTCCGGACATCTTTTCCTGGAACTTCGGGTTTTCGAACACGGATTTTCTCGGGGTGTTGACGGATTTCCAGTCGACGACGGAGAAGGTGAGGAAATCCTTGCTGGTGAAATACTGGATGAAGAGCCAGGCGGGATTCTTGGACTTGGAGTATTCATTCATCGACAGCGACCAGGCCCACAGGTTGCCGGCAGGCTGACGGTTCGAACCGGCGGGAGCGACTGTCGGGGTGGAAGCCAATTTGCCCGACTGGAACGTTTCACCGGGGAAATTCGAGAAATAGCCAAGAATGTCGGCGTCATAGAGGATGGCGGCCTTGCGCGCGCCAAGGTCGGCGGCACACTGATACCACATATAGCCTGCCCAAGTGGGAGAACCGGATTCCTTAATCATCTTGACGTAGTCTTCCGTGGCCTTGATCGCTTCGGGCGAATCAAGCTTGGAGACGAGCCTGCCGTTTTCAATCGCCATGTCGACGGCGCCGTAGTTGGTGAAGGTGGCCATATAGCCGGTGTTGACCGTATTCCAGTTGCGGGAACCGCGCAGCGCTATGCCGTAGGTGCCCTCTCCTTCGAAACGCTGCAGCTTGCGGGCTGCTTCATAGAGTTCTTCCGTGGTCTTCGGCGCTGTCAGGCCGAACTTTTCAAAAACGTCCTTGTTGTAGGAGATGGCTGTTGTTTCAAAGCCTAGCGGAATGCCCCAGAGATCGCCGACGCCGACCCTGTGGCCGGGAATCAGGTCCCAGCGCATCGTGCCGATGACGCTTTCGAAATAATCGTCGATGTCATAGTCCGAGGCGGTCAGGGACGAATCCTTGATAAAGGTATCGAGGTTTGCCATATACCCCGCCGGGGCAAATTCCCAGGTGGTGTAGGTGCCGGCCATAAACACGTCGGGATCGCCCGACCTGCTGGCAATGGAGGTTGACAGTTTGTCCATGTAGTTTTCTTCGGGAATGGTGGCATGGTCAACCTTGATTCCGGTAAGCTTTTCAAACTCTGAGATTTTCTTAAGAATTCCTTCCGCATACGGGTGTTGGACCATCATGACTCTGACGGTCTGGCCTTCGAACTGTCGCCAATTGAACTCGCCGGCGAAAGCGCAGCTGGCAACAAACGCAGCAGCCATGAGTACAACCATAACTTTTCGCATGAGACCCCTCCAATAAAATGCCAAGACAAAACCCACACATAGCCATTCTTCGTGCGTAACGAAGAAGCCACTTTCCATCGCAAATCACTACCGGTAGTATTTTGCGTTACGTTTTCCATACGTTGTATTTTGATAATGTGGCACCTGTCGCTCGTTCATCGGGAACGAGTCGTCGCAAGTGGGTCGATTACGATGTATACAAGGTGATAGCGGATTACATTCAGTCCGCGTACTTTCTCTCTTTCGAGGGTAAGAGGTATTGCTTATTTATGCTGGCTCCAACAGTGAAAATGGGATCGACCACATTCCCAACACGAATCTTTGCCGCTTGGCTGAGAAGGAAATAGGCGTCCCAGCGGTTGAAGCCGTACTTTTCGCACATCCATTTAAGCAGGTTGCCGCAGGCCAAACGCACCGCGTCTTCGAGCGGCTTGGCATTTCCCACCGCCATTATGAAGTCGTCGTTTTCCAGAAGCGGCCATTCAATAGACCAGTCCTTTACAAGATCGATATCCATGGTGACTGTTGCCGGGATTTCCACGGCGGAGCCGCAGATCTCGCCGTCCCCCTGGCGGGCGTGGCAGTCGCCAAGAAAAAGATAAGCCCCTTTAGTACGAACCGGGAGGTAGAGTGTGGCTCCCGGCGCAATGTCGGGGAGGTCCATGTTTCCGCCGTGATTGCCTGGAGTGAGCGTATCTATCGAGTAAATCAGGTGAGAAGTGCCGATTGTGCCGATAAAAGGTTCGTACGGCAAGGTCATATGGGAATTGAACGCCACGCCGTCTTCCGACACTTCGAACCTCCTGGTGATCTCGTCGACAGTTTTGAGCAGATGGCTTGACATCGTGGTCAGTATGCCCATGTCCTTTTGAATAACGCTTGTTCCCCATTTGCCGCGCGGCACTATGGAACGGATAGTTATTTTGAGTGCGTCGCCGGGCGTGGCGTCCGTCACGAAGATAGGGCCGTTATTAGGGTTTCTGAAAGGCATGGGATTGGCAACCACGCTGGGAAGGTCATTCTCGCCGGTTATCGTTCCGGCATAGGCGTCAATTGTCTCGACAGTGAGGGTATCACCAGGCGTTATGGTAATTGCGGGAATATTATATGGACCGATAGTGTACTGGTAATCCACCTTTCTCTGCATTTCCTCGGTCAGGTAGTGATGCATGGTTCGCTCCGTAATAATAAAAGGCATTGAACGCAACGGGTCGCCAGAATTACCAAGAGTACTCAATTATTCACTTATTGTATAACTCTCCCTATAGTAAGCTATTCATACGGACTTTTCCAGAAAATCATTCCTTGCTGTCGCAACTGTTTCGGTTTTGAGAAAAAAGTTTTTGGATCAGAGTCATGACAAACTTGAAAGGGGGTAGATGCGTGCAACAGACATCAATCATCATGTAACATGTTACATGATGAAATATACTTGGTCCCTGCATAAAGTCAAGAGAAATTATATTTTTTTTGTAAAACTCGGATGGAAATGGAGATAAAAAGTAAAACTCCGGGAGATGCCACCCCCGGAGTCTTGAAGTATGCTGATTATGTATGGTTTAAACATTTAAAATAGGAATTTAAGAATTTCATTCTTGGCTTTGGTGACATCTTCTTCGAGTAATTTCGCGGCGCGTTCTTCATCTCTGGCAAGGAAAGCATCGATAATATCAACGTGAATGATAACGTCCTTAGTTATGATTTTTTCAACATCACTACCCTTGGATTCATGTTTCAGTTTAAGAAGCCTGCTGCGAAAAGTGAGATTCGAGATGATTGTATATTCCCGACGCACAATTTCCGGTAAAAAACTGGCAAAGTATTGGTGAAGCTCAACATCCATATCAAAGAACGTGAGCAGATCCTTCTCAGCCGCGCCGTTTCGGTTTTTTAATTTTTCAAATCGTTTCCGGAAAGACTCGAGAAATTCACTTTCCGCTTTTTTCATGGCAAATGGAACAACAATCCGCTCCAGCGCTGCCCGCGTCATATAAATGGCGTCCAGCTCTTCGGAAGTTAAATCGCGGACAAAAGTCCCGTTCTGCGGAACTATTTTCAAAAAACCGTCTCGCTCAAGCGCATTGAATGCGGATGCAACTGGAGAGCGGCTTACTCCAAGCTGTTTGCTGATCCCGTCAATATTAAGTTTTGTACCGGGCGGAAGCTCGTTTTTAATAAGCAGCTCGAACAGGACGTCATAAATTTGCCCTGCAAGAAGGTTCTTGTTGACCTTTTTGGTAATTGTTTCAGGCATCACCAGCATTTGTTCTCTTTCACTAGTCCCGTGGAGTAAAGTAGGCGGACGCACACACCAAACTAACGTGTAACATTATAGATGATAATTCAAGAAGGCCAATCTGTCAAGTTCGTGATATTTTTGTGGGCGGCTTCTTATGATCTGAAGACGATGCAATTAGAACAAACCAAGCTAAGAATAAACCAAAAAAGAAATAGCACACAAAGCCAACTTGACGGTATTTCGAGCCAGGCTATATCGCTCGAATAAGTCAAGCTGAACAGGAATTAAATCATCTAGACTCCGAATTCACAGTCGCAAAACGGAGTGATCCGTCTAAAAATGAACCATTGAAGCCATCCAATCCTCAATATCAACGGTGATGTCACAGGGATTTTTTAACGATTCGACATAGGTAATACAAGATTTTTTCATCCGCAAATCATTAAAGAATTAATAAAGTGGTATGGAGTACCATAGAGGGAAGAAAGGATCATTGTTTCTATTTTTGTATTTTTTGCTCCATTTTTTAATTGACTTTTCGGAGCAGTTTCACTATAGTTCAAATATTGAATAACACAATCGATTCTGCTCTAGCCATTCGACATAACTCCTCACCATAATCCACACGCTAAAGGCGGCAAAACAATGAGCATAACCGAACAAAAAAGCATCTATGTCATTACACGCTTTTTGCTCCCGTCGCTGACTAAATCGGAAAGAAGGGCGGCGGAATACCTCCTGGCCAATGGACCGAAGGTCGCAGACATGACCCTGGCCGAATATGCGGAAATGGCGGATTCCAGCCAGACCTCGGTACTGAGGTTTTGCAGCCGCTTGGGAGTGGGCGGGTTTTCCGAACTGCGTGAGCAGCTCCTCATGTCGAAGGACAACGGAGGCAGCGACATGGTATCGGAGGTCAGCGCCGTGGATACCATGTCCGAAATACTTGAAAAAGTGTTTTCCTACCACATTCAATCCCTGAAAGACACCCTGGCTCTCGTTTCCGAACAGTATGACCTGGCTCTGCAAGCACTGGCTGCCGCCCCCACGATCCATTTTTTCGGTCTGGGAGACGCGGTGGTTCCGGGGCAAATGGCCAGCATCAAATTCCGTCGCGTGGGTGTGGAGAGCTCCGTTTTGTCTGATCCTGATATGCAGGTCATCACTGCCTGTCACATGAAAAAAGGTGAAGTTGCGGTGGCTGTCTCACATACCGGACGGACCCGTCCCATCATACAGGCAATGCGCTATGCCAAGGAGGCTGGCGCGACGACTATTTGCGTCACCGCTATGGAAAAATCGCCTCTCATCAAGTACTGTGACATCAAACTTTTTACCGCAGCAGTGGATCTTTCAGTCGGTCGCGACCTAGTGGCCCGAAGGATCGCTGAGCAGGCGATTTTGGAAGCCCTGTATCTGGGCGTGATTACAAAAGTTCATCCCGATTACCGCGATCGGCTGCGTAAAATCGCCGCGGCGGTGGAACACAATAAAATGTAACGTCAATTCCTGATGATTTTCCGCTTCCGGTTAATCGCCTCCATTTGCCTTCAGATGCTGCTTCCGGCATCTGACCGGAGTCTGCATGCGTCCATGAGGAGGGACAAAAATGGCGGAGCCGATTCTCAGAACCCAGAACCTATCCAAAAGCTTCTTCGGCAAGGAAGTCGTTTCCAGTGTGAACTTCTCAATCCATGAGGGAGAAATAATTGCCCTGCTTGGGGAAAACGGAGCGGGAAAGTCCACATTGAAAAACATGCTGGTAGGACTTCTGCAGCCTTCGGAAGGGACCATCTTTTTCGAAGGCACCGAGTACGCCAAGGTGAAGGTCGGCGAATTGGGAATCGCAGCGGTGCACCAGGAGTTGAGCCTGTTTCCCAGCCTGTCTGTGGCGGAAAATGTCTGCAGCACTTCCCTGCCCGGTCGGCATGGCACGGTGAGCTGGAAACAATGCCGCCAGGAAGCGCTTACCTATCTGGAAATGGTATCGGCGCTACTGGATCTGGACGAACCGGTAGGCACGCTGGGCCCGGGCGAGCAGCAGCTTATCGAGATCGCCAAAGCCCTGCGCCAAGAGCCGAGGGTATTGATACTGGACGAACCGACCGCCTCGCTGACGGCGCCGGAGCGGGAGCGTCTGTTCGAGGTGATGCGCTCTCTTAAGCGCCGGGGCATCGCCATGGTGTTTATTACCCACTTCATAGACGAGGTGTTCGAGGTCTGTGACCACGTGTGCGTGCTTCGCAACGGCGCACAGGTCGGGTTCTCCGCCATTGGGGATATTACCAAGCGGAAAATTGAGGAGCAGATGGTGGGGCGCGCAATGAGCGACCTGGCGCTGGACATTGGCATGCCAAAGGACGAACCCGTGCTGCGGCTGCGGGATTTCCATTCCGACCGTTTCACCCACATCAACCTTTCAGTAAACCGCGGGGAGATCCTGGGGATAGCAGGGCTGATAGGCGCCGGGCGTACCGAGCTGATGGAGTCCATCTTCGGCTTGCGCAGGGCTGAAGGAGAGTTGGAACTCTTCGGCGTCAAGAAAAGGAAGTGGACGCCCGCCAGCATGATTGATCAAGGGGTCATCCTTGTTTCAGAGGAACGGAAAACCACAGGCATATTCCCCACCCGCAGTGTGAATGAGAACATCTCTTGCGCCAAAATGTCACTTTTCACTCGGCGCATCCTCCCTGGCATAGGGTTCCGTGGAGAAAAACAGGCGACGCAAAAGGTGGTTCGGGACATGCGTATTGTCTGCCCCAGCGTGGACGCGCTGATCACCGCGCTCAGTGGCGGCAACCAACAAAAGGCAATCGTCGGCAGGTGGCTGGCGACGGGGCCGAAACTCTGTATTTTCGACGACCCGACGAGAGGCGTGGATATCGGCGCCAAGGAAGAGATCAGCAGCCTTATCGCGACGCTTTCACGACAGGGCGTTTCAGTGCTGCTGGTCTCCTCGGACATCAACGAATTGTTGCAACTTTCCCACCGCATACTGGTGATGCGCAGAGGCCGCCTTGTGGCGGAATTCACTGACAGAAACGCCTTCAACGCACGGGAGATCATTTCCATTGCCTCGTCAACTGCGGAAAAGAGGGTCTGATATGAATGACAAACTTACGACCGGTAGCCTCATCTCAAAGGCCCTGAGAAAGCCGTGGGTGCCGGTATTTATCGGCATTCTTGCCATGTTCGCCTTCCTGGCTATCTCCCAACCGGCCTTTTTGCGCCTCAATAATTTTGTCAACATCCTCGGACAATGCAGCATGTACGGCATCATGGCGGTGGGCATGGTCTTTATCATCTCCACCGGCGGCATCGATATTTCGGTGGGAATGAGCGCATTCTTTACCATGGCTGTTATGTACCAGGTGGCCAAGGTGCTGCCCGCGCCGCTGGTATTCCTGGTGGCGATACTGACCAGCACCTCGGTGGGGCTCATAAATGGCCTACTCGTCACCTACCTGAGGATACCGGCCATGATTGCCACGCTGGCCACCATGTCCGTCACCCGTGGCCTTGCCTATATCCTTATCAACTCCACCAACAAGATGATTCCCCCCGAGCTGCGTATCATCGGCGGCAGCAAGATAGGCATCATCCCCCTTGCCTCCATCCTTATGCTGGCAATCGCCATCATCGGCGCATTCCTGTTGAACCGTACCCGATTCGGAAGGTACGTCATAGCAATCGGCGACAATGAGGGCTCCGCTGCGTATACAGGAATGCCGATTTCCCTGGTGCGATTGGGAGCCTACGCTTTCTGCGGCTTCTGCGTTGGCGTCGCCGCCATCGTATACGCGGGGCGTGTCGGGAGCATCCAGCCCGATTCCTGCCTTGGCTACGAGTTCACAGTGATTACCGCCGTTGTTTTGGGTGGTACACGGATGACCGGCGGCCGTTCCTCCGTGTGCGGCGCGGTGCTGGGGGCTATTTTCCTGTACCTGGGGGAGAACGCTCTGACCATGCTCCAGGTATCCAGTTACTACCAGGTTTTCTGCCGAGGCGCCATTATGTTCGTGGCCATCGCAATCGATACCTTCACCACTCTGCGGCAACGCAAGGCCGCCGCGCGGGAGCGCGCGCGGAGACTGGAGACAATGTCCGCGTAACAGCGCCATCTGCCTTTATGGTACATGTGAAACACGGAGGCAGAACTTATTCACACCGGGTTTTACTCAAGAGGGCTCACGATGCAATCCAAGGACAAAGTGTACCCTGGGAACTGGACGGGGCGTGCAAGGGAACCCCCTTAGATTTTCCTTCCATGGGCTAAAAAAGCCGTGGGAAAAGTAACGAGCCTTCACGCAGAAATAGATATGCGCGAGGCGATGGCAGCAATGTATTGGAATAATTCCATAGGAGGAAGTCACTGATGAAGAAACTTTACGCACCATTCGCCGCCCTTTTGGTGTGCATGCTGGTTGCCGTGGCGGGTGATTCATCCGCCGCCGACAAGATTGTTATTGGTGTTTCGACCGATTCCGGCGCAGCGGTGTTTCGCACCATTCAGATGGATGGGTTGTACCAAGCCGCCAAGGCGGCTGGCAATGTGCAAATCGTGGAGCTGAACGCCGACAACGACACCACCACCCAATACCAGCAAATCAAGTCGCTGGTGGATCAGGGCGTCGATTGTCTGGTGGTTTGCGCCATCGACCAGGACGCCATTCTTACCGCCTTCGATTATGTGCAGGAAGCCGGCATCCCTCTGATTTGTTACGACCGCAAGATTGATCATCCCTGGGTATCCTACAATGTCATCTATAATTCCTGGTCGGATGCCAACCAGCTTGCCGAGTTCGTCCTTTCCAAGAACGACGGAAAACCCCATAAGGTGCTGCTGACGGTAGGATCTCTCGCAGACCCCAACGGCATTGCCCGCAGGGACGGCTTCTATGACGTGGTGGGCTCCCACAAAAACCTGCAAGTCATCGAAGTGATGACCGAATGGGATATCGACATGTGCCTTACCAACATGCAGAACGCGTTGCAGCTGCATCCCGACGTCTGGACCATCATCAACGTGTCGGCACACATGGACGGTTCCATCATGACCGCCCTGGATGAAGCGGGCCTGAAGAAAAAAGTCGGAGAAAACGGCCATGTTAATTTCGCATCCCTCTCCGGCGATCCGCCGTCTCTGGACTATCTGCAGGCAGGCTATACCGACGCCTGCTACATCATCCCGGCCGATATGACCGGCCAGGCCGTCTATGACGCAGCCATAAAACTTATTGGCGGCGAAAAGCCGGCGGAGCAGGACTTCATCCTGCCCACCTACCCCGTGACCATGGAGACCTTCGCCAAGCTCAAGGACAATATCTGGACCATCAAGTACGCCAATTTATTAAAGTAACGCCGATTTCAGTCGACGACGTCCGCTGGCGCCGCTGTAGCTCCCTATTGCGCCATGGCTACGTTGAAGTCACGACAAACTGAAATAGGTAAGCAGGAACGGAAACATTCGATTTGAAACGGTAAAAGTGGATTTTCCGGGGTCGGCGAATCATCCGGCCCCGGGAAATACGGGGGCGCAAGCCTTCGAAGGAAGAGGAAGGTGCACACATGGAAAGAGCCGGTGAAATCAGGCCCACTGCATTGGCCAGCGGTCTTCGGAGACTGAGCGAGATGCCGGTTATCCTGCTGATTCTTTTGGAGTGGCCGCTGTTCGCGCTGCTGAATCCGAAATTCCTGTCGATCAACAACATGCTATCCTTGTTTGTTTCCAATTCATACTTCGTTGTTGCGGCGATTGGACTATTCTTCGTATTCCTCACCGGTGGCATCGACCTGTCAATCGGGCAGGTAGTGGCTGTCAGTTCCATCGTCTCCAGTATGGTCATGGTCCGGGTCCAAACAGCTTGGGTCAACGCCATTGCAAACCCGGACGGTCCGGTGATCGGGCTCAGGCAACTCTCCACTGCCCGGGGCATCGATGTCGAACTGGTGCGGCAAGTGATAGACAGCACCGCCTGGCCCACAATCCTGGTGGGATTGGCGGTGGCGATTATTGTCGGAGCCGTTTTTGGCGCAGTCAACGGCCTGGCCGTGGGCGTGTTCCGCATTGCCCCCTTTATCGCGACTCTGGCCACCCAGCTTACCGCCAGGGGACTTTCCCTGGTGTTGACCCAGGGCGTTTCAGTGAGCGGCGTACCACGAACTCTGACCCGACTTTCCATCAACATCGGCCTGCCTGTAGGAGGTGTCACCATTCCATGGGCTGCCGTCATTCCGTGGATACTGGTGGTTGTTTTCGGCCTTGTCCAAGCCAAAACCACCTGGGGCCGGCATGTAATTCTGACTGGCAGCAATGTCGCCGCGGCAAGGTATGTAGGCGTCAAAACCCGGAAGGTACTGTTTTCCGTATACCTGCTCTCCGGCATCCTGGCCGGAGTGGCAGGCCTGATGGTCCCCATGTGTCTGGGCGCGGCCGATCCCAAGGTGGGCGGACCCATGCTGCTGCCCATAGTGGGCGCGATTACCATCGGCGGCATTCGCGATACCGGAGGCTATGGCAACATGCTTTATGCGGCGCTGGGCATATTCATGTTTATCACACTAATGAACGGCATGACCTATTTGAACCTGAACTTGCCCCAGCAGCAGTTGGTCTATGGCGTTATTCTTATAATCAGTACCGGGATCATGGCTAGGATTCGCTACGCGGGGCGGGAGTAATTTTTGAAATCAACGCTTTTTAGATTGTATCTGGCTCCTTGTTGCGGTTTACGTTGCAACCGGCATAGGCCGTTAAGCGCCAAGGAATGGTCTGATACAATTCAAAACGCAATAGAGAAAGGAATGGCATCATGAAATTCGGAGTCTGTAGTTTTGTCTACCGGTGGTCCATGGGCAGACCCTATTACCAGCCAAAGAACCCGATAACGGTTCTGGAATTTCTGGCGAATATGGACGCGCTCGGAGTAAAAGGTGTATTGCTTTGCAACAACATCCCGCTCCACGAATACACGGACGCACAGTTGGCGGAGGTAAAAGAGAAGCTAGACCAATACGGCATGTTCGTGGAACTGGGTTCTCGCGGCACCACCGTGGAATATTTCGTGAAGATGCTGGATATTTGCAATACACTTGGCGCCAAGGTGTTGCGCGCGGTATACGATATCGACCGCAGCGGCGGTGAGGACACAGTGCCTCCCCAGGTGCAAGCCGGCATCAAATGCCTGAAAGAAGTGGTGCCGGAAGCGAAAAAACGCGGCGTAGTCATGGGCATCGAAAACGGGCACACTATCAGCATCGACGAAGTAAAGACGATGATAGAAGGTATCGGCGACGACACCATTGGCTCGGTGCCGGATACGTTGAATTCCGCCTCCATGTTGGAGAAGCCGGAAGCGGTGTTGCGCCTGCTCGCCCCCTATGCCAAGCAGGTGCACTACAAGGATTTCGTCATGAACATCACCAAACACGGCACCCTTATAGAGGGCGTGGCCATGGGCGATGGTATTGTAGATTTTCCGAAAATGACCGAAATCCTCAAGGAAACAGGATATCAGGGAAATATCTTCCTCGAGCTGTACGTGGACCAGCGGGCTACGGAAGAAGAGACCCGGGCATACGAGGACGAGAGCGTGCGGCGGAGTATCGACTACGCCAAGAAGCTTGGCCTGATGTAAGCCGGACGTGAAAGGTGGTGCGCGATGCGATTGATGTTGGGGATCGACCTGGGTACCTCGGGCTGCAAATGTGCCGTACTGGATGAGCATCTGGTCATTCACGATACCCAGACGGTACATTACGAGGAACCGCCCTTCACCGAAAAACCGGGCTGGTACGAGCATGAGGCAGGGTTCTGGTGGGACGGGGTGGTACAATGCGTTGCCGCCATCACCGCAAGGCTGGGGCCTGATGCGGAGATTGGCGGCATCGGACTTTCGGGTCAAATGCACGGCCTGGTGGCGCTGGATAAGGACCGACAGGTGATCCGGCCGGCCATCATTTCCATAGATTCCCGGAATGAGGCTCAATGTCGGCGGATCTACGAATTGGCAGGCGGGTATGAAGGAGTCTACCGCTACACCAACAACCGTATGATCCCCTCGGCAACTGCCGCGAAGATGCTGTGGATGCTGGACAACGAACCAGCGCGGTTCGAACGCACGAGGGTGGTCGTAAACCCAAAGGACTATATTCGCCTGCGCCTCACGGGAGAAGTGGCTACGGACGTTTCCGATGCCAGCGGCACCGGCGTTTTTGATGTGAAGGAGAGGCGCTGGAACGAGGAACTCATCCGTCTCATCGGACTCTCCCCCGCCCTGTTTGCGCAGCCGCTGGAATCCACCGATGTGGCAGGAACACTCCTGCCCCTGGCCGCCGAAGCGATGGGCCTGAAAGCCGGTATCCCGGTGGTGGCCGGAGGCGGGGACGCCATTATTCAAACGATTGCCACGGGCGCGCTCAGGCCTGGCGAATACGGCATCGGGTTAGGCACAGGTTCGGTCATCGGCGCAAGCCTGGACGCATTTTACCCCAATGACGACACGCTGCAAATTTACTGCAGCTGCATTAAAGGGCGTTATCTTGCCTACAGCGGTATGCTCAGTGCGGGCACCGCGTTGGACTGGTTACGGGATATGCTGTTCACCGGGGAAGCGGACGTTGCCGGTCGGGTAAGCCGCCCGGTGTATGACCTCATCAATAATGAGGCCGGACAGGTACCGCCAGGTTCCGAAAACCTGCTTTTCTATCCTATGCTTATCGGCCAACGTTCCCCAGTGGAAGACGCCTTCGCCAAGGGGGCCTATATCGGCCTGACGCCACACCACGGCAAGCGACACCTTGCGCGGGCTTTGATGGAGGGCGTAATCTACGGCATGCGTGACATCTCAAGGCTTTTTGAGAAAATGCATGGTCCGGTTCAGCGCATCCATACCATTGCCGGAGGTGCGGCCAGCGAGCTTTGGTGCCAAATCATGGCCGATGTGTTTGACGCTGAAGTAGTGCGGCCCGAAAACTATCTGCAAGGCGGCGGTGTGGGGGCTGCCATGGTGGCTGGTGTGGGAATCGGTGTCTTTGGTTCCATCGAGGATGCCGCGGCGCAGTTGAAGATTGGAGCCAGGTTTGAACCGGTTCCGGCCCATGTGGAAAAATACCGGGCAATGCTGGAA
>DAIOFH010000051.1:0-25917 GCA_036745875.1 Planctomycetota bacterium | reverse complement strand
TGTATGGAAAAGCTGTTTCTAGAAGCAGACTCCGTAGGTTCCGGTGATGACGTGGGAGTCGTACTTGCTGCCGAAACGGTAGTCATAATCCAGGCCAAAAATGAACTTGTCCTTGATCTGTATCTTCATGCCCGCACCGACAGTGCCGTATGAACCGGTTTGTTTGGCCGACTGTGAGTTGATGGCGAAGGGTTGCGGGTCGACATTGTAGACGATTGCGGAGACATCGCTACGCTTGGAGCCGAACTGGGGAACATATCCGCCACGAACTTCCGGTGTCCAGAGGGAGCAGACGCCGCCAAAGGCCAGGAAGTTGGACTGGAAAGTCTTGTTGACTGCTACGGTGATCGGCGTCTGGAAGCTGTTATAGCTGTCGCCTGCGACCTGGAGGTTGCCGCGAGAGCCGCTTTCCGTGGTGTTGTTGGTGCTGATGCGGCTGAAATCGAAGCCGATCGCAGGTGTGATGCGGATGTCATTGCCGACGATGTAGACCTGGCTCGCCTTGAATCCTGCCGACAGAATTGTGTCGTTGTAGTTGCCGTTTGTGTCGACTGCTTGATTGTTGAAGGAGTCGATATAGCCGCGTTTGGCCCGTTGTGAAGTCCAGGAGAACCCGGCATAGGCATCGAGGAATAGTGGGCCGATAGCTTTGCCGCCGTAGAGCGCGGCGTGGAATGAATCGCCCTTGACTTTCTGGTAATAGCCGTCACGTCCTTCCAGTTCGCGGTAGTCGTAGCCGACGGCAAAACCAATTTCCGTTTTATCGTCGAGAAGATAAGTGAAGCCGGTGGCGAAGCCGCTGGACTCGTAATCATAGCCGAGGTAACCGTCTTTCGACTTCCTCTTGTCCTTCTGAATCCATGGGGTGTCCCACATGACCCACCTCTTGCCGGGGGCGCAGATGGAACCTGGAACCAGTCCGCAGTTTTCTTCCGTCGACTGGCGGTGCGCGGTCTGGCTGTAGTCAGCCACAGACGGGAATGCTTCGCGGAATATACGTTGCGTCGAGATGGAAGTGTGCATCGCGGCGGCATATATTTCGGCAGTGGAGTTGTTGAGCGTCCAGGGGTCGCTGCTGACGGCGGCTCCGTTTACAGCCGCAGAGGCTGCATAGCTTGCCGCGTTTGGTGTGAGCGAGGCGGCATGCGCCATGCTCAAGCTCAGTGTAAGGGCGACGAGTATTGCCGCAAGACGGCGGCAAACGACATTCTGCATGTGATAATCTCCAAAGCGCTATGAGTTTGACTTCACTGTTACCATTGGTTCCGATAACAAATCTAAACAACAATATGGATGTAGCGGATTGGGATAGTTTATATCTCAAGGAAAAAAAAATTGCAACACAAATTCTTCAACTTTTATCGTTTGGGACAATAATAATGGTATATATATTGTGTTTCAGGCAGTAAAAACGTAAAGTTTAACGATCAAATTTTCGGTAATAATTGGCAATGCCAAAAAAAATATTTTTTCCTGGAGAAACGGTGTCTGATAATACTGCAGGCGACATGACCACGGGGTCTCCCCTAAAGCTTATCGTCGCCTTCACGATCCCTATGCTTATCGGCGGCGTCTTCCAGCAATTCTACAACATCATAGACATGCTTATCGTCGGCAAGGTCAACGGTTCGCGGGAGCTTGCCGCCATCGGTGCAACAGGATCGGCCACCTTTTTCATCCTCTCCATGACCATGGGGGTGACGGTCGGTTACTCCATCGTTATCGCCCAGTTTTTCGGAGCGAAGAAAACCCATATGGTCAGGGTGTCCCTGGCGAGCAGTATTTATGTAACCGCAGGATGCACCATCCTTCTCGCCGCTGTCGCCCTTCTATTTTCCCGACCGTTGATGGAAATCCTGCAAACCCCCGCTGACATCATTGATGACTCGGTGTTGTATCTGCAGATCTGCCTTGGGGGCGGAGTGGGGCTGCTGGTCTTCAACGGCGCGTCCGCCGTCTTGCGCGCGGTCGGCGACAGCAAGACGCCACTGTATTTCCTCATCCTTTCATCAGTTCTCAACGTCCTGCTGGATTTGTTGTTCGTTGTGGTTTTCCATTATGGCGTGATGGGAGTGGCTATCGCCACCGTTATCGCCCAGATTACCTCCGCAAGTTTGTGTGTTGTGTACATTATCAAACGTTTTCCCATATTCCATATTTCGCGCCGAGACCTCAAGCCGGACAGGCAAAACATTCATCTGGTTTTGAAAATCGGCCTTTCCATGGGGTTGCAGGGTTTTTTCCTTTCCATTGGTGAAATGGTTACGACGGGAGTAGTGAATTCCTTCGGTACCGATGTCGTTGCTGCCTTCGCTACCGGCAACAGGGTCCAGCAGTTCGCCATGCTTCTCTATTTTACCATTGCCGAAGCATTTGCCGTGTATGCGGGACAAAATCTCGGCGCACGGAAATTCGACCGTATCCGCGAGGGTTTTCGCAAGGTTGCCACGGCCATCTTTTGCCTCAGCATTTTTTCGGCAGTCATGGTTTTCTTGTTTTCCGGCGTCTTTGTCAGGCTTTTCATTACGCGCGACGACCCGCATCTTGACGTCATCGTCGAAATAGCCAAAGGCTTTCTGCATGTATCATGCTATTTCTATCCTTTCCTTGGTTTGATCTGGCTGTATAATTTTACCATGCGCGGCATGGGGGATGTCGTTGTGCCGCTAGTCTCCGGCATCGCCGAACTTGTAGCCAAAATCGGACTTTCCCTATGGTTTGCCGTGTTGTTCGGCTATTATGGCGTGTGGTTCGCCGCCCCGATAGGCTGGGTGCTTGGTTTGATCCCCTCGTTCATCCGCTACCATTTGGGGAATTGGCAAAAACTCGCCGACCGGATCTCCGTGCCGGAATCCGTGCGCATCCTGGCAACCGACTCGGTGCGGATGATGAGCGGGCGGTATTATTGATATAAAAAGGGTGGGGAAAGGGGCTGATGCTTGCCAGACGACCTGGGTTAACCATCGCCGTCGCGTTTATCGTCGGTATACTGGCTGTGCGTTTCCTGCCCGGATCGCAGGAATATATGGGGTACCTGTGCGTCGCCGCGATCGTCATCGCAGCGGCGCTTTTTTTTGCCAAACCCAAACCATCCGTCCTGCCGCCAATGCCTGACGGATATTCGGAGGCGATTCTTCCGAGACCCGGCTGGCTCGCCAGGCGCGGCTTGGGGATTTTCATCCTTGCCCTAGCGGTAGCGGCTCTTTTTTTCGGTATGGCGAGGCAGGCGCTTTGGCAGGACGGATTGGATGCCGCCAGGGAAAGCATACCAGGCAAGTATTATTTCAACGCCACCCTGCTTGCCCTTACCCCTTCGAAACAACATGAAAACGAGGAAGGGGAATGGAAGATACAGGCGCTTATGCTGCTTGCGGACGGGAAAAGCGTATCTATCCCCGTCAGGCTCACCGGAAGGCGCGGCGCGGAATTCCGTCGTGGGGACATCCTGGAAACGCGGCTACGTAAATTCTGGAACCAACCCAAGGCATTCCCTGGCGCGTTCGATTACTTTGCCTGGCTTGAAAGGAATGGTTTGGCGGAAAGCTTCAGCGTTGCACTGCCGAGGGCCGGCCAGGAACAACGCGATCTTTACCGAGTGGTCAGGATCGATTCGCCTCCTGTCATGACGCTGGTGCGACGCGGCATTGACCGGATACGTTCCAAAGCGACCAGCCTCACTATCGACTATGGCGGCGAAGACATGGGACCGATGCTTGCCGCCATGATTTACGGCTATCGCGATGAAATGGAACCAGCCGCCCGCGATGCCTTCCGCCGGGTCGGTATCGGCCATGTCTTGGCTATTTCAGGTCTGCATGTCGGGTTGGTCATATGGCTTCTGTGGTGGCTCTCAGGCTGGCTTGCCATCGGACCGGGGACGCGAGTGGCAGCCTGTCTTGTTCTTGCGCTGGTCTATTTGGGTTTGTCGGGCGGGCAGGTGGCGGCATTTCGCGCCACCATAATGGCTGTCGTCCATTTGACGGGAAAACTATTGGGAAGAAAAAGCGACATGCTTAACTCACTAGGTATTGCCGCCCTGATTATTTGCCTTCTCAATCCCTCGGCGCCCACCGATATCAGCTTCCAACTCAGCTTTGCCGCTGTTGTGTTCATTTATATCGCCGTGAACAGGACCAGCCCCGAACTGCAAGCTCTGGCCTGGAAACGAAAAACGACGCGGAATCGCATAAACAAGGATGAAAAAGCCCGAAGCCAGCCATGGCTGGGCCGCTTTTGGTATGGGCTTGATTCCCTGTTCCGCATAAGCGCGGCAACGTCTATCGGCTTATTTCCCATAATCATGGCGGTATTTCACCAGATCAACCTGATCGGACTGGTCGTCAATATCGTCGCCGTGCCGTTGATGTCGTTTGTCCTCGCCGGCGGCTTGTTGCTGCCATGCCTTGGCTGGATTCCGGGGGTGGCGTGGTTGTTGACCCTGCCTGGCGAAATCCTTTGGTTTATCGCACTTAAGGCGGACAAGGTGCCGTATTCCTCTCTGCCCGCGCATGCCCCTGACATGGTCTGGCTGGCGCTGTTTTACGCTTTGTTCGTGGCGTACATGTTTGTGAGGAGAATTCGCAAGGCAAAGGTGCGCCGGGCCTGTCTTGCCAGTACTGCCATCGCGCTTGTTGTGGCCACCGTGGGGATAATCGCCAGCGCCGCTTCGCTTCCGCCGCCGGAAGGCGGGAGAATATCCGTGTTGCCGGCGAGGGGGATGGGCGCTGTCGTCGTGGAGGACGCGGACGGCAACATCGCCGTCGTCGGCAACCTTTCGCGCGAAGGCTTGCGGGAAGCGTATTGGCTACACTATCTGAAGCGCGGGCATAAGGTCAACGTGCTGGCTTTTTCCGCGCGGCGGAAGGCGGCTAATTATCCGGCCCTTGACTACCATAACGGCATAGCTTCGTTTCACGCCATCGGGACGAAGAAGGAGGAAGGCAGATTTCCGCTTCCCTCCGGC
Source organism: Planctomycetota bacterium (assembly GCA_036745875.1). Taxonomy (GTDB): domain Bacteria; phylum Planctomycetota; class SZUA-567; order SZUA-567; family SZUA-567; genus DAIOFH01. Next base: position 20,954 of record DAIOFH010000051.1, on the reverse strand, counting down.
AGATGGAGGCAGCTCGGCGATCTCAAAGACACGGAAATCGCCGTCAGCAGGAATAAAAATGGGCGCATTGTCTGGCTGGCGGTGAAGACTCCGGACGGAATGCTCTGCCTGACTGATCGGCTTTCGGCTATGCAACTCGACCTGCGCCTCGGCAGGAATGCGCCTGGACTTGCCGCGGATTTATTTATCTTCAGTCTCAACCGCGACGAAGAGAATAAAAAAGAACTGCCGCGTAACGGCATCCTTGCGCGCTATGGCGGCGGTAAACTCGGGGAGGGGATGATCGATAGGGGATTTTTTGGCGTAATGCTGGTGGAAAACAAACAGGTGCAGGCATATAATGGCCATGAGTGGTTATTTTTGGACAAGGGACGATAAAAAAGAATGCGTAACAGATTTGAAAAACCCGGGCGCACAGAACATCCCGGACGGCGGCCGCGGCCCGCGTCATTCCAGAAGCGGCCAGCGCGGCCCGACCGGCCGAATGAAGTCGCTCCAAGGATCGAAGCGACGACCCTCTGGGACTTTCCCGCACAAAATTACGGCGGGAAAAAGCAGGGCAGCACGGCGTATGTCGGCGCGACCCCAAGTTATGTCATCTGGAACCTGCTGGAACGCTACACCAAGCCGAAGGAGTTGGTGGTCGATCCAATGGCCGGAAGCGGCACTACGCTCGACGTTGCCAGAGAGCTGGGTCGAAAAGCCCTTGGCTATGATCTAAATCCGACCCGGCCCGATATTTTCCGGGTAGACAGCAGGAAGCTGCCCCTGGAAGACGGCAAGGCGGCTTTTGTCTTTATCGATCCCCCATATTCCACACATGTCGATTACTCCGACGATCCGCGCTGCATCGGCAAACTGGATGCTGCGGAGAGCGGTTATTATGACGCCATGCGGCAGGTGATTCACGAAATACACCGCGTTTTGCTGCCCGGCAGGCATATGGCGTTATATGTTTCCGACTCGTTTGTCAAAGGAAAGGGTTTTTTCCCCATAGGCTTTGGACTGTTCGCCATCATGCAGGAATATTTTACCCCTGTCGATATCATTGCTGTTACGCGGCACAACAAAACGCTTGAAATGGGCAACTATCGCAAGGCTGCGATCGAAGGAAATTTTTTCCTGCGCGGGTTTAATTACCTTTTTATCATGCAGAAGGCCGCTGTGGATACCGGAAAGAAGGGAAAAGCGAAAAGGAATGGTCGATAAGCACTGGTCCAAAGTCGAATACCTGCACGAATCCGTAAGGAATCCCAACATCCACGTCAAGGGAACCCATAGCTATTACAGCGACGCATGGACGGGAAGTTTTGAGGAATATGTCGTACGCTACCACTACGGCGACGAATACAGCCTGGACAGCTGGCGGCCGCAGTGGCCCATAGATCAATTGTATATCAATTGTATATCGGTGATTACGTCTGTATCGGTGCGGAAACGGTCATCCTGATGGGCGGCAACAATACCCACCGTATCGACTGGTTCAGCGATTATCCCCACCTGGATTTTGTGCATGAACTATATGAAGGAAAAGGGAGCACCGTCATTGCAGACGGCGTATGGATCGGTATGCGGGCCATGGTCATGCCAGGGGTGACTATAGGCGAGGGCGCTATGGTGGCGGCGAACAGCGTGGTCACCAAGGATGTCGAGCCGTATTGCGTGGTCGGCGGCAATCCGGCGCGGCCGCTTCGCATACGATTCGACGAGAACATTGTCCAGAGGCTGCTTGCGTTGAAGATATACGATTGGCCTGAAGAAAAGTTCGCTGCATTAAAGCAGTATCTTTGCGGAAATGCCATAGACACACTGGAAAATGCGGTTCAGGAATACGATGGGAGCAAAAAATAAATGGGGCCGGCTTATTCAGCCGGCCCCTGACGTTGTTGCTATAAGATTTTCGGACACAATCCTTGGAAGAATCATATGCCGGGAAGGGAGCGAACACGACAACCTCAATACCACCGCTACCACCGACCCGACGACATTGGAACAGCAGGATACGACTACACACACTTGCGATAACACTACCATTATAACTACCGCACATTCCTGCCGCTTACCACTGCCCCCAACTACTGCTCCAAAGGGGCGAGCCAAGAACCAAGTCAAAACACACATGCCAACTCAGCAAATGGAAACAGCCCAGTTCACAAACCTCAATCTATCGGCGTCTCCGCTTGCCAACGCTAGAACTACAACCACCGAATGCCCGAAAACCTCTTGCAACGACGCATCTGGGCAAAAAAGTCCCGGATGTTTCGGCGGATCCGCATCCCAAGAAGCTGTATTCTTCACAACCGGCGCTACCATTCGTCCCAAGCGTTGGATCGTCAACAGACTGACCTTGCCATAAGACGAGACATTCACAAATCGGCACAGTCGCGAAGTAAAAACTCAACGGGGTGCGGATCCATAAAAATTGACCTGCACAACCGCCAACAGCTCAAGACTTTCACTCGATGTCGAACCCGGGCTATCGTGTTGCCCTGCGGCGCGAGGCCATTGGCGCACCACTACTACCGACTCAACGCGGATTTATAAAGCACACTACTACTCGCCGGGAAAACCCACCAGCAAAAGAGGGCCGCCTGATTCACCTCCTGTAGAACGGCAAAAAATCAGTTAACAAACTGCGTCAAGCCGTACCTCCGGGAAACCAGATGCTACCTACTTAAGAAATTTACCCTTCTTTTCCATTATTATAATACTACTGGTTTTTGTGAATGTCAAGAAAAAAATGGTCTACACTGAAAAAATTTTGCTTTTTTTCAACTTTGTTCAGATATATATATGTCTAGGTAAACCCGAATGAATTCTATCCGAAATATAACTGTCGCTTTCCGGAGATAAAACCTTTGGCCGATATGCGTGAAATTTCAATAATTTATGACGAAAAATCCTTCGTCGCTCTCTATAAACCGCCTGGGCTGGAGACAATATCCCAAACCGGTGATAATGATGTTTTATCAAACGTGCGGGACTTATTGGAGGACGACGGCTTGCAGCCTGTTCATCGCCTTGATCGCGATACCAGCGGGATGCAGCTTTTCAGCAAAACTCCTGCAGCGGAAGAGGAATTGACCGAGCTCTTCAAGCACCGCGAGATGAAGAAAATTTATCTCGCCCTCTGTTTCGGCACGCCATTCAACCGCACTGGCTCCATCAATCGCAAACTTTCCGATTGGCAGGGCGGGCACAGGCCGGTGCGTGTGCTCAAAGGAAAGGAGAGAAACGGGCTTGAAGCCAGGACAGACTACGAGGTACTCACCTCACGGCATTATCCCGATATCCCCGGGTTTGATTCCATAAGTATGATAGCTTTTTTCCCACACCACGGTAGAACGCATCAAATACGCGTCCACGCCGCGGCTCTGGGTTATCCCATCATCGCCGATGATCAATATGGCGAACGCCCGGCCAATAAATGGGCTGCCGTGAAATTTGGAATAAAGCGCCAGGCGCTGCATTCCTATCGATTGTCGTTTACATGGCAGGGGGAGAATATGGAACTGACCTCGCCTCTGCCGCAGGATATGCTGCAGGTTGCCGAACATGCATTCCGGGGATATGAATTACCATAGAACATTTTGGCAATTGAGGTGATTCAACCAATCGTCTTCTATTTTACCAGTGCCAGGATTTTCTTGAAAGTATCAGTACCTGCCTCGCGTAACAGTTCGAATAAAATACTTTCGCTGGTAGCGAGTGTTGCGCCTTCCTTTTCTGCCCGTCGCAGGGCGATGTTTTTGTCGTCCAGCCGTCGGGAGGCGACGCAGTCGGCAACCACCACTACATTGTAGCCGCTGTTGGCGATGTCTATGACCGTTTGCAGCACACAAACATGGGATTCCATCCCGAATACCAGGAGATTCTTCTTTCCCAGTGATTGAATTCGCTCCCGTAATTCCGCATTTTCCCATGCGCTGAAGGTTATTTTGTCGCTAGGGGTATAATCGCCTAAGGCATTACGCAACTCCGCGGCCAAATCCCCCATTCCCTTGGGATAATGGCGCACCGGGATGATCGGCACATCAAGAATCCGCAGTCCTTTAATCAACCTGACCGTTGCCGCCAGCGTTTCTTCGGCCATATGGACGGCAGGCAAAAGCTTTTCCTGGATGTCTACCAGCAACGCCGCGCTATCTTCCCGTATGATTCTCATTTTTCGCCTTTGCTGTAACAAACCGGCCAGTCTCTCGATTCCCGCCAGATGGCATTCTTCTTGATCTCGTCAGAGAAAAGATCCGAACCGACCAACAGGGTACGCCAGCATAAACCTATCCGCCTATCTGTGCCGTGACTAAAAAACCGTTGGCATTGTGTTCCGGATCCTGGCCGAAATATCTACCATCGCGGTCTTCATTGAGAAAGAAAAAGTCGACCACGGCAAAACCGGCTTCCTTGAGCAAGTGGTTCAATTCCTTTGCGGTGAAAAAATGCAACCGCAGATCCAGAACGCCCCGATAACTCCGCTGCATATGATCACCGGGTTCGAGTTTTCCCGCCAGCGTCAACGCAGCCTCATCAAGATAGGACTTGGACAGGAAGGGAATGAATCTTTTCGAATAGTCTTCGTTGTGGACGTGGAGAATCAGTTTGCCCCGGCGTTTCAGCCGCCTTGCCACCCCGGACAAAAAGCGCACCCGCCTGGCGTGGCCTAATACCAATCCAAGCGTACTAAACATGATCACCACGGCATCGAACCGCTCTCCCGCCGGAAGAGTAGGGTTTTCCATATCCGTCGTGAGGATACGGAGCGGTATCCCTTCCTGCTGTTCCGGGCACTCGGAATAGGGGATTCCCAGCGTCCGCGCCTTGGCTTTCGCTTTCGCAAGCATATGGGGGTTCAGGTCGACGCCGACCGCCTGGCAGTTGTTCTTTACCGCTTCGAGAACATGTCTTCCCGTGCCGCAGCCAAGATCCAGCAGCGAATACCCTTCTTCGATTTTCCGGGGAAATCCCAGGTTTTTGGCCACATAGCGGCAATCAAATTCGAACAGGGCGGACTCGGCAAAATATTCGTCATATGTTTCGGCCAGTTCGCGGCTGTTGACATATTTTTGAAGTGTAGGATCTAACCCGTTACGTTCAGACATGTTCCAATCTCGTTTTTATTCGCACTCATTAGGTAATAATACAAAAAATGTGAAAAAATAAAAAAATATTCTGTAACATTTCCCCGATCGTCAATACTACTCGGTTAAGGTGAGGGTAAAACTATCTTAAGGAGGAAATCCATGTTGAAAACACTTTTCGCCGCATCGCTCGCATTTCTTTTCTTGATGGGAGATTTTAGTTTTGCCAACGCGGCCTCCCCGGTCGATTCCAGTGTGGTTCGCGAAAACACCGAACACGGCTGCGGATGGGGACGCAGCAGGGGCCACCGTGGTGGCGGCTGGCGTAACGACGATGGCTGGCGCTGCTCCGGCGGCTATTACCACACCGGCCCGGATCGCGGAGGCTATACCTGCCACTAGGACTAGGAGAGCAATTTTTCGGCGATAGCATTCATTGCGGCGGTGAGGCCGGTTTTTGCCGCTCTTGCCGCCGCCATTCTGCCGAAATGTTCCCGGCGATTGCGGTTTTGCAAAACGTCCAGCAAGACCTGACAATATTCCGCAGCTGTCTCTCCCTCAACCAGGATGCCGTTCTTGTCGTGGTCGATCAATTCCGGATTGAGGCCCGAGCGGGCCGCCACAACCGCCCTCCCCGAAAGCATGGCTATCTGGGTCATAAACCCGGCGGGATCGTCCTGGCGAGGCGAAACATAGATATCAACCGCAGTCATAACCCCATACGGATCGTCATCAACTTCAATAAAGGTAACATCGTTCTCCAGCGCCGTGATCCTGCATTGCCGCTCGAGTTCCGCCAAGTGCTCACCGTCTCCTGCCAGCAAAAGGTGAACCTGCGGCAATTTGGTCAAAATATCCGGCAGCGCCTCCAAGAGAAGTTGATGACGGTTCTTTTCGATGAAATCGGCGGAATAGTACAAAAATAACGGTTTTTCCTTCTCTGGGCAAAATTCCGCTTTCAGGGTGGCGCGTTCCTTGTCGCGATTGTCCAACGCCGTCTTCGCTTTCGCTTCATCCCCGCCGGCGTACAACAGCACATGCTTCGCGTCCGCACGGTCCGGCAACTCCTCAACGGCATATTCCGAACAATGAAAAACCGAATCCGCCTTTTCGTAGGAGGCGGATTTGTTTATTCGGCGGTAGACCATACCTCCGTGCTTGCGTCCGGCATGGCCGGCAATGCTTGTCGATGTCTGGTCATGGGATAGAATGCAATCGGCCTCGACGCTCTGGGCCAGCTTCGCCACTCGCCGCCATTCGAACGGGTTGATGGCGCTCGACAGGCTCAGGTGCTCGACCGGGAGGGAGAGGGCGGTGGTCCTGCCGCTTGTCCAGGAATCTTCCGGACAGGCGATAACGGCTTTTATTCCGGTAGCCGATTGTCTTTCCGCCAGTGCTAGGGCGAACGCCGCCTCTTCCCGTGTACAGTCACGGCCAATCAGATGCAAAACAGCTTTTTCGCCGCTCATTCGGGTGCCTCCTCCTGTTGGGGTGCTGCCGGCGCTCCTCCGTCATCCTGCTGCTCGGCTTGAATGGGTTCCTGCTGCGTCTCGGGTTGTTCCGGTGGAGCTTCAGCGGCTGGCGGATTGCCTCCTTGGATGTCTTCCTGCTGAGCTTCCGGATTTTGCTCCATCGCATCGCCCGCTTCGGGTATCGGTTCCGGTTCTGGTTCTGGCTCCGGAGGCGGGGTAACGGCTGCGAGTTCGGCATCGGCGGCGGCTTGCGCCTCCTCGGCCTGTCTGGCGGCAGCTTCCTTGGTTTCGACAAGTCGATCCCGGGCCGCTTGGGCTACGTGGGCGGCTTCCTCATGGGCTTGGTCGAACTGCGCCAGCTGCTCCGTTGCGGTCGACGGATCGATCGCGCTCCATGGCGCTTCAGCCGCTTGGCCGGAAAAGCCGAGAATAGAGTCTTCTATGGCGGCAAGGCGTGTCGACAAGCGCATGTCGACTTCGCCTTCCCTTGTCGCCGCAACAAGTCCGCCGCGGTCGATCGATTGGTCGGCCTCGAGTTTGACCAAGCCGAGGTCGGGGAAAATGAGCTGTAGATTGGTAACTTCATCTTCCATGACGGCAAGATCGTCGGGGTTTACCCTTACGAGAATGTTGGAGCGTTCGGTGACGAGGCCAATCGCTTCTATCGCGATGGGGCGAATAGCTTCCTTGTCAATGGACAATTCGCGACCGACAAGGCGCTTGGCAATATCCACGGACAACAAAAGAAGATCAGCTTCCGCCTGGGTGATGATCGACTGGCGGTGTTCGTTGATAATATTGGCAAGATCCTGCAGCATCGTGGTGACTGGAGTTACATTTTGCTGAAAGGCCTGCCGCTCCGCGGTGACCGCCTCCTTGATCTGCCCCTGCGCAGCCGCCTTGCCTTCGGCTTCACCCTTTTTATACCCTTCTTTTTCCCCCTTGGGGAAAGCTTCGTCATAGGCTTTTTTTTGCGCTTCCTTTTCCATATCCGCGACTTGTTTGCGGGCGGCTTCCAGTTTTTGCTGTGCCTGTTCCTGCGCGCGCTTGAGAATACGCGCCGCAAGGGCACGAATATCCGAAAATTGGAAGGGAACAGGGGTCAGGTCGTCCGCTACTTCCTTGCGGATTACGCCGCCGGGGAGCGGCATGGGGGTGAATTCCTCAGAATCGTCGAAAACTTGGGAGTCGGGCATCGTGTAGTGACTATCCAAAAAAGAGCGCTATGACATAAATTAAAAGCTATTGTGGATCAAGTTACATTATATTGCCAGCCATAAAGCAGGACGGACGCCGCCGGTACATTTGCCGTCGGCGACATTGCCTTTTAGTATGTTGTTGCCTTGTATGCCTATATTGCCGTCACCGTGGATATATACGGCTTTTATGTTAACTCGGCCGGGGGACCGAAGCCACCACCACCATATACCGGAATTTTTACCATCTAGCTTTGCCACTCGCTTACTGTTGTTTACATCTTTTCTTTCAAACCAATATCTTTGGTTTTTTCCAGGGTTATACAATTTTGAACTGCTATCGCCAAAGTATCGGCACACAACTTCCTCAATGCTTAACAAAAAAACACTGTCTTTCGTATCCGCTCCGCCTTTTGAACCATACCATTGATTGTCAGGATTCTTATTTAGCACTTGAATTATTCTAGATTTATCAGCCGCGCTGAACTTGTCGTAAAATTCACCATTAAGATGTTGTCTTAATGAGCAGTCCGCCCATGTTATGTCTTTATAGGTGTCATGGTAAGACCTCTGTTCTATAATAAGTTCGGTTATGATCAATGCGGTATTGCCTTTTACGTCAAGTACCCGCCAATCGTATTTACCGAACGAAATTATATCACCCACCTGCATCTTTATATCCTGCATTACGGATAGCCGTGTGCCGTGATCACTACCCTCAACTTGGGTTACACCACGACATTATCGTCGCCACCGCGGCCGGAGATGATGACTTCGCCCGTTTCCTCGAGACGACGGACAATATCGACGATGCGCTGCTGCGCCTGTTCCACGTCGGAGAGGCGCACCGGACCCATAAACTCCATGTTTTCCCTGATCATTTCGGCCGCGCGGGTCGACATGTTCTTGAATATTTTTTCCTGTAGGGCCTCGGACGCGGTCTTGAGGGCGGTCGCGAGTTCGTCGTTTTCGACTTCGCGAAGGACCGACTGAATACCCTTGTCGTTGACGAGGATGATGTCTTCAAAGACGAACATCAGCTTTCGGATCTGTTCGACCATGTCGGGGTCGGCTTCTTCAAGGTTTTCCAGGATGCCTTTTTCCGTTGTGCGGTCACAGAGGTTGAGGATTTCGGCCACGGACTGGACGCCGCCGGCCGACTCCAGGTCCTGGGTGACGATGGAGGCGAGACGCGACTCAAGGCCCTGCTCGACAAGGCGGATGGCTTCGGGAGTAGTCTGTTCCATCCTGGCTATACGCTTGACGACCTCAAGCTGCTTTTTCGGCGTCAGGCCGCCAAGAATTTCGGACGCCTGCTTCGGAGACAGGTGCGCCATGATGAGGGAGATCGTTTGCGGATGCTCGTCCTGGATGTACATAAGCAGGTGTTCCGAATCCGCCTGCTTGAGGAAATGGAACGGCGCCTGCTGGATGGTGTTTTCGAGTGCTGCGAGGATCTTGGCCGCTTCCTCCGGCGACAAACTTTTTTCCAGAAGCTGTCGGGCATATTCCATGCCGCCTTGTTCCAGGTATTTGGACGCCATGTGGGTCTGGTAGAATTCCCTGACGACGGCGTCCCTGACTTCCGGGGAAATTTCGTCTTCGATCCTGGCTATTTCCATGGACAGGCGTTCGATGTCGTCGGTATCCAGGTTACCCATGATTTTCGAACTGGAATCCATATCCAGCGAAATCATCAGTACAGCCGCTTTCCTTATCCCGGTAAGACCTTCGGCCTTGGCTTGCTTCGCCATGCTATTCCTTCCTCATCCAGCGCTTCAAGAGACCGGCAGCCCGCTTGGGATCTTCCGCAACGGCATTGGCAACCTTGGCCCGCAGATCTTCCCACTCCTCGTCGATTTGATCGTCATCCTCGGGCTCTGTAGCCATGGAAAGGGTAAGGACATCCTGGTCGATCTCTTCATCCACCTCAGTGGGTATCGGCCTGATAGCATACCGGTAGACCATAAATACGGCAAGGCAGAAGAAGACGAAGGTGATTATATTGGTTTTGTTGTCGGAGACCCAACGCAAACCCATGGCGACGAGCGTCTCGCCGCCGGACGGCGAATGCACGGGTGCGATCCACGGCACCTGGCTGACTTCGATTCTTTCCGGAATTTCCGCCAGGGGAATGCCTGACGCCTGGGCTATTTGACGCTTCAGTTCCTCGATGCTGGCGGCGGGCAGGGGATCGATGGATTCACGTTCCCACTGCGGCAGGCGGGTCTCCACGTCGATCATGGAGACGCCGTATTCGTTTACCGCCTGGATGGGATTTCCGCTGTCGTCGCGCCTCAGGCGGTACGGCAGGTGGATAATGGCGGAAATGGTGAGGTTGGTGACTTTCGGCGATACCTTGGTGGCTGTTTCCTTGATGGAGTTCTGGTTTGTCCTATCGTTGGTTTTACGGCTTTCCGATGTTTCGTTGATGTAGAATTGATTAAAGTTGTTCAGGTTGGCGGCGCGGCGCACGTTCGGGTTGACGCCCGGTTCTTCGTAGGGCCGCTGGGTGGATTTAGCGTTGTAGGTCGTGGTGGATGCGCTGCCGACCTGGCCGGGCAGTACTTCCTTGAACATGATTTCCGTATAGTCGAAATCGACCTCGTGTTTGGGGAACGCGTTGACGTCGCCTTCGTATTGGACATTGGGGATGTATTGGCGCATCAAGTTTTCCAGCTTGCGGCGCAGTTCTTCGTTTAGGGCGAACTCGGTGTCCCATTTCTGCTTGGCCACAGCCGACAGCGAATTCCCGGACGAGGAATGGAATTTATTCCCGGATTGGTCGGATACGACAACATCGCGCTCGTCAAGGCCGGCCTTTGCCGCCGAGACGAGGGAGATGATAGTGTTTGCCGTGTCTTCCGTGAGGGGCTTCTTGAGCTTGGTTTTGACGCGGACCGAGGCCGTCTTTTTATGGGCGATGCCGAAAAGCGAGGTCCTGGCGTCGTCCGAGTAGATGACCTGTGCTTCGGAAATGCTGTCAAGCGATTCGACGAGACGGGCTACTTCATTGGCGCGGGCAAAACGCATGGATTCTTCGGATTTGAGGCGGGTGTCGGAGAAGGCCCATTTATCAAGCATCGCCTCGAAGCCGTATTCGTGGGCGCCCATAAGGAGACCCTCTTCGGCGAGGGCGATGACTGCCGGTTTTTCCTCCTCGAGATTGACGATAATGCGCCGGGACTCGAAATCGTAATCGGCGGTTTTGATGCCTTTATCTTTAAGGCGGGCAAGCATGTCGTTGGCGTCGCCTGGTTCGATGGCGATGGGAAGCGGCCGCTTCGACGCCTCGGTAGATGACGATCCCATCCAGGCGGCGAAGGTCAGCCAGCCGGCAACGGTGATAATGAGAAATGTAACCGCAACTCGTTGGGTCGTGGACATGTCCCTAAGGACAGTCTGCGCGTCTCGCCAAAGCTGACGGAGTATTTCCATATTTGGTATCCCCCCTGGAAACGCGACAACGGGCATAGCGCAAAAACGCGCCGGCCCGTGCCTTTATCCCGTTTTCCAACACTTTGTAAAAGCCCCGGACCCCCCGATCCGAAAAGTGTTTGTGCTCTTTTCATCCGATAAAAGTTGATTTTCAAAGACAAAAAAAAGACCTCTTATCGAAATGGGAGCCAGAGCAACCGACTCCCACACGAATTTTATAAGCGCATACGCAAGATTTCCTGATAAGAATCAACCAGCTTGTTCCGGACCGACATCAATGTCTGGAAAGCGACGTCAGCCTTTTCGACAGCAGTCATGACCTTGGTGATATCGGGCTCGGCACCCATGACCAGGTCGGTGACGGCCTTGCCCGCGTCCTGCTGCATAGTATTGACCTTGTTCAAGTTGTCCAGAAGGAACTGCTTGAACTCCGTGCCGGTGGCCGGGTCGGTATGCTGCGGCGCTTTGGACTCTCCGCCGATTGGTAATATTCTTCCAGTTACGGGATCGATAGCCATAATCCCATCCTCCTGTTGGAGGCAACCTCATCAAACAACCCCGTTTTGGGCACAAACCTCGAGCGGGGCATATAAGGCGCCGAACAAAACACTATATATATTGTATATCGGCAGTTGGTGCACTTTCCTTTAGGAAGGATTTAACTCAAGTATTCAAAAACCAGTCTGCCATTTCAAGTAAATTTTCAATAATATTCGTTACTGAGCATTATCACTTGCTAAATTTGCTACTAAGCGATAATCCTCAAAGCCCCGCGATGCATCTGTTTCGCTGTATCCATGGTGGTGAGGTTGGCTTCGTAAGCGCGGGACGCCATCATCATGTCAACCATTTCAACCGCGACGTGGACATTGGGGTATTTCACATAACCTGTCCACTTGCCTTCTTTTATGGCATCGGGATGCTCGGGTTCGTAACGATATTGATAATCGGTGTCATAGTCTTCCGACACTTCCGCAACAGAGACGCCGAGACGTTCGGAACCGGTAATCTCTTTGGCGCCCTCACGGAACATGACACGCTTACGGGTGTAAGGATTCGCATTTCCGTACTGGTCATGGGTTGTATTTATATTCGCCAAGTTGTTGGCATGCACGTTCATCCTTGCCCGTTCGGCTCTGAGGCCGGAAGCACTGATGTCGAACATGGTAAAAATTCCGCCAACCAACATGCTCATCTTCTATTCCCCCGATTTTGCTTCAAGTCCCCGATAGTTTTCCCCAAAACCACCAAAGATTAGTTATAGAACGCGTGCGGCGTTTCGATAACCGATTCTTCTTCGCGACGTTTCGCTTCGAGCTGATCGACAATGGACTGCGTTTCTTCCATAATGGCTTCGATCTGCTCCGCATTACAGAAGCGGGAGACGCCTTTGTAGCGGGCCATCAGCATGAGGGCAGTCATTTCCTTGATCATTCGGGTGACGTTCTTGATAAAACCCTTGATATTGTCGCGAGCTTTTTCTTTATCTGTAAGCGCTGCAAAGACTGCGGGATAGGTGCGGGCGTAGCGGTTTACTTCGCGCGCGTGGTCAAAAAGGGCTTTCGACATGTTCATGGCAGTCTGTTCATCACAGTTCGTAAGATTGATGGCGCTCATGGTGGCTTCCTTTCCATTAGACGGGCTTCACTGCCCGACGTAACCTTTTATATAGACTAAGCTACTCGATCCCTCAGAGCCGATTTCAGGCCGTTGGTTTTTGATTTAAAGAGCTGCTGCAAGGCTTCCATATAGGCCGAGTTCTTCGCCAAGTCGGCCATTTCTTTTTCGATAACGACGTTGTTTTCGTCATGGCGTTCGGGACCCCATTCGCGACCTTCAAAAGAGCGGGCGCGGGGCAGGTGGTTGAGATAAAAATCAACATCATGCTCCGGCCTGGGGGTAAATTCGTTCCAGTGGTGTTTGTAGCGGTCTTCAATGGCATTCTCCATCGCCTTCTTGAAGGATTCTTCCGGCATAACTTTCCGCTTGTAGTAGGGAGTCTCAACATTGGCGATGTTGTTCATGATGTTGAGATGGCGCTGGAAGGCGAAGCTCATCGCGGATTCGAGGAGCGGTGCCGTTTCGCGCTGGATAAGACCTTCGATAAAGACTGCCATCCTTGTTCTCCCTGGTAACTTTCCTAACCACGCCAGTAAATAGAGCAAGCCCCTTGCCAGAAATGGGAAGGGGCTTTATGTGCTGTATAACTTATTATTTTACAGATGGATAAAAAAATACGAGAAAAGTTGACTTTATCTTACACTGAGTAAGTTTGGGGCGGACGGCGTTTTTTTCCGGCAGATTCGGCTGGAGTTGGTATGGTGTTCAGGCTGCCGGTCCTGTACCCGGCGAGGTCGAGGACAACGCGTTCGAAGCCAAGCGCAGAAAGCTGATCAACAATGTACTGGCGATCGGTGCCAAGAAGTTCGGGGCTGGATAGTTCTTCCTGACTGAGCTCAATGCACGCGATGCGGCCAAGAAGTCGGACGCGGACTTTGGTATAGCCACAACTGCGAACAATGTTCTCTGCCTGGTCGACAAGATGCAAGTCCTCGGCCGTGATTTCCTCGCCATAGGGAATACGGCTGGCAAGGCAGGCGGCGGCAGGGCGGTTGAAGCCGGGGATGTCGAGTTTTTTCGACAGCGCCCTCACTTCATCCTTGGTAAGTTCGGCTTCGGCCAAGGGCGATCTGATACCCAGTTCGGTTACCGCAATACTGCCCGGGCGATAATCGGCCAGGTCGGAGAAATTGCCGCCGTCCAGCACCGCGTCGTATCCCTTGCTTCCGCCAAAGCGCAACAATTCTGTATAAATACTCTTTTTGCAATGATAGCAGCGGTCTGTGGGATTGGTCCGTACACTGTCCAGAGAAAGCGGATCAAGAGACAAGAAATGATGTTCAATCCCCAATTGCCTGGCGATAATGCCTGCATCCTCGCGCTCCGCCTCGGGAAGAAAAACGCTGTCGGCCGTTACCGCCAGCGGATGGCTGGTCTCGTCGACAGCGATTTTGGCAAGCAGCGCGCTGTCGACGCCGCCGGAGAAGGCGATGACGACTTTGCCGGAGTCGCGGATGATTTGGCGCAGTTTCTGTTCTTTAGACGTCTGCATTACTGTTAACCAATATCAGATAGGATGGGGTAGATTTCAGGAAATCGTTTTAAGTTCGGGGAGTGCGATAAGTAGTCTGTCTACTGTTGCCAATGAACAGTTATGCTCGATTGCCGTTGCGGCGATAAGCCGATCTGCGGGGTCACCGTGCATTGATAGCAATCCGGAGCATGCTGCAATCTCCGGTGTCAGAGGGAGATTTGTTAGCTGGGGGATGTCAATTGCCTTATGTAACCAATCAAGGAATTGGCCAGGAATGGATATTCGTCGACGGGAACTCAACATTGCCGTTTCCCATAACGAAATTGCCGATAGACCTAATTCACCCTCGGAATCAAGTGCCGATAAAATGGTTTCTGTAAGTTTCTCGGGGCGCAAATTCATCCAGACAAATATATGGGTGTCCAATATGATCAATGAGGTTCCCCCCACTCTTCATGGAACGGACCAATAATATCCCCAAGTATTTCACCTTTCCGAAACGCGGCAGGATTGACAAGCCGTTTTAAGCGTGGATCAAAACTGCCTGGATCTGATTGGTTTTCGGATTCTTGCCCAGCTTCTTCTTGATCCAGTTTTTCCCGTACGTATGCTTCAATTGCGGAGGGTGATAGCAACCCTTTAGCTTTGGCGCGCTCGGCTAATTCTTCCGGAAGCGTTATTGTAATAGTAGTCATTTTGTCACTCCTGACATATTCTATACGCCATATTAATATGTGTTCGAATAATGCCTTTTTCACCCTCAAGTATAACCCGACTCGGACTGCCATTCAAGCGCTGCGAGAATTTATCGTACGAGGTGGGATCAGTCATTCCCAAACGTCGTCTCGGGTGGAGCCTGGCTCACATTCA
Source organism: Planctomycetota bacterium (assembly GCA_036745875.1). GTDB lineage: Bacteria > Planctomycetota > SZUA-567 > SZUA-567 > SZUA-567 > DAIOFH01. The sequence goes on along the minus strand of DAIOFH010000051.1, from coordinate 5,806 downwards.
ATACCAGACCGACCATGGCGCACGTCACTACCATGGATGACCCGCCGTAACTCACCAACGGCAATGTAACGCCGGTTGTCGGGAATAGGCCGGTGACGACAAAGATGTTTAATAATGCCTGCCAGCCGACAATCACCGAAACGCCGACCGCGATCAGTCTACCGTATTTGGTAGTGGCGTTGTTGGCTATATGCAGGCCGATAAGGGTAAACAGCAGGAACAGTAAGATCATGCTCCCGGCCGCAGCCATGCCGCCTTCTTCGGCAATCACCCCGAAAATAAAATCGTTGTGTTTTTCCGGCAGCAGGTCCAGATCGGTGATGACGCCGTTTCCGAGACCCTGTCCGGATATGCCCCCGGACCCGATGGCCGTCAGGCTCATCAGCATCTGGTACGCTTCCGCCGACTCGTAGAGCTCCGGTTGCAGGAAGGCGTATATTCGCGTTTTTTGATAGGGACGCATGACGAATTCCCAAAGCGGCCAGATCGAACATAAACCAAGGAAGATTGCCGAACCGAGATGCAGGAACCGCGCGCCCGAAGCCAATAGCATGGCCAGTAGAATAGGAGGAATTGTCAGTGCAGTACCGAGGTCGGGTTGCTTAAGGATCAGGACAAGGGGAGCCAAAGTCAGTATGCACGGGATGATAAGACCGTGCAGCATATGCTGGTTGTCCCGTTTCCCCAAATGGTGGGCAAGGGCGATGATGAGGGCGAACTTGAATAACTCGGACGGCTGCATCCCAACCGGTCCAAAACGGATATAGCTGCGCGCATTGTTGACCGGCGTCGAGAAGAGAACGGCAATAAGCAGAAATACCGTAGCTGCGTAAATCCAATAACCCTTGTCTACCCATATGCGGAAATTAACCATAACGAAGAACAGCAGTGCGGCTATACCGATGACCAACCATACTGTCTGTCGCATGAAATCGCCGTCGCTTGCGGACGATTTGAGGAACGGCAGCCCAAGCCCGATGATGGCAAGGGTGGTGATGAGGTAGATCCAGTCCAGCTTCCAAAAATCTATCCTACCCAAGAGCTTCATCCTCCTCGTAGAATGTCTGTTCGAAACGATCCGGAAGGTTGAACCACATGCGCAGGAGTTCCTTGGCAATCGGCGCGCAACTGCCGCCACCGCCGCCGCCGGCCTGCGGCAGCAGGACGATCACCACCACCTCAGGGCGATCGAAGGGGGCGTAGCCCGCAAACCAGACATGGGAGATGCCTTTTCTCGCCCTGCCGTTGACGACTTCCGTCCATTCCGCAGTGCCGGTTTTTCCGGCGATCTCGAGAAGCCAGCCTCCGCCGGGGGTCGGGAATGCGGCAAGTCGGCCAGTTCCCAACTGTCCGGTTTCCGGATTACCCTGGACCACTTCCCACATGCCTTGCCGGACCACGGCCACAGCCTCCGGATCGACGCTGATTTCAGCCACCGGCTGGTCAAGCTGCATCGCTTCCAGCGCCAACGCCTCATCCTCCGGCGTTTCTATCGGGCCAAGGGGCGGCAGGAGAAAATGTGGACGAACAACCTTGGCCGTTCCGTTCGAGGCATTGGCCAAGGTGGCGATGGATACGGCCATTTGAATCGGCGTCGCCGCCATTCCTTGTCCGATGGACAGGTGGTAGGTATTCCCGGTGGCCCATCCCTTGCGCGTGTAGGCGTTGCGGGGAAGGAGGCCCTCGGCTTCACCGGACAAGTCGATCCCTGTGCGATGACCGATGCCGGTCGAGGTATACCAATTGTACAAATTGCGGCCACCAAGCTTTTCCCCGGCCCGGTAGAAGTATATGTTGCAGGAATGCATCAAGGCAGCAGTGAGGTCGACGTCGCCGTGGCGGCCGAGACAGGTGAAACGGGCGCCGCCAAGCATCAGGACCCTGTCGCAATTGAAACGCTCGCCAGGCATGACACGGTCCTCGGTCAATGCAGCCAGCCCCACCAACGGCTTGATTATGGAACCGGGAGGATAGATACCGGCAATGGCGCGATCCAGGAGCGGCGTGGCGGGATCGGTCAGCAATTGTGCGAAATCGCGGTTAAGGGTGTTTGGGTCGTACGAAGGAATGCTCACGAGGGCATGGATGCGGCCATTGTTCGGGTCCATCAGGATGGCGACTCCGGACTGCACCCAATCGCTTCTGACGAGCTCGGGGCGCTTGGCGATTTCCTTGATGTTTTTTTCCATGATCTCATGGGCCTGGCGTTGGATGTCGAGCTTGACGCTGAGCCGGACATCCGAGCCGTTTTTGGCTTTTTCCACCGTGCCAAGGGGCTGAAAACGGCGTTTGCGGCTTTCTTCATCTCGGGCCAGTCTGAGGCGCTGCAGGGTATGGCGTCCGCGCAGATCCTGATTGTAGTACTGTTCGATACCGCCGCGGCCGACAGTTTCGTTGATGAAATAGCCTTGGGTTTTGGTCATTTTACCGTTTCTTTTGACCTCCCGGAGGCGGATGATCAGTTCCTCGTCCGTGACCGGGTTTTCCGGATCGTCCGAGAGGATGGAGAAGTAGACTCGGTTGCGCTTATGGATCACGCCTTTTCCCGGCAGCTTGGCGTCACCGTCCCAGCGGCCGCGCAGGTCGAGATAATCCTCCGGCGTCAGGTTGCCAACATAGCCGGTAATATGGCCAAACAGCTTTCCCGTGGGGTAATAACGCTTGCCGCCGATACGCATCTCCGCAGCCTGCCAGACGCCTTGGTCATACGGATTGGCGCGGGCCGCGCGTATTTCAAGGGCAAGACCAAAGTCAATATCCTCGACAGCAAGACGGGAGTAGAGAAAATCATCTCTGCCGCTCGGACGTCCGGACAATGCGGCGGAGAGAATCTTTTCCGCCAATTCTTCCCGATTTCTCTTGGTGCTTTCGGTGAGGAGCTCCAACATTTGATTCGATTCGGCGAGGGATTTCAGGGCAATGCCATAAGCAAGCGATTTTTTCCCTTCTGGATCGGCGGCCAGACTCATGAGCTGGTCAATTGTGAGAGGGTCCAGGTTGGATATGATCTGCCTCTTGCCGTCTATACGCCCGCGGCGGGCGGGCCGGATCCAGAGATCGTGGGTAGGACGGTCTTCGGCGAGGATTTTCCCGACCGCGTCAAGGATTCTGCCGCGGCGGGGGGCCTTTTGCTCCATATGGCGAAGGCGGTTTTCCCGGTAATCGGTCAGTTCTTCCGACCGGTAGAATTGCAACTCGACCAACCGCACCACCGCCACGGCGAACGCGAGGCAGAAAATGACTCCAAGTATGGTCAACCGAATATTCATTGCGTTATGCGATCCATTTCTTTTCGCGGGTTGGATTGAGCCATGGAATTGATAAAAGAACGTAGAGCAGGGGATAGACGACAAGGGTCAAAAGCCCCGAGACGAGAACTACAATAATGTTGTACGACCAAATTGTGAAAAAATCACCGCCCAAGGTCAGCAATAGCCGCAAAAAAACGGCTATAATCGCCAGCAAGCCAAGGAGGACGGTGTGTTCGACAGCGCCGCCTCCCGCCACCTGGTCTTTCAGGACTAGGAAGATACAGGCGGTGAGAAGATAGGCGAGCGTTGCCGCGCCCAGTTTTGGCCCAAGTATCAGATCGTAGGCGAGGCCGCTGTAGGCCAATCCCGCCAGCGTGGAAACGGGCGTCGAGCGCCTGACGGCATAAAATCCGATACACCAAACGAAATCGGGGCGAATGTCCTTGAGCGGCCACACGCCAGCCATTTCCAGGAGCAGCATGAAAAGACCGGCCAAGAGGGCCAGGGGGATAAGGCTGATCCAGACAACTTCCCGGTCTTTCATCGTCGATCCGTCTTATAGCGTTTTCTGAAAAGGTGGGCCCTTCCTTTGTGCGTTCCGGCTTGACATGGTTTTGCCAAAAAACGCAGTAAGAGCCTGTCCCTTCCGAAAACGCGCTATGGAAAGAAACATAAAAAGCGATTTGAATACAATTCAAATCGCTATACCTATACATATAATAATCAATATTATCGGACTGCTATTCAAGAGTCGGCTTAAAAATAGTTACCGTTTCAGGTTGTTCACGGTCTGAAGCATTTCGTCTGAAGTGGTGATCGACTTGGAGTTGAACTCATAGGCGCGTTGCGCCGCGATCATGTTGACCATTTCGGAAATAGCGTCGACATTGGACTGTTCGATAAATTGGCTGCGGATAAAACCAAAGCCGTCTTCGGCAGGATCGCCCTGCTGCGCCTCGCCGGACGAGGCGGACTGGAGCCAAAGGTTGCTGCCGACAGGTTCTAGGCCGGCCGGGTTGATGAAGGAAAACAATGAAATGCGTCCCACTTCCTGGTATTCGTCTTCGCCAGGCAACTTCTGCATAATCCTGCCTTCGGGAGTAACCTGGACAGCGGTGGCATTGGCGTCAATATTTCCGGGGTTCGGGTCAAGGTAGTAGCCGTCAACTGTGGCGAGGCGGCCCTGGTCGTCTGTAACGAAGTTGCCGGCGCGGGTATAGGCGACATTGCCGCCGCCGATATCGATACGGAAGAAATTGCGGACGGTGTTCTTTTCCGTTTCGTCAATCATCATGTCGTACCAGTTGCCTGTTTCCACCGCCGGGCCGGCGGTCATGACCGGTGTCGTGCCCGCAACGCGAACGCCCAAGCCGACCTGAACGCCCACCGGGAGGTTGACGGTACCGTCCGTGCCGCCCTGAAGCCCGCTGGCGCGGCTCGTCTGGTAAAGCAGGTCCTGGAAATTGACGATTTTCTTTTTGTAGCCATTGGTATTGACGTTGGTCAAGTCATGGGCAATGGCGTCGATGTGGAACTGCATGGCTTTCATGCCCGTCGCGCCACTCCAAAGGGAACGAATCATCATGGCTTGTCTCCTCTACTTGCTTTTGCATCCCGAAGGATCGTGTTTTATAAATTTGAAATACCGCGTTTTTTCACAACGTTAGGCCACCTACTGGGCCGGAGCGCCGACTCGGCGGACAGTCTGGCCAAGTGTTTCGTCCTGGATGGACAGAAAACGCATATTTGTGTCGTAAATCCTGGATGCCTCGATCATATTGGTCATTTCATCAATCGCGTTGGTGGCCGATTCTTCGATATATTCGCCTTTGACTCCAGCCTGGTATGGTTCCATTTCAGCGCCATCGGCGTAGAAGCGGGAGTCGCCGATCTTTTTCATGTCGGCGTAATCAGCCGTACGCTGGACGCCGATGACTGCCAGGATTCCGGTGCCTTCGTCAAGGGTGAGGTCGACTATGGAACCGTCATCCCTGACGTGGATCTGTCCGCCGGGGGGAAGGGCGAGTATGATAGGTTCGCCTTCCGGGCTTACCACGATATCCCCGTTCACCGTACGCAACACGCCGTCCTGGTCGGGCGTAAAATGCCCGTCACGGGTGTAAAGAATATCGCCATCCACATTGTCCCCCTGGCGAATCATGAAAAAGCTGTGCTTGCCGGAACCCGGCTCGTCGTGCAGAGCGATATCCAGGGGATTTCCGGTGTGTTGCAACGGGCCGGAGGCGAGGTTGGTGATGGTTTTGTCGTTCCAGACGCCGCCGCCGGTGTTCATGAGTATCTTGTCCCACTGGAAGCGCCGCTCGGGATGCCATTCATTTTCCGTCGGCACAGCCTGGAAAATCGACCAGTCAGGCTTGAATCCATGGGTATTGGAGTTCGCCAGGTTGTTCGAGATCGTCGCATGACGACCAGTCTGAACCAGGGCGCCCATTGTTGAAAGATACATGCCATTAATCATTATGTTACCCCCGTACAACAAAATAGTCCCGTTGTTCCATTTGCAATCGCCTGACCACTTTTTTCGAAAATTTGAA
>DAIOFH010000050.1:0-26245 GCA_036745875.1 Planctomycetota bacterium | reverse complement strand
CCGTAAACACCCGCGCGTCGCCCACAACCCGCTGATACTCCCCGTCCAGATACTCCGCGCGCGTCGCCACCCCGTCCCTTACGCCCCGCACCCGGCTCGCCATCTCCACGGTCGCCATCCGCGCTACCTCCGATGCCACAAACGCCGGCAAATTCATCGACACAACCCCGTCCGTCGCGCCCGCAGCAGCGCCTGCGCCGACCGACCTCAAGCTGACCCCGAAAGCCAAAAAACTCGTCAAGGACGAGGCCATCGATCCCGCGTCCCTCGCCGAAGTCAAGGGCACCGGATATCAGGGCGGAATCACCGCAAAAGACATCAAGGCGTCCCCGCTTGCCAGGAAGATCGCCGAAAGGGACGGCGTCGACCTCGCGTCTGTCCAGGGTTCCGGAGCGGGCGGCAAGGTGATGAAGGCGGATGTCCAGGGGGCGGCGGCAGCCGGAGCAAAAGCGCCGGCCGCACCCGGCATGGACGCACTTGGCAAGATCGTTCTCAATACCGCACCCTACAAGGGGGTGAGGAAAATCATCGGCGAACGCCTTGCCCAGAGCAAGTTCACCGCGCCCCACCTTTATTTCACCGACTCCATCGACACCTCGAAATTCACCGCCTTCCGCAAGCAGATCAACGAATCCGGCGACATCAAGGTGGCGGTCTCGGACCTCCTGGTCATGGCCGCGTCGAAAGCGCTGAAAAAATTCCCCGGCATCAACGTGTCCCTCGAAGACGACCAGATCGTCACCTACGCCAGCACCAACATCGGCATGGCCGTCGCCGGCGACAACGGGCTTATCGTGCCGGTGGTCAAGAATGTCCAGACGAAATCCCTCACCGACGTCGCCAAGGAATCCCGCGACCTGGTCGAGCGCGCCAAGGTCGGCAAGCTTGCGCCGGACGAGTTTTCCGGCGGGACCTTCACCATTTCCAACCTCGGCATGTTCGGGATAGAGAATTTCACCGCCATCATCAACCCGCCCGAATCCGCCATCCTCGCCGTCAGTTCGGTGCGGAAGAAAGCCATCGTCGTCACCGATGAAGACGGCGAAGACTCCATCGTGATCCGGCCGATGATGAACATCCAGCTCACCGTCGACCACCGCCTCATCGACGGCCTCTTGGCCGCGCAGTTTATCGCCTACTTTAAGGGCTTGCTGGAAAACCCGATGCGGATACTTATGTAGAGTTAAGAGCTAAGAGTTAAGAGTGAAAAGTTGAGGTTGGGGGTGAGCAAGTCTTCACTCTTCGTTCTTAACTCTTCACTCCTAACTCGTTTACTCCTTCTTAAAGGGAAAAAGCGCATGTACGATTACGACATCACCGTCATCGGCGGCGGTCCCGGCGGGTATGTCGCCGCCATCCGCGCGGCGAAGGAAAAGAAAAAAGTCTGCCTTATCGAAAAAGCCAACCTTGGCGGCGTCTGCCTCAACGAAGGCTGCATCCCCACCAAAACGCTGATCAAGACGGCCAACCTGTATTCCGAGATCCTCCACGCAAAGGACTTCGCCATCGACGGCGTCGAGCCGGGGAAGATAAAGGTCTCCATGGCGCGCCTGCAGGAACGCAGGCAAGCCGTCATCAAACAGCTCGTCGGCGGCGTCGCCGCACTGGTCAAGGCGAACAGGATCACACTCGTCACGGGCGAGGGGAAATTCACCGACCAGCACACGGTGGAGGCCGCGGGCAAGAAGATCACTTCCGGGTATTTCATCATCGCCACCGGTTCGACGACATTCATGCCCCCGTTTATCGCGCTTGAAGGCAAGAACGACGTCATCACCAGCCGCGAAGCGCTGACCCTCACGGAAGTCCCGAAGTCCATCGCCATCATCGGCGGCGGCGTCATCGGCATAGAGTTCGCCTACCTCCTGAACAAGCTTGGTTCGGACGTCACCGTCCTTGAGCTTCTGGAAAACATCATGCCCATGGTCGACCCGGAGATTTCCGGCATGGCCAAGAAGCGACTGGAAAAAGCCGGCATCAAGTTCAACATGGGCGCAAAAGTGTCCAAGGTCAAGGACAACGCCGTCTATTACGAAATGGGCGGCAAGGAATCCTCCGTCAAGGCCGACATGGTGTTGATGTCTGTCGGCCGGCTTCCTTATTCGGAAGGGTTGGGCGCGAGGGAAATCGGCGTCGAATACGACCGTGCCGCCATCAAAACCGACTCCGGCCTCAGGACCAACATCCCGAACATTTACGCCATCGGCGACGTCAACGCCAAAGTCATGCTTGCCCATACGGCATCCCATGAAGGCATAGTCGCCGTGGAAAACATCTGCGGCAAAAACCACGAGATGCACTACGACCGCATCCCGTCCTGCGTCTATCTCGATCCCGAGATCGGCTGTATCGGCATGACCGAGGAGCAGGCAAAGAAGGACGGCCGCAAGATCCGCGTCGGCAAGTTCCCCATGGTCGCCAACGGCAAGTCGCTGGTGGAAGGCGACACCGACGGCCTTGCCAAGGTCATCGTCGACGAGGAACTTGGCGAAATCCTGGGCGTGCACATCTACGCCAAGCATGCGACGGACATGATAGCGGAAATTGCCGTCGCCATGACCCTGGAAGCGACCGCCGACGAGATCATCGAATCCGTCCATCCGCACCCGACTATCAGCGAAAGCATTCCCGAGGCGTTTATGGGGGCTTACAAACGGGCTATTCATAGTATGTAGTAACTAAAAAAGAAGATTTCCCTTCTGTACCACCTGTTGCTGGCCGCGATAGCGTAAGCTATCGCGGTTTTTATAGTTTTATACGGAGTTTTTTTAAAGTTTCTTACTCCATCTATGGGCTTTATTTAAACACAATAAGTGCAAGGGGAAAGAAGCGTGTATTATTTTGCGACATGCTTTTGACTCTCAGGATATAATACGACATCTGAGAAATGTTCACTGGACATGAGACGGTTTATGACATATACTGGTTGTTAAGCATTATGCGTTATGTTCGGCATTGAGTCGTTGCTTGGCATGGCTGCAATAAAGGGTTTTTAATGCGTGAAATGAAAATGAAAATCGTCGCCGCGTGGAACCAGTTCCTCAACCATCCGGACGACGATATCCACGATATCCGCCCCGAAATACTCGACTCCTGGCGCAGGTCCCGTTCCTACGGCGTTGATTCCTATTCCACCAGGAAGGTGGTCCTGTCCCCCGAGATGCTTGCGGAGCGGATCAAAAAGAACCAGCAGCTCTACGATACCTCAACCCCCTTTATGGAAAGCCTGCACGAATTCGTCAAAGGATCCGGCTTCCTGGTCATCCTGTCGGACCGCGAGGGTTATGTCCTCAAGGTGCTGGGGGACCGCTCCGTCCTGGACGCCGCCGAGAACAACCTCCTTATAGAAGGCGCGGCCAGGAACGAGGAAAGCATAGGCACCAATGGCATAGGCACCTGCATTTACCTCAAGCGCCCGCTGCAGGTCTGGGCGGACGAGCATTATTACAAGCCCCATAGCATGTGGACCTGTTCCGCCTCCCCCATATTCGACGCCAAGAACAATTTCGTCGGCGCTCTCTGCATCAGCGGTTTTTGGGACAAGGTGCATTTCCACACCCTCGGCATGGTCGTTTCGGCGACTGAGGCCATCAGCAAGCACCTTGCACTCGAAAATGCGCTGTCCCAGGCAAACACCGCGCGGAAAAAGCTGGACAAGGTCATAGAACTTCTCAATTACGGCGTCATTATTGTCGACGGCGCCGGCTCGATCAACCAGATCAACTCTCTCGCCATGCTTCTTCTCAACATCAAGGAAGCGAACAAAGGCCAGCTGATCGGCTCCGATATCACAGCATTCATGAACAAATACGGTCTCGACGTCGGCAAGTTCAAGAAATATTTTGTCGAACAGGGGGCGGGTGGCGAACAGGAATTTGACATTGACACTTTCTTCGGCACGTTGCACTGTTCCATCGTCAGCCTGCCTTCGGGCGCTGCAAACGGCCAAAACGAAATCGCCATCACCATCCGCAAGGCCGAGCACGTCCACAAGATGATCAACAGGATCGTCGGATCGTCCGCGAAATTCACCTGGGACGACATTGTCGGCCAGTCCCCGTCGATCCTCGAGGTCAAGCGTCTCGCCCGCGTCGCCGCGCCGTATCCGTCGAACGTGCTGTTAACGGGTGAAAGCGGCACCGGCAAGGAGCTTTTCGCGCAGGCCATCCACAACGCCAGCGATCGCGCCAATGCGCCGTTTATCGCCATCAACTGCGGTGCGCTCCCAAGAAGCCTTATCGAAAGCGAATTGTTCGGCTACGAAGGAGGGTCGTTTACCAGCTCCAAAAGGGACGGCCAGGCGGGCAAATTCGAACTCGCCAACGGCGGCACCATCTTCCTGGACGAAATCGGCGATATGCCTTTTGACGTTCAGGCAAACCTGCTCCGGGTGTTGCAAACCCGCGAAGTCGTGAGGATTGGCGGCAAAAAGTCGATCCAGATCGATGTGCGGATCATTTCCGCCACCAACAAAAACCTCGAGGAAAACGTTGCGAACAACACCTTCCGCGAGGATCTCTATTACCGCCTCAACGTGTTCGCCATCAACATCCCGCCGCTCAGGTCGCGACCCGGCGACATCAAGCTGCTTTCCGATTATATGCTGGTCAAATACGCGACCAACTTCAACAAGCGGGTCCTGGGCTTTTTGGACGAGACGTACAGTGCTTTGGACGAATATTCCTGGCCCGGCAACCTCCGCGAATTGGAAAACACCATAGAACGCGCCGTTCTTGTCTGCCAGGACGAGTATATAGCGCCGCACGACCTGCCGTCCAGCCTGCTTGGCAGGAAGACGGAACGCTTTTTCACCACCACCTCCGGACGCCACCTCGCGATGTCGGCGTCCGAATCCGAAGAAAACCTCATCCGCACCGCTATGTCCGTGCACAAAGGGAATATCCGCAAAATCAGTAAAGAACTTGGCCTCAGCCGAAGCACCCTTTATCGAAAGCTGAAGAAGTTTGAGATTGACGTGGATTTTATCCGGGAATAACCCGAATTGAGCATATTTAACGTCCCATAGCAGAGGCAAGGCGACTTGGATGGTTTTTCGGCTCGGAGACGCCTCTCCATGCCGAAAACCCTACAAACCCCCAAGGCCGTCATCCCGGCGCGAAAAACAATAAACCGGGAATAGATGTCCGCAGGTGCCGGGATCCAAGTCGCCTTGCCTCCGCTACGGCCTGTGAAAGCGATATTTTCAAATACCGGATTCAATTGGAATCATTCTTTGTCGCTGTCGCTTGATCGGCGCATGTTTTATTTTGAGACATGTCTCAATGGTTTTATAGGTGTATTTGCCTTCTTTCTTGCAATATAAAATAAAAAACGAAAACATCCCAAAATAGATGATATACTAAACCAAGCAGCAGAATTACCGAGAGTTACCGTAATTTTCCCTCCTGATCCAGTGCTGGCGCAGTTACTGAATATTTGCGAAAATTTTCAAAAAATGAAACTTGGCATTGACATTGCTGCTTAATTAAGGCATGACCATTCCCCATCACAAAAGTTCTTTTGTAAGAGGCGCGTACGCCTTTTCCTCTACTGCCGAATTCATGTTCTTGAGCCGGTAAGGCTTTTCTATAACCGCCGTCTATTTTAGGAGGACTTCCAAATGCGCGCAGGTTTTAACGGAGTTGATTTCGAGTCCAATGTTGATTTCGCCAAAATGCGGGAGTATCGTCTCCAGAGGGCAAAGGACCAAATGAAGGCTTATGGTTACGGCGCGCTCCTCTGCTACGATTTCGACAATATCCGCTATATTACCGGCACCCACATAGGCGAGTGGAACCGCAATAAAATGAACAGGCACTGCCTGCTCATCGACGGCGTCGAACAGCCGTTCCTCTTCGATCCCGCCGCCCCCTCCAAGCGCAAGCGCGTCAACTGGCTTGACCCCAAGCACATCATGCCTGCCGTCGGTTCCATGCGCGGTTCGATTCCCAAGGACGCGAACATGGTGGAAAAAGAAGCGGCCGAAGTAATCAAGTATCTCAAGGAATACGGGGTGGACAAAAAGAAGGTCGGCATGGACCTTGTCGACATTCCGCTCCTCAGGGCCCTTGAAGCGGGCGGCATTGAAGTTGTCGACGGCCAGGCCCCGATGGTTGATGCCCGCATTATCAAGTGCGACGAAGAAATCCAGCTCCTGAAATCCTCCGCAGCCATGGTCGACGCCGCCTACTACGATGTCGCGAAAGCTGTCCGCCCCGGCCGTCTTGAAAACGAAATCGTCGGCCTGGTCAACAAAAAGCTCTTCGAGTGGGGCGCGGAAAGCGTCGAATTCGTCAACAGCATTTCCGGCAGCAGGGGCAACCCGCACTCCCATACTTTCTCGAACCGCATGTTCCGCCCCGGCGAACTGATCTATTTCGATATCGGCAACACCTACAACGGCTACAAGACCTGCTACTACCGCACCTTCTCCTGCGGTGTGCCGAACGCCGCCCAAAAGAAGGCCTATGAAAAGGCCCTCAAGTGGATTCGCGATTCTATTGCAGTGATCCGCCCCGGGGCGACCACCGCCGACATGGCGAAGCAGTGGCCCGCCGCCACCGAACTCGGCTTCAACAACGAGGAAGAAGCGTTCCTCCTTCAGTTCGCCCACGGCATCGGCCTCGGCCTCTGGGAAAAGCCGATCATTTCCCGTCTCTTCTCCCTCGACAATCCGTTCGAACTGAAGGAAGGCATGGTCTTCGCGGTCGAGACATGGTGCCCGGCGGAAGACGGCAGCGGCAGCGCCCGCATTGAAGAAGAGATCGTCGTCACCAAGGACGGCCACGAAGTCATCACCAAGTTCCCGTCCGATGAAATTACTTCCTGCGGCCTTCCCGGCTGTCAGTTCCTGTAAAAGCGTAAATTTTTACCCACGGAGATCACAGAGGGCCAGAGGTTTTTTTGAAAGTGAAAAGCGGTTCTCTGTAGTCTCTGTGGTAGATAGCCGCGTGGTCAATGGGCAAACACGCGCTATGGTGCAGGACATTGTTGGAGGCGGCTCGCCGCCGTTGTGCTTTCTGGTTTCGTAATTTTTGATAGGAGGAATCTCTATGGCAAAAGTGGCATGGATTGGACTCGGCAATATGGGCGTACCGATGTCCATCAACCTGGTTAATGCCGGGCATGAAGTGACAGTGTGGAACCGGACAGCCTCCAAGGCGGAAGAAGTCGTCAAGGCCGGCGCGAAGCAGACGACCAGCATTCCCGAAGCAGTAAGGGGCGCGGACTTCATCTTCACGATGATTTCCGACTCGCAGGCCCTTCTCGACGTCATCGTCGGTGAAAAGGGCATGATTTCCGCTATTTCCTCCGGACAGGTCGTCATCGACATGTCGACCGTTTCCATGGAATCCAGCGCGGTCTGCAACTCTTCGCTGATCGACAAGGGAGCGTCGTTCCTGCGCGCTCCCGTCAGCGGCAGCACGGTCCTCGCCAAGGCCGGCGGCCTCACCATCCTCTGTTCCGGCCCGCAGGCCGCGTACGACAAGACGATGCCGTTGTTCGAAAAGCTCTCGAAGACCCGCTTCTATCTCGGTGACGGCGACCAGGCCCGTTCGATGAAGCTCGGCCTCAACATGATGATCGCAACCAGCCTCCAGATGTTCGCGGAATCCGTGACCCTCTGCAAAAAGGCCGGCATTGAATGGAACACCATCCTCGACGTCATCGCAGGCAGCGTCCTCGCCTCCCCCCTCATCAGCTACAAGATCCCGCCGCTTCGTGAACGCAAGTTCGACCCCGCGTTCGCCACGAACCTCATGGCGAAGGATCTGGACCTGGCGCTGTCTGTCGCCAAGCAGCTTGGCGTCTTCACCCCCGCCACCGCCCTTACCAAGCAGATGCTGGAAGCTTCCATCGCCAACGGCAACGGCGGCGAGGACTTCGCCGCTCTGGTGAAGATGGTTGAAGGCATGTCGGGCGTCAAGTAGGCTAAAAAAGCAGTCTGGCACAGTATGAAATCGTGATTTCTTGTATAAGCCAATTGTGTTGGCTTGGTTAAAAACAGTAGAATATTTTTGCGCAAGGAGATATTCAAATGGCTAAGGCGTTTAAGGCAAACACCAAGGATCTCAAGTCGGGCGTCGCTCCCCTTCACTTCGAAAGCAACTCATGGTGCCCGGTCATCAACGAAGACATTGAAGTTTACATCACCGAGATCCGTCCGGGCGGCCGCGCGGAAAAGGATAACCACCCTGATTCCGACCACGTGTTCTACTACACCTCCGGCTTCGGCTATCAGATTTGCGATGGCGAACGTTTTGACATCGGCCCCGGCGACTTCCTCTTTGTTCCGCGCGGAGTCGACCACGAAATGTACGTCACCGGCGACGAGACCCTTCGCATGCTTGTCACCTTCTCTCCATGCCGCGAAATGAAGAAAGCGCAACTGAAAAAATAAGCGGCTGACCCTCGAGGGATCGCTTGCCGAAAGGCCGGCGATCCCTTTTTCCATTTTGTAAAGTGGCAGTAAGTTGTGATAATCCCCGTTGCATGGGCGCGGTTCGAGGCACACGGGGATGGGTATTGGGCTGATACACCCTCTTGAGAGAGGCAACGATCCAAAGAGGATCCGATTTCAAACCGTTACAGTGGGTTCCCGAGCCGCACTCTTTCAGGTCGAAGCGTATCGTGAGCGTTTCGGCCTCCGCCTATAAAAGAGGGTGTTGCTCCGGAACGGACAAAATTGGGTTCGGAGATTGTTCGGAGGATAGGAGAACTATGTGGATTTTAATTGTAGTATTACTGTATGAAATAATTTCTATCGGAGGCGTCAGCCTCTATCTTATGGCGAAACAGAAAAAGAGCGCCCATGCCGAGTCGAAGGACGCGTTTATTACTTCGAACCGCGACATGTCCGCGCCCCTTGTCGGCGTTTCCTTGGCGCTGGCGGTGCTTGGCGCGGTACACGTGTTCGGCATCATGGAAATGGCCTGGCACATGGGCATGGTGGCCATTTGGTTCTCCATAGGCCACGTGACGCTGCTGTGCGTAGTGTGTCTCGCCACCGGTCGTTGGGTGCGCAGGTTGCGCGTATCCACCGTCCCGAACATGATCAAGCAGCTCTACGGCCGTAAGATCGCCTTGGTTTGTACCTGCGTCATTGCCGGCCAGACTTTCGCGATTCTCACCATGGAGTCGCAGGCCCTCGGGATCATCTTCCATACCCTCACCTTTGGCAGTGTCAGCATCCCCGTAGGCGCGCTCATCGGCGGCGTCATCGGCATTTTCTATGTCATTCTCGCCGGCATGAAGGAAGTCGGCTGGGTCAACATGATCAACGTCATCGTCATGTACATTGGCATCATTGTCGCCGTGATTTACCTCGGCGGCGCGATCATCGGCGGCTGGGAAATGGTCCAGAACCATTACGCTGCCGAGAACGGCGGGCAATTCTCCTACATGATCAGCATTTGGGGCGCTCCGGGGATGTTCCTCGCTTTCGGCGTCGCCAACATCATTGCCGTCACCTTCGCGCAGGGCATCAGCCAGATGGGCCTCCAGTCCGCCATGGCCGCCCGTAACGAACGCACCATCATCAAGGCGTTGTGGATCGCCGCTCCGGTGAACGGCCTGTTCGGCGTATTCACCGCAATCATGGGCATCACCGCAAAAGCGCTGTTCGAGACCGGCCAGCTTGAGCTGACGGACGTGGCGCTGGCCGCCAAGGTCGCCGGCCCGACCATGCTCCTGAACTATCTGCCCGGTTGGCTCGTCGCCTGGTTGCTCGCGGCATTCCTCGGCGCGGTCCTTTCGACTTTCGCCATCACCACCATGGGTCTCGGCGCGCTCTTCGCCAACAACATCTACACCCTCAAGAATCCACGTGCCGACGAAGCCCAGATCACCAAGATTACCCGCGTGGTCATCGTCATTTCCGGTCTGGTCGCCATCGCCGTCTCCGGATTCCTTCCGGAAATCATTTCAGGCGCGAACTGGGCCTTCGCCTGGCTCTGTCCGATCTTCTGGAACGTCGTCTATGGCATGTTCTGGAAACGCTCGCGTACCGCCGCCGGCATCATCTTCGCCGTGTCCTGGATCCTCGTCATCCTCTGGACCTACACCTCGACCCCGTTCGCGCTTGGTCTTGCGGGAGTTCCGGTTCCCTTTGTCACGCTGGCGGTATCGATTGTCGGCGGCGTCATCCTGAACCTGATCCTCCCCGGCGATATGGCTTACTTCAAGGAACTGGCTCTTAAGAAGGCCACCAAGGCTTCTGCTTGATTTGTCGTCCCCTTTTATGGAAAAAGGAAATGACAGTCATCAAGAAGAGTTGATTCGGAATGAGCCATAGATGAAATACATACAGGAGAATACAAATGAACTTAGCGCTGAGTCTGATCGTGCAATCGGCGGTCCTTATCGTCATCGTCACTGCGGCGTTCCAGATAGTCGGCAAATTCACCATCACCGACTACCAGGAAGACTTCGAGGTTGAATGAGCTGGGTAGTGCGTGTGTGTCCCAAATCGATCTGTGCGGAGCCGGATATTCGTGTCCATGAAAAGCTCTGCCTGGAATAGACTTTTGAAGGAGAAACGATGATTTACGCCATTGGCGAAGTTTATTGGATGACCGGAGTTATTGCGGTAGGCGTCATCTACGCCATATTCGCGATTGCGTGGTCGAAAGAAAGCCAGTAGGACAATCGCTTTACCACTGGAGTGATTGTTCGACGAAAGCCCCCGGCTTTGCCGGGGGCTTTGTTATTTTCCTCTGTGTTTTGCGTACGCGGATGAGTAAGTATGCAATTCGGCTAGAGCACCTTAAGAAATTCCGTGTTAAGAAGTTTTCGTGTTTTGCCCGTAGCCGGATCCAGGTCTTCTTGCCTCCGCTATGGGTAAAGCATACCCCTTTTCTCAAAAAAAATCGTGTACGTTGGTATGCTGTTTATTTCCTTCTGAAAACTGTATAACTCTTTATTATCACGGAAATCTTAAAATCATCTAGTTCCAGGAAAAATTCATTCTGCCGCTTATCAGCTGCAGACGTTTCCAAGAAATGGATAACTGAACGCAGCGACTCCGGATGAAAACGCCGCGACCGGTCGGGACAGACCTTGATGCAGCGTCCGCAGGAGATGCAGGCATCGGCAAGCGTAACGTTCGGGGTGTCGAAGGGAATGGCGGCTGCCGGGCAGTGCCAGGCGCAGGTTCCGCAAAGGGTGCAGGAATCAATCGTCGTCGGCGTGCAGGGCGTCAGGCGTATCGGGTCGCAATAGGGACGCTTTCCCTTGATCTTGACGTTTTCAGTCCAGGAAGGGTTGAACGCTTCAAGTTTTCCCTCCACCTGAGCGCCGAAATTTTCCAATCGCAGCCAGTCCTCGGGGTCCGGGCGGCCGGGCGCGACAGTGCTTGCATAGGTGTGCTGCGCGACGCATGCCGCCGCCGCTATCACCCTGAAGCCGTTTTCCATCGCCAGATCCTGCAATTCCGCCAGGCTGTCGTCGTAATTTCGATTGCCGTAGACTGCCACCACCACGGCGGGCGTGTCGCGGCCGACGAAGCGCTTCATGCGCCTCACCGCCACCTGGGGAATCCTGCCGCAGTAGACGGGAGAGGCGAATACGACCAGGCCGCTTTCCGAGAGGTCGGTTGTTTCCTTGAAGGGGTGTATTGCCGGCGTTATGTCGTATTCCCGCGCGACAGCGCCCATTCCCTTGGCCATCATCCTGATTGTCGTTTGCGTCGACCACGTGGGGCTGAAATACACGCTTGCAAGATCAAGAGCGGGCATGACACATTACCTCCTGCCTTTAATGCCCCCCTCCCGACTGATTACTGTCGCTTCCCGGCTCGGCTACCGCGGTCAGGCCCACCGCCTGGAGCCTTTCGGCGCGGGTCGGCATATACGGCGACATCACGACAATGCCCATCCATGCGACGAGGCAGGAAATAATCCCGACAATGAGGCCGGTCCTGAACCACTCGAAGAAATTGACGCTGGTACGGTAACGCTTTTCCATCATGCCGAGGGCGACGATGTTGGCGGTCGACCCGATCATCGTGATGTTGCCGCCGAGGCACGCGCCGTGGAGGAGCGCCCACAGGAGGGGCGTCTGTTCCAGCTTGGTGACGACAGGCATGAAGGCGGCGACAAAGACGATGTTGTCCACGAAGGCGCTGCCAATGGCGGAAAGCCCGAGAATGACGGGGACCAGCACCGTCGGGCTGTCGCCGAACGTCGTGGCGAACCCGTCAGCCATCGCCACAGTCACCTTGGTGTGTTCCAGCGTGCCGGCGACCGCGAACAGCATCATGAAGAACATCAATGTCCACCATTCGACATCATGCTCTATGTATTTTCTCGCCTGGTCGTGCCGCCAGACCATCAGCGCGCCGGAGAGGATCAGGGGGGTCATGATCAGCATGGTGTTCGGCGGCAGCGACAGATAGCGCTCGATGGTCGAATGCAGCGACAGGAGGAACACCAGGAGGAAAAGGATGGACAGGCTTTTCCGGTAGGGAACGCTGACAATGGGGCCAAGCGAGAGGCCCATGGCGCGGCGCTCCGTAAGCTTGACGTCCATCTCCCCGATCGGCTTCCTGAACCACCAGAGCATGAAGATGAACACGATGACGAATTCCACCGTCATCAGCGGGAACGACCAGTGCATGAAGTCGCCGAAGGAGAGCGGAGGATCGGCGTTTTGCCCGATGAGGATTCCGACCGGATTGCCAAGCATCGTGCCTGCGGAACCAATGTTCGTGGCCAGGACCGCCATGATGATAAACGGCGTCGGCTTCAGCTTCAGCGTGTCCGCGACCTGGAAGATAAGGGCTGTGATGAAGACGATTGAGGTGACCTCGTCGACCATGCAGGCCATGATCGCGCCCATGACGCAGGTGATGGCGACAAAGAGTCTGGCGGTCATGCTTTTTGCGGAGATCACCGTCAGGATGATCCACGTGAAAAGGCCGAGGTCCTTGAGCACGCCGATGGTTATCATCATGCCGATAAGGAAGAGGATGACGTCGAGCTTCGATTCGACGATCAGGCTCGGGATGTCCATGACATTGCAGATCATCAGGACGCCGATGCCCATAAAGGCGATGGCAAGGCGGAACTTCCAGAACAGCAATGTCGCCATGATGATGAGGGTGAAAATGGAGGCCGACAATATCTGCTCGAAATTCAGGCTCCAGGCGTGGGTCAATGCGCCGACAAGCGCCGCCATGGCAAACATGCCGATTGTTCTGACCGCTCCGCCCGCAACTCCCGAACGTTTCTTTGCTTTCATGTGCAAGTACCCCTGTCACTGACAATTGTCAAGGATTGGATGCATGTCACTGAAACATCCCCCGGATGTTGGTTTCAAATTGAGTATAAGTTATAGCATGAAAAGGGGTAAAGAAGAAATGGGTTTTTTGGGGCGGCAAAAAACAATTCCGCCTCAACCGGTTATGGTTGAGGCGGAATTGAATACCCTGCCTGTCTCTGTCTGGTTATTTTTCAGCTTGACCGTCCACTGCTTCTGTCGGTGCTGCCGGCGGAGTAGCCGGCGGAACATTTTCGGAGGGAGTTGAGTCCGTCGGCTTTGCCTGGTCCGTATCGGGCACGACTACGTCTATCTTGCTTCCTGTTGCTGTTTTTATTTCTTCCTTGGCGGTCGGGTCCCAACGGTTGGCCGCTGCGCCGATCCTTTTCGCTTCACGCAATGGTTCCAGGGAGCGTTCGGTTAGGATCAGCTCGATGTCATCACGTGTCAGCATCTCGTATTCCATCAGGCCGGCGACCAGGAGCTCCATGTCCTCGCGGTGCTTGGAGAGGAGTTCCTTGGCTTCGGTATAGCAATTGTCAAGGATGCGGCGCACTTCGACGTCGACCCGCTTCGCCGTGTCTTCCGAATACGGTTTTCCGGCAACGAAGAATTCGCCTTCCCCGCGGTCGCTCTCGCTCAGGTAGGGAAGCCCGAGGGCCTCCGTCATACCCCATTCGCAGACCATGCCCTTGGCGAAGGATGTCGATTGCTGCAGGTCCATGGCCGCGCCGTTGGTGATGTCGGAGAGGAAAAGCTCCTCCGCCACGCGGCCGCCAAGGCGGACGGTGATTTCGCCAAGTATGCGCTTTTTGCCCATGTTGTACTCGTCCTTCTCCGGCAACTGCATTGTCGCGCCAAGCGCCCGCCCGCGCGGGATGATCGTCACCTTGTGAAGCGGGGTGACATGTGGAACCAGCCGCATGAGAAGGGCGTGCCCGGCTTCGTGATAAGCCGTCGTGCGGCGGTCTTCCTCGTCCATCAGGCGCGAGCGTTTTTCCTTGCCGAACCTGACTTTGTCGCGGGCTTCTTCGAAGCACTCCATGTCGACGGTGTTCTTGTTGCGCATGACGGCGATAAGGGCCGCCTCGTTGACCAGGTTTTCCAGGTCCGCGCCGGAGAAGGTCGGCGTTCCCCTGGCAATGATGGAAAGCTCGACGTCGTCCGCGAGCTTGACGCCTTTGGCGTGGACCGCGAGGATCTGCTCGCGTCCCCTGACGTCGGGGGCGTCGACATAGATGCGGCGGTCGAACCGGCCGGGGCGCAGTAGCGCCGGGTCAAGGACGTCGGGCCTATTGGTGGCGGCTATGACGATGACATTGTCGTCGGATTGGAAGCCGTCCATTTCAACCAGGATGGCGTTCAGGGTCTGTGCCGTCTCTATGCCGGAACCGGGTAGGTCGTTGGCGCGTTTTCTGCCGACCGCGTCGATTTCGTCAAGGAAGATTATGCAGGGCGAATTGGCTTTGGCCTGCTCAAACAGGTCCCTCACGCGGCTTGCGCCGACGCCGACGAACATTTCGACGAAGTCCGAGCCGCTGATGGAAAAGAACGGGACGTTGGCTTCGCCGGCGATGGCCTTCGCGAGAAGGGTCTTGCCCGTGCCCGGGCTGCCGATCAGGAGGACGCCTTTCGGGAGCCTGCCGCCGAGGCGCTGGAATTTCGCCGGATTTTTGAGGAACTCAATGATCTCTTCGACTTCCTCCTTCGCCTCGTCGATGCCGGCCACGTCGGCGAAGGTCTTCTTGTTCTTCTCGGAGGTTATGCGGACCGCGCGGCTTTTGCCGAACGACAACATGCCGCCGCCGCCGCCGCGCATCTGGCGGTAGAAGAAAAAGTAGAAGAACAGGGCGAAAATAAGCGCCCACATGAGGAACGGGAAAATATCGCGCCAGATTCCCGGGGCTTCGTAGGAGAAGGTGACCTTGGCGTCCCTGAGCGTTTGCTCCAGTTCCGGAATCGAACGCGGGTGCGCGTTAGTGACGAAGGTTTGGGAGTCGCGGCCGCTTGCCGATTGTCCCGATACCTGGAAATCGCCGCGAATGGCGCCTGTTTCCTTTTCTATCACCACGGACTTGACGCGGCGCTGCTGGACGTTGTCAAGAAAATCGCTGTAACTCATTTCGCGGCTGCGGCCGTTCTTGCCGCCGCCTCCCTGCATGGTCACGACAGCCAGAACCAGTAGGGCGACCACCACCCACATCCACATGGACCTGCCCATGCGCGGCTGCCTGGAACCTCGATCATTGTTCATTGGACTAGGCATTATGTACACTTTCTGCAATCAACCGCCCTGCCGTCATGCGCCTGGCGGATTCTTAAACTTGTTCTTCTATAGCTGTCGCTTTTTCCATTATCATTTTCAGAAAAAAGTAAAAACACCCAAAGATGATAAACCGGCGCTCCAGAATAGGAGCGCCGTTTGATTCGGGTTCCGGAAAATTTCAAACTGCCCAAAAAACAGATACCACCCTCTCTTCACGCTCTCTTCGCTACCACATGCCAATCGTTCGCCGAACGATGTCTGCAGCCAGCACCCTGGACGCGCCTTCTTCCGCCAAGGTAGTGGATTCGCCGCGCGCCGCTTCGTACAGGCCCGCCGATGAACTGGAATCCGAACTGCTGACAGGGACATCCTCCAGAAGATATCGGCGTCCGATCTCGTCATAGAACGAGAAAATGGCATGCATCGACAGAGAGACTGTGGCCGGTTCGTCTGTGGTTGTTTCACGGACAGTGGTGCGTTTAACGTCGGTAATTTCGCCTGTAATGATCGCGTCGCCACCGCGCGAAACGACGCGGATCGATGGGTCCATATTAATCCTGTCGATGATCTGACGCGTCAAGCGACCCTCTAGGCCCTGGTACATGGTTTTATTCTGGAAAATATGCACTTCCACCGTGCGGATATGCTCCGGCAGACCGGTGGAACGAGTGGAGGTACTGCAGCCCGCTATAATGACAACCGCGGCAAGCGCGATGCATGCCATGCGCACAGGCTTATGAAAGTTGGTCGACAAAGCTGATCCCCTTTTGACGAAACTGCATGGAACAGGCAGCGACAAGTCCGCATTTATCCCCGATTAAGAACTTATATATCTGTTCAGTCTAAAATTGTACCAATTCATCGTCAAGTGTCCAGCCCCCACCCATGGATGGCGCTTCATTACCATACATGACCCCTTGTTGCCCCATCGGCTGTCCTGGCGCATAGGGCGACGGTTCGGGATAAACCGGAGCCTGTGTGGTGTAGGACGGTTCAGGATAGGCGGGAGCGGAATAATACTGGGGCCCCTGGTGGGAAGCCGCATTTCCGCCATAAGCGGATTCCGGATAGGAGGGCGCATATGCCTGTTGCTCATATGCGTTCCCACCGTAAGTATTATTGGGCAGACTTGAACTGCTTACCCTGGCCGGACCGACGAGATCGGTTAGAGGCGCATCCTGAATCGAGCCAAGGGACAGGGATGCATTGCTCTGCGGTGCATACGGCTGGCTGAACGATGGTTCAGGATAGGTCGGAGGTTGTTGCGACTGATCATAGCCGCCAGCGTAAGTTCCTGTTATCGCGCCGGTAGTGCCTGCCGGCATAACAAGATCGGATTCGGAAATAGTCGGTAACGGATTAGGGCTGGATATAGTTCTTTGTGGACCAAGATCCATGGCACCCGGTGCTGGGGGGTAATACTGGCCGCCATCCAGAGGCGAGAATGAAGATGAAGGCGGCGCGGCATCAATGGGCGAAAAACCGGCAGAACCCGAAGACGAGCCGTTATTCATCGCCAAATCCGCAGACATGGTGGCGTTCTGGCTGGCAGCGGGGCGCAGGCTCGCGCCACCTTCCGTGGGGAAGTCCGTTTCTGGAACGCCGGCGATGGGGCCCATGCCCATGTCGACCATGATCGTATCTTCAGGTTTCAGCTGCGGAACGATCCACGGCGGCTCCGGGTCGCGGTTCCAAGTGAACGGGTTAAGTTTGATATTACGTACCGCCTGGGCGACACGACTTTCTTCCTTTGGAATCTCGATGCCACCGGCAATGGCACGCGCTTCTTCCGCCTGTGGAGTGCTCGGATAGCGTCGGGCCACTTCTTTGTAGAGGAAATCCGCGGATTTGAGCGCGTTACGGGTACCCATGCGGCGGTATTGCGCAGCCTGTTCCATCATTTTAGCCGCTTCGACTTCGGCAAGCTGATTGATGGATTCCTCCACATCGTCAAAGTCATCCCACTCGCCGGAATCGCGTTCTCGCTCTGATTCCATTTCACGGACGACCTGTATCTGTTCATACACTTCCTGGGGTCGCGCCTGGCCAAGAAGCGAGTCGCAGCGCAGGACGCCAAGCCTGGCGCGCTCGACAAAGTCAGAGCGAGAAAATTCATCGAGAATCTTATCAAAAGCCGATCGCGCCTGGTTTATTTCGCCAATATACAGGTGGCCTTCGCCCTTGACCAAATAGGCTTCGGGTGCGGCAGGGCCGTAGGGATCGTGGTCTATGACCGAGTCGACGATCTGTATGGCGCGCCGGACGTTGGTGTCTCTGGCATTTGTATTGTCGTCGAAGATCGATGTGCTCGCCTGG
This sequence comes from Planctomycetota bacterium, assembly GCA_036745875.1. Lineage (GTDB taxonomy): Bacteria > Planctomycetota > SZUA-567 > SZUA-567 > SZUA-567 > DAIOFH01. Next base: position 8,406 of record DAIOFH010000050.1, on the reverse strand, counting down.
GAAAGGAGCATTTTTTTGGCGATGCGGAGCTCGATTTCGATAAGGTCTGTCATGCGGCCTGTGTTGGGGTAGGTTTTGATTACCTGCTCAATGGCCTGGTAGGAGGTGTAAAAGTTTTCCATTTCAAAAAGACATTTGGCAAGTCGCTGCAAGCCGACGCCGGATTCGGACGCCTCTGGGAAGTTCTGGATGAGCAGGAAATACTGCCTGGCCGCATCCATGTATTCGCCTTTTTGTTCAAGCTCGTAGGCGTAGGCGAGCTGTTCTTTAGGGGTGGGGCGGGAAACGCCTGCCCCTTGCACCCATCCTTGGCCTTCGGTCCACTCCCATTCGCCGGCAGCCCAGGCTACTGAAACAACGCTTATCAAGGCTCCCGCCAAGACCAATCCCCGAATGCAAGATCCCCAAAGGCTTTTCGCCATTTTGCCCAGCTCCCTGTAACGAGAAATATTTAACCGCCCTCTCGAGCAGGAGAGGGGTTGAAATGCCAGTTAGGTAATCTGTCGCCCGTTACGACTGTTACCTTTTCTTTTTTTCTATTATATGTATATTCCTACTGTTCTCAAAAGGAATAATTTTGTAAAATCATGGAGAGGAAAACCATATGCTTTTGCCGACAGTGAAGTTGAAAACCAAGCGGGCCTCCAGGCATCCGTGGATTTATAAAAAAATGACCCATGCCCCACGGGGCATCAGGCTTGAAATCGGCTCGCTCGTCTCGGTGAGGGATGTCGACGGCACGCCGCTCGGGCAAGCCTTTTATCACCCCGACAACACAATAGCTTTGCGCATGATCACGGAAAATCCAACCGAAGAGGTGGATGCAGGGTTTGTCTTGAAGCGCCTTTCCTATGCCAAATCCTTCCGCGAAGATGTCCTGGGACTGACAAAATACGGCGACTCGTACCGGCTCGCAAACGCAGAAGCGGACGGTTTGCCCGGCCTGGTCATCGATAAATTCGCCGACGTGATTTTGGTGGAACCGTATATCGCCGGATGGATGCATCTTGTCGATATTTTACTGGACTGCCTCAAAAAGCTCTACCCCAGGGAACGGATCGCCTTCCGCGCCGACCCCGGCGCGGCGGCAAAAGAGGGGGTGTCCTTCGCCAAGCTGGAAAAAAACCATCCTGCGCCCACCAGCGTCGACATGGAAGAAAACAACATCAAATACCGGGTGGATTTCAAGACCGGCCATAAAACCGGTTTCTTCCTCGACCAACGGGACAACCGGCGTTTTGTCGGCCAGCTGTCCAAAGGCAGGCATGTCCTCGACCTCTGTTCGTACACGGGAGGCTTTGCCCTGTCGGCGTGGAAAGGCGGGGCAAAAAGCATAACCGCCGTGGACCTGGACGAAAAAGCCATTGCCGCCGCAGAGGTCAATGCGGAACTGAACGGCGCGGGCGGGGCCATAACCTTCGTGCACCAGGACGCGTTCGAGACAATGCGGGAATGGGCAAGGAAAAAGCTGCGGCCGGATTTCATCATCCTCGACCCGCCCAAACTGGCAGGCGGCCAGGACGACGTGGAAAAAGCCCTCAAGGCGTACAAGGATTTCAACGAAGCGGCAATCCGGCTCGCCGCGCCGGGCGCGATGTTCGTGACATGCAGTTGCTCCGGCGCAGTTCCGGAAGAACGCTGGAAACGCACCGTCCGCCAGGCTGCGGCGACGGTCGGCAGGGGGCTTACCGTGTTCCGCCACGCGGGGCCGGGGGCGGATCATCCGGTTTTGTCCGATTTCCCGCAGGGACAGTATTTGAAAGTGATGTTTGCGAGAGTGGAGTAGCAGTCACTTCCCTCACCCCGACCTTCTCCCCCTTCGGGGGGCGAGGGCAACAGAATTTCTTACAATGCATTAAGCAAGAACCGGCACATCTCCCAAATCACAACCGCGCAAAACGCGCCGGCCCAGAAGAAGCGGTTTTTCCAGAACGGCTTCCGCAGTTCGGCGACCAGTTTTCCCAGTGCGCGTTCGCGTTCCCTGATCACGGACCGTTTGATCGAGGTCGGCGGCAGTTGTTCTTCAATGAGTTTGGCGATGTCGTCCGAGAATTCGCCCGCGTCGCGGTAGCGCAGGGACGGTTCGGCGTGGGTCGCCTTTCGCACCACGCGGTCCAGGCCGGAACTGAACATTGCCGTCGGGGCGAGGGCGCGGATATCCACTTCGGTGGCGGGATTCGCGGCTTGCGCCAATGTCTCAGCAAAGCCGCCGCCGCGATAGACGCGGGTCATGGTCATCAACTCCGCCAAGAGAAGGCCAAGGGCAAATACGTCGGACGCGGGGCCGATGTTCTGGAATTCGCCGCGCGCCTGTTCCGGGCTCATGTAGGCGGGGGTCCCGGCGATCGCGCCGCCGTAGGTGTTCATCCCGGAGCCTTGCCGCACGGTGGTCACGATGAGGCCTTCGTCCTCCTGCATGGGCGAACGCATGGCTTTCGCCAGTCCCCAGTCCATGATCTGGACTTCGCCGTATTGCCCGATAAGGATATTGGCGGGCTTGAGGTCGCGATGCACGACGCCTTTGGCGTGGGCATAGGCAAGGCCCTGGCAGATGCGCTGGAAAAGGCGCAGTCGGGCGAGATAGTTGTAGTTCCTGAGCGATTCGCGGTCGCCGATCCTGAGATGGTTGATGACGTCGGCGAGGGAGCGGCCCTTGACCAGCTTCATGCTGAAGTACGGCATGCCGCCCGGCATAAGGCCGATTTCGTGCACCGGGACGACGGAAGGGTGTTCGAGCTGCGCGGTTATCTGGGCTTCGGCGATGAAGCGGGCTATGCCGTCGCGGCTCAGGCCCTCGCCTTCGTGCAGGATTTTGATCGCCACCAGACGGCCAAGGTGCTGGTCGCGCGCTTCTATGACCTGGCCTATGGAACCGGAACCAAGCTCCGGGCCGATGACGTAGCGGGCAGGCGGGAACTGGTCGTCGTTGATGTCGTCGGTGATGGATGGCCGCGCATCCTCGAGGTGCCGCAAGAGGGCGTTCAAGTCCATCGTTTCCAAGAGCACCGGAGGCGGCGCTCCTTCGAAATCCGCCGTTTCAAGCGCCTTCTGGAGGTCCCTGTCGTCAGTTGGCATGGCTTATTCCCACTCCTTCCCGCCGATCAAGCGCCGCCTGTCAGCCCGACGCCTGGCCGGGGCGATTGCGCGGGCCTCCTCGTCGCGGTCGGCCGAGGCATTGTCCCGCGTCAATCGGCGCAGGTCGATCGCCTGCTCCGACAGGGCTTCGGCGGTGATGGCCGTTTCCTTGGAAATGGCGATTGACGCCGAGACGCCGTGGTTGATCTGTTCCAGGTTCAGGTGCACCTGTTTGACCGCCAGCGACTGTTCCGATGTGGAGTTCGCCACCACGTTGAAGTTCGTGGCAAGGCTGACGACGTTATCCTTGATGGCTTGAAGCGTGTCTTCCAGTATCTGTATAGAATCCACCGCGCCTTCGATACGAGCGGTCATCTCCCGAATAATCCCTTCCGATTCGTGGGCAGCCTTGGCGGAGCGTCCCGCCAGGTTCCTCACTTCGTCCGCGACAACCGCGAATCCCTTGCCGTTCTTTCCCGCGCGTGCCGCTTCCACGGCGGCGTTCAGGGCGAGAAGATTGGTCTGGAAGGCGATGTCGTCGATAAGCTTGATGATCTTGGTGACTTTTTGGCCTGATTCCTGTACGCCGCTCATGGCGGCATTGGCGTTTCCGGCTTCCTTCGCCCCCTTGTCGGCGCTGTCCTGTGCCTGGCTGGCGATTGACCTGCTGTCCAAGGCCGCCGCCGCGTTTTCGGCGGAGGTATCGCCGATCCTTTGCGTTGTGGCTGTGATTTCCTCGATCGCCGTCGACTGATCCATCGCGCCCTGGGACAATGATTCCGCCGCACCCGTGATGCGCTCCGCCTTTTCGTCGAGGCCGGCGGCGATACCGGCGGCTTGTTCGAGCGTTTTTTCGATCAACCTGGCGTTGGTAATATCCACCCCCACTGCGAGACGGCCAAGGTATTTTTGCGAAGAATCGATGAGGGCATGCGTTACGACGGAATAAATGGACCCCGAACGCTCCATCTCGCGTATTACCATCTCCATCGACCGCTGGCCGTTCGCCTCGGCCATGAAGCTCATATCGACTTTTCCCGACTCCTTGCCGCAAGGAACATTTGACAATTTTTCACGCGGCAAGCCAAGGAAATTCGCCATTTCGTCATTGACATAATCCCAGCGCGATTGCTCGTTGATGATGCCAAGAGGCAACGGCACCCGGTCGAGGATGGCCTGGTACCAGCGCTCGTTCGATTCGAGCGTCTTCCCGACCTGGCTGCCGACGACGAGGCCTAGGACGGCGGCGATAAGAAAAATGCCCAGCGCGGCGTAGAACTGTTCCCGCAGGGTCGCCCGGAACTGGCTCAGGACTGAAGAACGCGGATACAAAAAAACGATTGCCCACTTGTCGATGAGGGCGCTATTTTCAATCGGCGACGAGACGACAAGGACGTCGTCCTCCAATGTCGGCGAATAAACCGACATGTTGGCCGGCTGGTCGGCGGCGATCCCCTTGACAATGCCGGGAATCATGGAGGATTTCAGGCGGAACGTGCCGGGAGCCTCGCCCTCTTCGATAAAATCCCTCAGCTTGTCGGTCTCGTCGTTATTAATGACGCCGACATTGCCGACATGGGACACTGCCACGAGATAATAGTCGGAGATGGCCGTGTCGTTCGTGTGGACAATAGACAAATCGTCATAAAAGCGGCTGAACGAGATGTCGCATCCCGCCCTGCCGACAAGGACGCCGCCGTGGATGATGGGGATCGAGTAGGTGAGGCCGAACCAGTCCGGGTCTCCGAGGGTTTTCTTGTAATATGGTTCGGTGGCCATGGCCTGGTCGCTGGCGAGGTGGTTCCACCAGGGGGTCTTGGCCAGTTCCGCTTCCGACGGGGGCGATATGCGGAACGACCTGTCGCCGTTTTTTTCATAGCCGATGAACAGGCGTCCGTCCGAATTGAAGATAAAGCCCGCCGGCATGGAGGACTTCGGTACTTTGTCCGCGTCCAGTTCGAGCCAGATCGAGGTTACGGCGTGGGCGGAGCCTTTGACGACGGTGCGGGTGAACCATTCCAGCCGGCCCATGTCGGCCTCGCGGGCCAGGCCGGCGGAAAGGTCGAGCTCGGTGATGACGCGGGACGCGAGCGCTTGCGGCGCGGTGACGGCGGTCAGGAATTGGGCGCTGTATTTGGCTGATTCCAGGTCGGCAAGGCGGATGGCCATTTCCTTGCCCCTGTCGAGCAGGATGCTCCTGGTCTGGTGATGGTTGTAATAAAACAATCCTATCAGTGAGAGGGCGGTCACGCCCACCACCGTCAGGATCAACCTCCACTTGATGCCGAGAAAATTCATATAAATACTTCCTGCAAAACAACCGTTACGTTGTTGCGCGCAATGGGGCGTTTGTACTCTCTCCAGCCCGGAGTGAGGGGGAGCAGGCAAATCCCATCATAAACCCTTCATATCAATCATGCCGAATGAACGCACGATGTAAAGGCAAAATGCCGCAAAGGGAGGGACTTTGGCAAGTCCCTCCCTTTTGAAAAGCAAACCGGAAATAAGCATTCGAAACAGGATGCTATATGTTCGAATCGGCGGCAAGGGTTTTGGCCTTTTCTTTTGCTTCTTCGATGTTACCTACATACATGAACGCCTGCTCCGGCATGTCGGCGGCGACGCCCTTCAATATCTGGTCAAACCCGTCCACCGTCTCGGCGATCGGGACATAACGGCCTTCCATGCCGGTGAACTGTTCGGCGACAAAGAACGGCTGCGAGAAGAAGCGCTGGATCTTTCTCGCCTTGGCGACCGTTTCCTTGTCCGAGTCCGACAGTTCGTCCATGCCGAGAATGGCGATGATGTCCTGAAGGTCCTTGTATTTTTGCAGAATTTGCTTCACTTCCGACGCGACGCGGTAGTGGCGTTCGCCGACGATCTTGGGGTCGAGAATATTGGACGACGATCCCAGGGGATCGACAGCCGGATAAATGCCGAGGCTGGCAATCTGCCTGGAGAGGGCGGTGATGGCGTCGAGGTGGGCGAAACAGGTCGCGGGCGCGGGGTCCGTGTAGTCGTCCGCGGGCACATACACCGCTTCGATCGCGGTGATCGACCCCTTTTTCGTGGAGGCGATCCTTTCCTGCAGGGAACCCATTTCCGTCGCGAGGGTCGGCTGGTAGCCCACGGCGGAGGGCATGCGACCGAGAAGGGCCGACACTTCGGAACCGGCCTGGACGAAGCGGAAGATATTATCAATGAAGATGAGGACGTCCATGCCTTCCTCGTCGCGGAAGTATTCGGCCACGGACATGGCGGTGAGGGCGACGCGGAAGCGCGCCCCGGGCGGTTCGTTCATCTGGCCGTAAATGAGGGCGGTTTTGTCCATGACGTTGCCTTCCATCATTTCGATCCAGAGGTCGTTGCCTTCGCGGGTCCGCTCGCCAACGCCCGCCACGACGGACCTGCCGCCGTGTTCCATGGCGATGGAACGGATAAGCTCTTTCATGATGACCGTCTTTCCGACGCCCGCGCCGCCGAAAAGGCCGACTTTGCCGCCCTTCGGGATGGGCTGGAGGAGGTCGATGACCTTGATCCCCGTTTCCAGCAATTCCGTCGCGGTCTCCTGCTCCTCAAACTTCGGGGCGGAGCGGTGGATGGGGTAGCGCTTGGTCGCCGCTATCGACCCCGCGTCGTCGATGGGGTCGCCGGTGACGTTCAGGATGCGGCCAAGCACCTCGTGGCCGACCGGCGCCATGATCGGTTGCCCCGTATTCCTGACCGGCATGTTCCGTATCAGGCCGTCCGTTGTGGACATGGCGACGCAGCGAACGGTGCGTTCGCCGGTGTGCTGCGCCACTTCGAGGGTCAGGTCTATCCGGGGGTCATCCTGTTCGATCTTGAGGGCGCTATGGATTTCCGGCAAGTTGCCCACGTCGAACTCGACGTCCACCACCGGTCCTGATATCTGGGTTATGCGTCCGTGATTCTTGTCAGCCTGGATCATGGTAAGCTCCAATGTGATTGCGTTACAAATTTTCCCGCACGCTCGCCACAATATCGCGGGACAGTATTTCCGCTATTTCCCTGTTGCCTTCCGCGTCTATGTGTATCTCGTCATAAAAATGCTCGTCCGGATCGTCCGTGAACGTTTCCGCGATGTCCCTGAACCACAACCTGGACATCAATGCGCTGTCGTGCAGGAGGTTTTCCGTCACTGCATACATGTCCTGCAGCTTGGGGAACGCCGCGCTCTTCGCCGTGGCGACCATCCGCTCCGCTTCGGTCAGCGGTTCCTTGTGGAAAATGCTCGGCTGCCAATAGGCGAAAAAGGCAATGCCGCTTTCGCGGCAGGTCTGGGCGGCATATTCCAGGTTCGCGCCGTAATACTTGATCACATCAGCCGCCAGCGCCGCATATTCGTCGTCGGTCATCGGATAAGGCCCGTGCGGCAGGGCCTCCATCGTCGGACCGACCTGTTCGCCGTCGCTCGCCAGGTTCGCGTATATCCTTCCCGCCCTGCCGGTCAGGTTCGAAAGGAACGGGAACATCGTCCTGTAGGTATCCGCGAGCAAGTCGTTTTTCCGGAAGCGCAGGTTGAACTCGAAGCGCCGCCTGAATTCGTTCATGGTCAGCCCGGCCTGGCGCTGCTGGTACGCGGAAAACGTGTCGTTGAAACCGTCGTAAAAAATGACGATATCCGGTTTTTCCCTTTCGAGAAGGGAACGTTGCAGCATGATCAGGTTTTGCGTCGTCACGTAACCGACTTCGCCGAAATTGACGACTTCCGCATAAATGTTTTCCGCCGCAAGCTGTTTGGCCAGATGCGACGGTATTGTTTCATCGTCCGGCGAACCATTGCCCCACATGGTCGAACCGCCGAACGCCCAGATCCGCAACGTTCGCCCGTCCGCCGGAGGGCTGTCCGGGAGCCAAGTCTTCCTGATCCCGGCGGAGTCGATGTTGACAGTCTCCGTTTCCGTCAATCCGCGCCGCCAGTAAACATACGGGTGCCAGGCAAGGGTTGCCGTGGAGGCGCGCTCGTCCTGCCAATAACTTTTAGCCCAGGGCTTGTCCTTGAACACCGGCATATTCCACGGCGACAACGGCGATGCCGGGATGAAGCTGTGTTGTATGCGCACGCCCAGGCCAAGCAATCTGTCGCCGACATAGAGGATGCAGAAAAACAGGCCGACGATGAAAATGACGGCGAAAATGATCCTCTTGAAAAAACGCACTACACCGTTTTGCTTTGCCGGCATGGAACTCCTTTTTTAATAAATGCCGCCATAGTACACGACTACTTTTGGAAACTCGACTACGTTTGCCCCGTAGCGGGGGCAGGGCAACCTGGATCCCGGCGTCTGAACAATAAACCGGGAAAAAACC
>DAIOFH010000049.1:0-26308 GCA_036745875.1 Planctomycetota bacterium | reverse complement strand
CTTTTTTTCCCGGTTTATCGTATTTAGGCCGGGATGACGATTTCGGGGGTCTGCAGCGTTTTCGGGGCAGAGAGGCGTCTGTGCCCCGAAAACGTCGCAGACCCCCACTTTCGTCACCCCGGTGGGGTTGCATGGAACCAGGCGAAAAGCCTTCGCAGTTGCCGGGGTCCAGGTCGCCTTGCCTCCGCTATGGGACAACTATACCCATTTTTGCAAAAAAAACTACGCTCCAAAGTCAGTAATTTAGATGCGTTTCCCCTGATTGACCGCAGTTTGCCATGAGGTCGAAACACGCCTCCGCGACTTGGGCGACGCCGAGGGCCAGCATATTCTCCGGTCCCAGCCTGCGCCGCTCGCGGGTGGAACTCACCAGTGTGATTCTGGCGAAAACGGAGCGGCTCATTGCGCCGCGCGGGCCAAGCCTTTCCGGATCGGTGATGCCGAAAAGGCCAACGGTCGGACAGCCCACGCCGGCCGCGACATGCATGGGGAAGGAATCGCAACCGACAAACAGCCGCGCCCTCCTGGACAACTCCACCACGCCGGCGACAGAGACGTCGGGCGCAAGCATGACAGTCCCGGGAGCGGCGCCGTTAATCGCCTTCTTCACTTTTTCGCGCTCCTCCGTCCCATGGCCCAATATTACGGAGGTCAGCCCCAGGCCGTTTTTAAGCAGCGCGGACAAACCGACGAACCGCTCAACCGGCCAGCGTTTGGAGGCAAACGATCCCCACGGACCCATCAGGCAGGTTTGCCCGCCTGACGGAAATTGGCTGAAAAACCGTTCGATCACATCCCGATCCTCCGGGGGACAGGGAGGGAAAACAAACTCCGGCCCGCCTTCGGCCGCAACGCCGACGGCGGACAGAAGGGAAAGGGTTTTGTCGATGGCGTGGACGCCGGCCGGTTCGACGCGAACCGTGTCCAGCAGCGGCGCCAGCTCCCTCCCCTCCCCGCGCGCAAAGCCGACCCGCGTTTTCGCACCCGACAACAGTGCGGCGACGGCGCTTTTGGTCAACCCCTGCACGTCGAAGCAGGTATCGAACTTCTGTTCCTTCAATGCCCGTCGCAGAAGAGAGACCGTCCCGAACGATTTGAGCCAACCCTTGGGAAGGACATAGTGCCAGTCGACAAGCGGATTATCGACGACGAGCGGCGCGGACGGCTTTTCCACCACCCACCCGATATGACAGCCGGGGAAATGTCTTTTCAACGCCGCGGCGAGCGGCAATGTATGAACCGTATCGCCGATGGCGGAAAGCCTGACGATGAGGAAGCGTAGGGGGATTTTCTTGGCGGATCCCATGACCGAAGAAGCCATGTCATGCCTCTCAGAAGTTTGAATAATTGGCATAGCGTCCCGAACGGCGCGGAAATAAAGATAATTATGCAATTGCTCCATAGCGGAGGCAAGGCGACCTGGATCCCGGCAACTGCGGACGTGGTTTCCCCGGTAAATAAACCCCAATCAAGTCACCCAATCATCAACTCGATCGCGTCCGAAGCGTCTTCGACGCTGATCGCCTGAAGCGCTTCCTCGGCCATGGCTTTGGCCTCCGGAGTATTGAGCTTGATTTCCTCCCTGGAGCCGCGGCCGAGCATGGACACGTTGCGCCCCGTGGGAAAGGTTCGGGCGGGATTGGTGATTCCGAAAATGACCAGCGTCGGCACGCCCAGCGCGGCGGCGGCATGCGCCCCGCCGGAATCGCCCCCGACAAAGAGGGAAGCCCCGGCCAGCAACCCGAGGAACGATCCGAGGGTCGTCCGCCCAGCCAGATTGTAGACCTCGTCATAGCCGTCGGCGATCGATTCGCAAACCTCGTACTGCGCCGTACCGCCGGTGACTATGACGGGGAGGTCGTAGGAGTTGACGATGATCCTCACCAGTTCGCGGTAATACTCGGGCGGCCAGTCCTTCACCGGACCGTAGGCGCTGGCGGGCGCGATGAGGGCGTAATGGTCGCGCACCCCGATCTCGGCCAGAAGGTCGGCCGCGACCTTCTTTCCCAGCATGTTGAGCCGGAGGTCGGGTTGAAGCAGATCGTCGTCTATCGGAATGTCGTGAACAGGCAAAAAGGAGTTTTGCCAGGACTTCACTTCCTTGACCACCCTCTTGGCCAGGTGCAGGTAATAGTCGATAAAATGCAGGGCATTGTTGCGCTTGTCGCAAACCACCGGATGGGTCAGGAAGAAACGACGCGCATCGAGGTTGTATCCTAGGCGGTTCTTCACGCCCATGTTCCACATCCAGACGGCGGTGGACAAGGAGTTGGTGAACAGCACCCCGAGATCGGCCCGGAAAGGTTTGGCGGAGACGTCTGTCGAACTGAAAACGCTGGCGATCAAATGCGTCACGCCGCTTTCCGGCGACTTGACGACCTGGCTGACGCCGTACTGCACCGACAACAACTCGGCCATGGAATCGCGTCCCGCCAGGGCGATCTGGGCGTCGGGGATGGAATCGTGGATATACTTCACCGCCGGGAGCGCCATGATGCAGTCCCCCAGCCAGTTGGGCATGCGGATCAGTATGCCGGGTTTGCTGGCCGGTTCGTTTTTCTCAAGCAGTATGCGGGTACTTTCGCGGCGTTCCTGAGTTGTGGTCATTTGGCCCTCTGGAGCTTGTCGACCTGGGTTTGAATGACCGCATCATCCAACTTCGGGAACAGGACCTCGGCCGGATTCAGGGGGTGACCGCCCTTGAGAATTCCCGGCTTGTCCCAATCGCCCCGGCTCAAAGCGGGCAGATTGAGAAATTCACGCAATTCCGTCGCCGATGCCGGCAGGAACGGGGTCATAAGGAGGCACAGCGCTTCGACCACTTTGATGCCGACAAACATGGTCCTGGCGCAGGCCGCCATGTCGGTTTTCCTGGTTTTCCATGGTTCCTCTTCGGCAAAATACTGGTTGCCGCGCTGCGACAGGCGCATCAGGCGTTCCATCGCGGCCTTGAAGTGGAACTCGTCCAGCAGCTCCGTCATTTCCGCCTTGACGTTCTCGATCTCGTCCAGGACCGCCTTGCCCGCCGCCGTCGGCTGGTCGCATTCAGGCACCTTGCCGTCGAAATATTTGTGGCAGAAGGTGAGGTTCCTCTGGATGAAATTGCCGAGGTTGTCGGCAAGTTCGCCGTTATTCCTCTGCTGGAACTGCTTCCACGAGAAATCGGCGTCGGAATTTTCCGGCGCTATGGCGGTGAGGTAATAGCGCAGCGGATCCGCCTTGAACTGTTCGAGATATTCGTCCACCCAGACCGCATAATCGCGGCTGGTGGAAATTTTGTCGCCTTCGAGGTTGAGGAACTCATTGACGACGGCGGTATCGGCGAGGCGATAGTCGCCGTGCGCCATCAGCATGCCGGGGAAGATGACGGTGTGGAAAACGGTATTGTCCTTGCCGATGAAATGCACCAGACCGTTCTCGGGGTTTTGCCAGAAATCCTTCCATTCCTCGGGATTGCCCATGGACTCGAAGTATTCCTGCGAAAAAGTGATATAGCCGATCGGCGCGTCGAACCAAACGTAGAGGACCTTGCCCTTGCCTTCCGGCAGCGGCACCGGCACGCCCCATTCCATGTCGCGGGTGATGGAACGCTCACGCAGGCCCTGGTCGATCAGGCCGTAGGAGAAGCGCTTTACGGACTCGCGCCATTCCGGATGGCCGTCCAGGTATTCCCTGAGGCTTTCGGAAAAGCTGTCGAGACGGAAGTACCAATGGTCGGTGGAACGGACCTCGATATGGCCGACCGATTCGCGGCCGAGGGTGTCGCAGACCATGCACTTCGGGTTGATCAGCTTGGTGGCGTCGATGGGACGGCCGCACTTTTCGCATTGGTCGCCCCTGGCGCCGGGCGCATTGCAGTCGGGATAATAACAGGTGCCCTCGATATAGCGATCGGGAAGAAAACGCTCGCAGACGGTGCAGTAGACCTGTTCGCCGGTTTTCTTCACCACATGGCCGCGCTCGTGCAGGCGCAGGAAAAAGTCCTGGGCGACCTTGTCGTGGCGCGGGGTGTGGGTCCTGCCGTACACCGAGAATTCGATGTTCAGGCCGGAGAAAGCGTTTTCAATCGAAGCGGTGTAGCGGTCGATGATGACCTGGGGATCGACGTTTTCCTTAAGGGCGCTGAAAGTGATGGGCGCGCCGTTTTCATCGGAGCCGCAAATAAAATGCACTTCCTTGCCGCGCAACCGCATATATCTGACGGAAATATCGGCGGGAAGATACGCCCCGGCGACATGGCCGATGTGCAGTCGCCCGTTGGCATAGGGAAGGGCGGCGGTGACAAGAATGCGTTTTTTATCTTTGATATTCAAGAAACGTCTCCTCTTCGGACATTGAAACACGCTCCAGGCATTGAATGCCTGGATATTTTTTTGCCATTGTATTCTAGCACTTTTCGTTGTTTAATGACAATACTTTACGTACGGGGAAAATATGCGTCCGACGCGCATTATCATGTAACTCTATACTAAACAGGCAGTTGTCATCCAACACCGACCCGCGGTTTGGCTATAATTGCCATATTGTACACCAGGAGAAGAGACAATGCATCACGACAAATTTCTCACCGGTAAAATAGCCATTGTCACGGGCGGCGGACGCGGCATAGGGAAAACCATCGGCCTTCGCCTCTCCCGGCTTGGCGCGGAAACAATACTCGCAGGCACCACCGCCGTCAACCTTGAAAAAGCGGTCGCGGAAATCCGCGCCGAAGGCGGCAAGGCCCGGGCCATCCGCTGCGACGTGTCGAAGGAGGAGGATGTCCTGCATCTTTTCGCGGAAACGGCCAAGATCGGCCCCCTCGACATCCTGATAAACAACGCAGGCATAGGACGCTTCGCTCCCCTAATCGATACCTCGGTCCAGGACTGGGACCTGGTGCAGGCGATCAACCTGCGCGGCGCATTCCTTTGCGGCAGGGAAGCGATGAAAGCCATGGCCGGCCGCGGCGGCCGCATCATCAACATCGCCTCCGTCGTCGGCATCAAGGGCTACAAGGACCAGGCGGCATACACCGCCAGCAAACACGGGCTGATGGGCCTTTCCAAGGTAATGTCCGTCGAAGGCCAGAAAGACGACATCATCACCCAGGTGATCGCACCCGGCGGGGTGGATACGGACATGGCCGGAGTCGCCCGCCCCGACCTGGACCGCAGCACAATGATAACCCCGGACGACATCGCCGACGCAGCCCAGTACCTCCTGGGACAAACCGGCAACTCCATCGTCGACCTGATCCAGGTGAGGCGCAGGGGCAACCAGCCCTGGTGAGTTCAACCACTTTCATAACCGCAGGAGAAAGACAGTGTCCGACTTTCCCGAAGATATGGCCAAAATGGTCTGGGACGTGGTGCACGGCACTTCCGTGATAGATGTGCGTTGTTTTATTTCCCCGCCGGAAGCGGCGGCAAGCCACGCCACCGGCGTCGACGCCCTTTTGTCGTCAAAATCCATCCTGAAGGAATTTTTCCTCCGCCGTTCCCTGGCGGAACGGGCGGCTCAGCGGGGCGAGGAAAACCTGTCGTCCCTTTCCCAGGGCGAAATCGCCGACCTGGTATGGAGACGGTTGTTTCTCGAACAGTCGCCCCTGTCGGAAACGACACGCGTCGTCCTTACCACGCTCGGGCTTTTCGGCATGGCGGTGGACAAGCGCGACCTCAATCTCTTCCGGGACGAATTCGCCGCCATGTCCGCGGCGCAACGTTTGGAGCGCGCCTTCGCCATCGCCAAGGTGGAGTATGTGCTCTATCCGGTCGACAGCCTTGCCATCAACGAAAATGCGATGAAAACATCGCATAATCCGCGTTTCAAGCCGGTTCTGTCCCTTGACGCCATGCTGGGGGACTGGAAGGAAAGCGCCCGCCATATGCGCGGCCTCGGTTTTGGCGTCAAGGGGAAGGTGGACGAGTTCGCCCCGCTGGAACTGCGGCGCTTTCTCTCCGAGCAAGTCAACCGCCTTAACCCCGTGGCCATTTCCTACGATTGGCCGGGCATGATGGCGCCGGACTCGAACAGGGGAGGCGCCCGCCTCATCCAGGAGGCGGTCCTGCCGCTGTGCGCGGAGCGCGGCCTCGCCTTTTGCGTCGCCGGCGCGAATATCGTGGGGGAAGCCTGCGAGGACGAGCCGGAACAGCCCCTGGACATCCCCGAACTGGCTGTCCTCTGGCGGCAGCACCCGGACGTCAACTTCCTGTTTTTCCCCGCCGGCGGCAACCAGTTGTCGGCGGCGTGCAGGGAAGCGAGCCGCTACGGCAACCTGCTCCTGTGCGGCCCGGACGCCTCCCTCGCCAACCCCACCGCCCTCGCCCGCTTCACGCGGGAACGGCTGGAGTCCTGCGGCAGCGTTTTCCATGCCTGCCACTCCGGCGCGGAGACTGTGGAGGAACTGGCCGGAAAGTGGGCGCACCTCAGGTGGACTGTCGGCGAAACGCTCCGCGACCGCTATGCCGAATTATGGCGCACCGGCTGGCGCTTCACGAAAGAGGATGTGGTAGCGGACGCCAGGGCGATCCTCGGCGGCAACGCCAAAACATTCCTTGGCTTGTAAAACCATTGTTTTCGCAACGCATTCCCGTATAAGTGAAAATGGTGAAAGGGATGTTCGGCAAGGAAAGGAACGCATGTCCACTGACGGCATAATTCCCGTTTCCAATGTCCAGCCGGTTCAACAAAACTCCGCAACGGACGACGTCCAGGCGGCGCAGCGTGCGCAGACTGTTGAATCAAACCAGACGGCCCAGCAGCAAAACCAAAACGCCCAACAACAACAAACCGTCCAACAGACCGATTCCGTCGCACAGCAGGACCCGCTGCAAATAGTCGAGGAGCGGGACCAGCAGATACAGGACGACCGCCGCGTACAGCAGCAACAAAACCAGCAGCAATTCAAGGAAAACAGGCAAATCAGGCAACAACAACAGCAAAACGCCCAGCAGGCGCGGCAGGCCCAGGCCCAGGCCGACCAGCGGGCGGCCAATGCCCTGTACCAGCGGAACCAGACCCAGCAACAGACGGGGGACGACCTCTACCGCCAGGACCAGGCCGCCCTGCAGGCGGCGCAAACCCGCTATCAGGACGAACAGGCACGGCTGAATGCGCTGGAGAACCGCATCCAACAGGACCAACAGGCGATCCAGCAGCAACAACGGAACGATCAGGCCCGCGTGCAGCAGGCCGGGCAGGACGCGGACCAGCAGGCGCAGCTCAACATAGACGACACACAGGAACTCAACCTGCGGTCACGGCAGAATGACCTGCAGGCGCAAAGCAACTCCGGCCTGCCGCGAAACGACCTGTCGCCGCTGCAAAACATAATACCGGAAGACCCTGCCGACATCGCCAGCCGCGAGGTCGTCGACGACGACATCCAACCCACCTACGCCACGGAACCGTCGCCGGACGCGACCGAGTACCGCGACATTGACACACGCCAATTGGAACGCGATTTTCTCGACCACGACGCGGAAAACGAGCGCGGAGTCCCCACCGCGGTAATCGCCGACCTCTATGCCGCCAGATCGAACCTCCTCAGGGAGGTGGACCGGATCGACCGCATTCTCAACCGCCTGCGGTAGTTTTCATCCCCTGACCCAAGCATGTTCCGGATCCCGGAAAATGCTTGACTTTTTTAGCATGTCGAGCGGATAAAGGAGGGACAAAAATGGGCGAAGTCATGAAAATCGATACAAACGCGATGGCATGGGAAGAATCGTACAAGAAAGAGGCGGGAAAAAGCCTTTTCGTCAAAAGGCTGGTGGTCGACCCGGAGACCGGCACGAAGGTGACGATAACCAAATACCCGGCCGGATTCATCAACCCCAAGCACTTTCACAATTGCGCGCACGGCATGTATGTCCTCAAGGGCATCCTGCACACCTCGGAAGGTGACTTCAAGCCAGGCAGTTTCGTATGGTTCCCCGAGGGAAAGGAAATGTGGCATGGGGCCACGGCGGAAGAAGATGTCGAGATATTTTTCATCACCAACAAAACATTCGACATGAACTACCTGTAGCGCATTATAAACAAGGAGCGACAAATGGGCGAAGTCATGAAAATCGATACGGACGTGATGGCATGGGAAGAGGAGTACAACGAGGCCGCGGGAAAAAGTCTTTTCGTCAAAAGGCTGGTGGTCGACCCCGAGACCGGCACGACCGTGACCATAACCAAATACCCGGCCGGATTCATCAATCCCAGGCACTTTCACCATTGCGCCCACGGCATGTATGTTCTTAAGGGCGTCCTGCACACCTCGGAAGGCGATTTCAAACCTGGCTCCTTTCTATGGTTCCCCGAGGGAAAGGAAATGTGGCATGGGGCCACGGCCGAGGAAGATGTACAGATAATTTTCATCACCAACAAAATATTCGATATCAACTACCTATAAACCGGCTGCCGGAGAACCTGCGCAGAAAAGCAACAGCAGACACAAAATACTCTCGATGATCCGCAGGGACGGCCCGATTGGACAGGCCCAGATCGCCAAGGCAATTGGACAGTCCCTGCCTGCCGTGATGAACACCGTCCGCTTCCCGACGAATGCCGGCCTGGTGCGGGAAATTCCCAGCAGCGGCTCGGCGGTGGGCAAACCGCCGAAATTGCTGGAATTCGTCAAAGACTCTCCTACTATTGCATCGGCATCGACCTCGGCGCCACCAAAACCACCTGTATATTGATGAACGGAACGCACATTGTGCTGCGGCGAGAAACCCCCACCGGATTCGAACAGGGGCCAAACCAGGTCATAAAACAGCTCATCCGGCTGGTCAAAACCTGCTTGCCTCGTCGCGAATCGATGTCCGGAAATTGCTCGGGATCGGCCTCGCCTCCCCCGGCCTGTTCGACCTCTCCACGCAAAAATTGATATACGCGCCATTGATCGACTGGCGCGACGTGGATTTCACCACTCCCCTGGAACAGGCGTTTGATTCCTTTGCCTGCATCGACAATGCAGTCAGGGTCACGGCATACGGCGAAAAAATATACGGTTCGGCGAAGAACAACAGCAATTTCATGTGCCTCCACCTCGGTTACGGCATCGGCGGCGCGCTGGTCGTCGACGAAGAGCTCTACACCGGCGCTTTCGGCACCGCCGGCGAAGTCGGGCATATCATTGTCACACCCAACGGCCCCCTTTGCAACTGCGGCAAACGCGGCTGCCTCGAAGCTGTCGCGTCCGCCCGCGCCATCGCAAGGGATGCACGCGAAAAAATGCAATCCGGCCAGAGCCCGATGCTTGCCGAACTTGCCCGGGGAAAGCCGGAGAAGATCGATGCAAAAACCGTTTTCGACGCGGCAAACCAAGGCGACAAGGCATCAACAAAAATCGTTCACAATGCCATGCACACGCTCGGCATGTTCATCGGCGGCGCGATCAATTTCCTGGATTTGGAGCTGATTGTCCTTGAAGGCGGACTGTCCTGTGCCGATCAACGCTATATCGACATACTCATAAATACGGCGACGAAAGCAAAATGGCATTGGCTGGAAGCGGCACCCGCATAATCGTCTCTGAACTCGGAGCGGATGCGACCGCCATCGGGGCGGCGGCCATGGTGGTGGAGCGGCAGTTGGAAAAAGGACTTAATGGGCGGCGGCACACTGACTGATTTATTCCCCTCGCCTCCATGGGGGAAGGGTCGGGGCAAGGGGGCAAAACCATCAAATCCGCTGATAAGTGAAAGACGGCCTGCCAACGGAGCCGTATTCCATGTGCACAGCCACTTCGCCCGTTGACGCGAGATATTCCATATAGCGGCGAACCGTGACCCGGGAGAGGCCGAGGTTCTCGGCTATTTCCTGTTGGGTGATATGCGCGCTCATGGGGCTTGAATTGATATATTCCCTGATGTTCTCAAGTGTCTTCGGATGCATGCCCTTGTGGATACGGGAGCTTTCTGTGCCCATGAGGTTCTTGAGCGTGTTGTCCAACTGCTCCTGCGTCGCTTTCGCCCCCTTGTTGAGGAGCTCGCGCATTTTCTGGTAGTTGACGAGGGATGCCTTGAAGCGTTCGTAATTGAACGGCTTGATCAGGTAGTCGATAAAGCCCAATTTCAGGGCGCGATCGATCATGTGGGTGTCGTTGGCGGCGGTGAGGAAGATGACGTCGACCTGGCTGTCCTCCGCCCGCAGTTCGTTCAGGAGGTCGATGCCGTTGACGCCGGGCATGAAGACGTCGAGGATCAGGAGGTCGATTTCATTCTTTCCCAGTTCCGACCGCGCCTCTACGCTGTTCTCCGCCCGTCCCATGACCTCGAAGCCGGGGACGCTCTCCACGTACTTGCAGGTGATCTCCATGACCATGGGATCGTCTTCAACCACAAGAACCTGAATCATACGCACCCTTCATGAATTGACAAACGTCAATTGTCAATTATCTTAACTGGCAATTTGGCCCGGAATACAGTGCGGCTGCGGGTCGAATCCACGCCAATCGTCCCGCCGAACAGCTCCAGTTCCTGCTTCACCAAATGCAGCCCCGTTCCCCTTCCCTCGCCCTTGGTGGAAAAGCCGCGGCGGAATATGGCCTCGCGATGTTCCGCAGCCACACCCTCGCCGTTGTCCTCGACGCTAATGGATACGGTACCGCCGTCGTCATTGATGTTTACCACGATTCGACCTTTTCGCCAAGTGATATTGCGCACCGACTCCATGGCATTGTCGACAAGGTTGCCGAGGATCAGCACGAGGGCATGGGAAAGGGACGAATCAGGCACCGGCCCGAGATGGCTTGTACCGCTGAAGGACAGTTCAACTCCCTGTTCCCGAGCCACGCTGAATTTGCCCAGCATCAGCCCGGCAATCATCGGTTCCTTGAAGGTTTTCAAAATCTGTTTCAGCAGATCGCCGTGCTCCTGCTGGGTGGCCTGGATGAATTGCTTGGCCTGGTCGAACTGGCTGAGTTCGAGAAGGCCGAGGATGACGTGCAACTTGTTGGAAAATTCGTGCGAATTGGCGCGAAGCCCGTCGACCAGCTGTTTGACGCCGGTCAATTCCTCGGCAAGGCGGATGATCTGGGTCTTGTCCTGGAATGTCTCCACCGCGCCGACGACCCTGCCGTTTTCGCGGACAGGCACCATGTTGGCGATAAACACCCGCCCATTGATCATCTTTTCATAATCGAACTCGGCCTGTCCTGTCGAGATGACGTTCGGCAGCCTGGTGTTCGGGAGCACCTTGTCGATTTCAATGTCGGTGACGCTGGACAGGTCGTTGCCGAAGCCGAGAAAACGGCGGGCGCTTTTGTTGATCATGCTGACGCGGCCACGGTTATTGATGGCGACAACGCCTTCGTGCAGCGCTTCAATAAGCCCGGAATGCTCCCGGTAGACCCGGGTGATTTCCTCCAGCTCCAGCCCGAGCAGGTTGCGCCTGGTGCGCTGGGCAAGGATGGCCGCCCCGGCAATGCCGAAACAAATGCCGGCAAGGGAAAAAACCAGTGTTGAGAAAAGCATTTGCATTTTGTCGTTCGTCACGCGTTCGGCCAATGTGCCTATGACGACATAGCCGATCTGCTGGCTGCCGTCGAAGACCGGCGCATAGGCGCGGATGAAACCGCCGGAGGAATCGCGGGAAACGGGGTCGGCGTAGGAGAAATAGCGCTTCGCCTGGTAAAGGACCTCTTTCGCGTCCGCGTCGTCGTGGATAAGGCCGATGAATTCCGGGTTTGTGTGGGAATAGCGGATGCGTTGCATGTTGCACACGATGATCTGGTCGACGCCCTGCGACGCATCGATGAGGCGCTGCACACGGTCCTGGATGACGCCGTTGTAAGGGGAATCCTTCAATCCCTGCTGAACTTCCGGGAACTGGGCGACAATGCCGGCGAGATTGCCGAGTTCGTGCTCATAGTTCTTTTGGATTTTCGTACTGAACAGGTTGACATTCAACAAAGACGTGACCGCTGCCGAAAGGCAGAGTATGACAGCGATCCCCAGGGTCATTTTTGAATAAAGGCTCATGTTCAGCGCTCTCCCAACCCGTAAAGGTTGCCTTCATTGCGAATATTTTGCAAGAAAGGAATCGATCGTCCCCCAGTACAGCACGGGATCGGCCGCAGCCGACCCCGCATGGCCTGCGCCGTCGACAACCAGCTTTTGCTTTGGAGCCGTCACCGCGTCATGCAGCTGCTCCGCCATCGACACCGGGACAAACGCGTCGTTGGAGCCATGGATGAACAGGATGGGTATAGCGGACCTGGCGGCCTGGCGGACGGCGCTTGCCTCGCCAAGCCAATAGCCGGCGCGGATGCGGGTGACGAGGGACGCACAATCCATGAAGGGAAAAGCGGGAAGGCCATATAATTTATCGAGCTGGTAGGTGAACTCGTCCACAACCGAGGAATAACCGCAGTCGCTGACGACCGCCCTGACGTTTTCCGGCAAGGATTCGCCCGCGGCCATGACCACTGTAGCGCCTCCCATGGACACGCCGTATAAAAAGATATTGGCCGGGGAATGTCGACGGTTGATCTCCCCGATCCAGTCGAGAATGTCAAGCCGGTCGAGCCAGCCCATGCCGGTGTACCTGCCCCCGCTCCGGCCGAGGCCGCGCGCATCCGGCAGCAGGACATTGTATCCACGGCGGTGAAATTCATATGCCGGTTCCAGCATCTGGAGGCCGTGGCCGTTGTAGCCATGGCATATGATTACCCAGGTGCCGCCCGAATCCGTGCCGGGCAAGGCATAGGCATGCAGGTCGAGGTTGTCGTGGCTTGTCATCCGCCAGTCGGCATGGTCCAGCGTCTGGAACCATTCAGCATACCCGGCCAGCTTTGCATTGTAGTTTTCACCAAGGTCGAGGGCGTTATGGCCGGCCTTGAAAACCACCGATTTGTCCGAACGCGTATTGATAGCGAGTGAAAAGAAATAATTGCCGACAAACGCCCCGGCCGCCAGGACGAGTGCGAGAACGACAACCATGATGAAAAGGATTTTCGTACGGGTGCGCACTGCGTTATCCTCTGGAATGGTATGTGACCTATACGGTCATTGTATACATCCCGGAGGGCGAGCTCAAGCTTTTGTGCGGAAAGAACGGATACTCATGCCGACTTCCCGCTTGAAGACGCGGCTGAAATACTGCGGATCCTTATAGCCGACCTTTTCCGAGATTTCCGCGGCCGACATGGCGGTGGTCTTGAGGAAACGCCGGGCGTTGGCCATCCGAATCTTGGCCAGATAATCGCTGAACGTTTCCCCCGTCTCCCTGCTGAACACGGCGCTGAAATGCGTCGGGCTGACATGTACCGCCTTGGCGACTTTTTGCAGCGACAGGTTGGGGTCGTGGTAGCTTGCGTCGATGTACTGCTTGGCCTTCGCCAACAACTCGCCATAGCGGTTGGCAAGATGGTTTTGCCGGTAGGTGAGAAAACGCTCGAAAAGGGTGATGACCCTTTCCTCCAGCTGTATCGGCGTCTTGATGGAAAACGCCTTCCCGCCCCATTCGCTGAAGTCTGGAAGGAAATCGGCGAGTTCTATGTTCATGTCCCCCGCGGCCTTCGCGGCGGTCATCAGGATATCGATATAGGCATAGCGAAGGGCAATGCCGCCGCCGGAGGAATCGGCCACAGCCTTGCGTATTTCCGAGGCAAGCTGTTTGGCCGCGCCCAGATCGCCGTAGTGCAGGATATCCGAGCCCTTGTCAAGCACCTCGGAAAGGGCCAGGTCCGGCGCACTTCGCCCATTGACTGTCTGACCGGCGAGGCACGGCTGGCTTGAACCGGTGAACAAGGCATAATTGACGGCGTTTTCCGCCTCGGCAAAGGACTGCCCTATTTCCTGGAGCCTCTCCGTCGCGGTGCCAAGGCCGGAATAGACGGCATTGGCGAATTCCGCCTCGATCCGCTCGTGTAGCGAGATTAGCGCCTGCCGCGCCACCTCTATGGCCGCCTGCTCGTCCTCCCCCTGGAAGATGACGACATACTCACCCTTGTTCCAGTCGAGCGTGATGCCTTTCGCCTGGTTCGCCGTCCGTTGGACCATCTCCCCGATGCCGACGTCCCGCGACAGGTTATAGCCTTTCAGGTCGACCTTGATGAAGGCGGCCACATAATAGTTTTCGACAAGGGTTATGCCGTGTTCGCCGAGGCCGGCGAATATTTCGGCAGGAACAAGGACACCTGAAAGAAGGTCGTGCAAAAAGGAATTCCTGCGCTGCTTCCGGATGCCGGAAGAGTCGCTTCCCGCCGAATCCCGTTCATTGTGGATTTCCACCGCCACCCTGTTGATGGACTGCATCAATTCGGCGGGGCTGATCGGCTTGAGAAGGTATTCCGACACGCCGAGCCGTATCGCCTGCTGTGCATAGGAAAAATCGCCGTGTCCGCTGAGTATGACGAAGCGAGTGTCGGGGAGTTCCGTACGTACCACCTTCGCCAGTTCCAGGCCGTCCATGAAGGGCATTTTGATGTCGGTGATGACAATGTCGGGTTTGAGTTTGCGTATCGACTTGATGGCGATTTCACCGTCCGGGGCATCGCCAAGATATTCGAACCCCGCGGACTGCCAGTCCAGGGATTCCCGCACGCTTTCGCGGATCCCGATCTCGTCTTCCACCATAAACACCTTAAGCATAGGTATGCTCCAGTGAGGGAAATATCATGGTCACAGTGGTTCCCGCATCCGGCGAGCTCTCCAGGCGGAGGCCGTATTCCGGACCGTAGGAAAGGCGGATCCGTTCATGGACGTTCTTGAGCGCGTAGCCGCCTTCCTCATCGTGCTCCGAAGCAGCTCCCTCGCCGCGCATCTCCCCGAGCACCTCCCTCAGCCGGGCGGGAGTCATCCCGGCCCCGTTGTCCCGGGCGGAGAGAATGACGGTCCCCGCCTTTTCGTCATAATCCCCTTCGATCCATATCTTGCCGCCGCCGCGCTTGGTCTTCAAGCCATGGTAGATGGCGTTTTCCACCAGAGGCTGCAAGGTCAGCTTGATCATGCTGAAGCGTTTCAAACGCGGGTCGACGCTGAACTCGAAGTCGAGGATATCATTATAGCGCATGCGCTGGATAATCAGGTAATTTCTAACCTGGTCGACCTCCTCGCCCACGGTGACGATTTCCTTGCCGTTATTCAGGGACAGCCGGAAAAACCGGGACAAGGCGACGACCATCTCGGTCAATTCCTCGCGACGCGACGCCTGGGACATCCAGATGATGGCGTCAAGGGTATTATAGAGGAAGTGCGGGTTTATTTGGGCCTGGAGCGCCCGGAACTCCGCCTTTTTCAGGTTTTCCTGCTCCCGCTTGGTGGTTTGCATCAAATCCTGGATCTGGACTATCATGCTGTTGAAGCTGTCGCCAAGATCGGCTACTTCGTCGTGGCGGATGCTGTGGAACCGTACCTCCAGGTCGCCCTGCGCCGCCAAATGCATCTTGTCCTGCAGCGTTTTCAGGGGTTTGGTGATCCTGTCGCTGATGAAGGCATACAGGAGCACGGCGAAAACAAAACAACCGATAACGCTTGCCGCGGTGATGTTGCGGATACGGTTGGCTTTTTCCATCATGTCGTCCAACTTCGCCTGGCCGATGACCCGCCATCCGGCCTGGGACGAATTGTCATAGATGAAGAAAATATCCTCGCCCATCAGCGAATGCACAAAGCTACCCTGCACGCCCTGTCCCGACTGCTCCCATATTTCCCGCCAGTCCGACAGATGCTTGCGGTCACCCTCGCCGAACAACAGGGTTCCGTTCGGATCGTATACGGAAAAACTCAGGTATCCCGACCGGCTTTGCTCGCGGCAGATCTGGTTGACTTTTTCACTGTTGATTTCCACCACGGCGAGACCGAGTATCTCCTTGCGGATAGGGTCGAGGATATAGCGGCCGAGGCCCTGCGCAGGATGGTAATCGGTCAATGCGGCGAGTTGCCAGGCCGGTTTTGCCCAATAGCCGGAAAGGTCGTAGCGGTTGAAGCGGATCAGTTCCGCGTTCTGGCTGCCGTATTTGATGCGTTGCAGCGAGGGGATGGCGTCGAAAAGGGTCTGCAAGCGGAAAACGCCCTCGCGTTCGCTGATCCCCCGGCCGTTGATGCCGACGAGATAGATGTCCTTGACTTCGTTGCTGGAGCGGTGTTTTCCGCGGAACAGGTTCATGAGGGCGAGGATTTCCTTGGCGCTGGCGTAGGAATCGCCGCGCTCCGCCAGGTAGCGCTCGGCAACCGTATAGGAGCCGATTTCAAGGAACTGTTCGGCGACGGCGAAGATCTGCCCGATCTCCGTGGTAAGATGGAGGATCGTCTGGTCGGCCGTGGTCTTGGTGCCGTCCCAGACCGCCTCGTGATAATAACGGTATGACAGTATGCCTACGACCAGTAACGGTAGAAGCATAAGGATGAAGAAAATGACGAGAAGTCTGTTCTTGAAGCTGAGAAAACGCTTTTTGATTCCCATTGCATCAGCCCTCTGGGAGACATGGCCGTCGCCGCCAACCAAAGGATAGCAAAGAATAAGTTATGAGTGAAGAACTAAGAGTGAAGAATTATGTTTCCTCAACTCTTTACTCATAACTTTTCACTTTTCTCTTCGCGACCGCATTTCATTAACGAATACGGCAATGACGATGAGGATGCCGGTGATGATCTTTTGCATGAAGGGAAATATTCCCATCAAATTGAACAGGTTCTGGATCATGCAGATAAAAACCGCGCCGCCGACCGCGCCGAAGATCCGACCTTCCCCGCCGACCATGCTTGCACCGCCGATGACGGCGGAGGCGATCACGTCCATCTCCATGTCGAGCCCGACTCCGGGATAGGAGGAGCGGATGCGGGAACAAAGGATGATGCCGGCGAACGAGGCCAGCGTGCCGTTGATCGTATAGAGTGCAAGTTTGGCGCGCGGCACATTGATCCCCGCCATGCGGGCGCCGTTTTCGTTCCCGCCTATGGCCAGCGTACGCAGCCCGAATTTTCGCTGATTCAGAAGATAATAAAAAACGATGGCCACAACCAGCATGATGATGACGGGAACGGGAATCTTCCAGACCATGCCGTTGCCGAGATACTCGAACCAGGCGGGAAAATCGCCGATGCTCCCCGGCGTCAGGGCGAAGGCAAAGCCGGCTCCCGCGCTCATCAGGCCAAAGGTGGCGATAAACGGCGGCATCTGCAGGTAGCCGATGAGAATGCCGTTGGCGAAGCCGGTCGCGATGCCGACAGCCATGCCCGCCGCCAGCGCCAGGGCGAAATTCCCCGTTGCCTGCCAGACCGTGCCGAGGGCGGCCGAGGTGAACGACAGCACGCTCCCGACCGACAGGTCGATGCCGCCGGAGATAATGACCATGGTCATGCCGACGGACATGATCGCGAAAATGGACGCCTGGCGAAAAATGTTCCGGAAATTGATGTAACTGAAAAAGTATTCATTTATGCAGGAAAAGACCACGGCGAAGACGATTATCCAAAACCATATTCCCATGGCGTCGTAGAATCTGACAAAGCCGGAAAAAGGCGAGGAGGTGTTACGGTTTTCTGCCTGTGCGGCTGACAAGTTCGACAAGGTGGAACTCCTTTTACCATTAGCGCGTTTTCGGAAAAGGTAGGCATCTTCCGGCGTTTTCGGGCTCAACTGTGCCAGCCAAAACGCGCAAAAGGGAAGGGTCAACCATTCACGAAAACGCTATAAAACCTACAGGCTCTTGGCAAGCGACTCTTTCCTGCTGCCGATGCCGCGTTTTTTCTGCCATTGGTCCAAGAGAACCGCCATGACGATAAGACCGCCCAGAATAGGCTTCATATAGGCGACCGGGATATTCAGGATATTGATGGCGTTTTGCACTTCAGCCATGAAGATGGCGCCAAGAAGCGCGCCGGGAATGCCGCCCGAGCCGCCGAGCATCGAGGTTCCGCCGATGACGGCCGCGCCGATGGCGGACAGTTCATAGCCGGTCCCGGCATCCGGATGCACCTGGTTGCCGCGCGCCGACAGGACGACTCCGGCAATGGCGGCGAACAAGCCGCAGAGCACATAGACGCTGATCAGGGTTTTGTTGACGTTCATGCCGGAGAAACGCGCTGTCTCCCGGTTGCCGCCGACGGCGAAAAGGGTTATGCCGAAGGTCGTACGCGTCAAGGCGATATGCACGACAATGCCAAGAGCCACCATTATGACCACCGGCACCGGAATAAACCAGATATAGCCCTGGCCAAGGTAGACCAGGGACGTCGGCATGCCGTAGGTGGGTATGCCGGCGCTGACGTAGGCGGCAAGGCCGCGGGCGGCCGTCATCATGCTGAGGGTGGCGATAAACGGCGGCAGCTTGGCCCAGGTTATCATCAGGCCGTTCAAGAGTCCGCAGAACATGCCGACGCCGAAACAGAAGGCAAGCGCCTTGGCGATGGTCAGGAAATCATTCGGGAGCACCAGCATGGCGGCAGTGTCGCGGTAGAGTTCCGGCGGTATGATGGTCATGGCCATGACGACCGAGGAAATGCCCAGGATGCTCCCGGCGGAGAGGTCGATGCCGCCTCCGCCCGTGATGATGACCATGGTCATGCCTATCGCCAGGATGCCGACGACAGCCGACTGCGAGAGGATGTTGATCATGTTGTCGGCGCTGAGGAAATGTTCGCTCAACAATGAACAACCGATGCCCACCAGTAGGATCCAGAAAATAATGCCTGCTTCCTTGAACGAAGTCAGCCGTTGCAGGATATTCATAAACGCGGGATTCCTTGCGAGTAAGCCTGCCAGCGCCCCGGCGCCGCGAGAGGCACATCCGGGACGCGGGCAGGCGGAGAATGGTTATATCGGAGCATGTTAAAATTTTCGCGATGATACGGAGTTGGCCGCCTCCAGCCGCGTGCACGGCATTTCGCCAGGCAACCGGAGGAAAGTCACAGCGCCCCTTCCAGCGCCCAACCCCAATTGCCGCAAAAATTCTTGAAATTCTTTAGAACGCATCCGCCAAGGATTCATCCGCGTTTTCCGGGGTGATCAGTTTGGTTCCGGAATCGATGAACTTCGGGAGCGACTTCGGGTCGATCGTCTTGTTGTAAACGCCGATGCCCGTTTCCGAAGCCATGCGGCCGATCTTGATCGGGAACTGCGCGACGTCGGCGATGATCTTGCCGTCCTTGATGAGTTCGATGCCGAACTTGGAGCCGTCGAAGCTGATGACCTTGATCTTGCCTTCCTTGCCCGCAAGCTTGATCGCTTCGAGAATGCCGCCGGTCATGCCGTCGGAGCAGGAGAAGATGAGGTCGACATCGGGGTTGGCCTGGAGGATGTTGGAGGTCGCGTCCATGGCTTTTTCGTTGGTCCAGAAGCCGGACTGGGATGCGACGATCTTGATGTCCGAACCCTTGACGACGTTGTCCTTGAAGCCGTTCTTGCGGTCGTCGCCGACGGAACTGCCGGGAGCGCCTTCGATGACCACCACTTTTCCCTTGTTGCCGAGGGCGGTCTTGGCGAATTCCGCGCCTAGGGCTGCTGCGGCGTAGTTGTCCGTTGAGATGAAGGTCACGTAATCGTCGCCTTCCGCGACCTGGTCCATGCAGACGATGGTGATGCCGGCTTCCTTGGCTTCGCGGAAGACGGGAACGACGGCCTTGGAATCCAGGGGGCTGATGACGATGATGTCCGTACGCTGGCTGATCAGGTCCTCGACGATCTGGACCATCTTCTGGACGGCGGTCTGGCCTCCGGCCTGGTAGATCGCCGCGTCGGCGCCGAGGTCGATGGCCCGGTCGCGGGCAGCTTCCGCCATTTTGAGCTGGAAGACGTCGCCGGTGAGGGTCTTGACCACAACGGCGACTTTCGGTTTCTTGCCGTCGGCGGCATGCGCGGTGTGGAACAAACAGGCAACCAACACGAGTGCCATTAATTTGGCAATGACTTTCAACATCCCGATCTCCTTATATCCAGCACGAATCCAGACAATCCGGCAACATGCCGGAACAATTATTCAAGTTATGAGTTAAGAACGAAGAGTGAAAAAGTTACACTGTCAACTCTTCGCTCTTAACTCTTAGCTCGTCCCCGCCCATGGCGTAATGCAAAATCGCCTCGCCGCTTATTTCACCGCCGACGAGCGTCTTGGCGACCCGGTTGTTCCGCATGACATAGACGCGGTCGCTCATGCCTACTATTTCCTGCAGCTCGGAGGAAATCATCAGGATGGATGCGCCCTGCTTCGCCAGCTGCACCATGATCTGGTAGATCGCCGATTTCGCCCCAACATCGATGCCGCGCGTCGGTTCGTCAAAGATGATGATCCGCGAATTCGCCGACAACCATTTGCCTACAATGACTTTCTGCTGGTTGCCGCCGCTGAGGTAGCGTATTTCCTGAGCGAGCGATGCCGCCACGACCTTGAGGCTTTTAACATAAGACGTGGCGAGGGCGATACGCGAACGGCGGCTGACAAATCCTTTTTTGGCCATTTTGCGCATGGAGACATGGCACATGTTCTCGGCCACGGACATGAGGGGCACTATGCCCTGACGCTTCCGGTCTTCCGGGATAAAACCGAGCCCGGCCACAATCGCGGCTTTCGGGTTGTTTTTCGGCAACGGCGTGCCGAAAACTTTCACTGTCCCGGAGGAGTAGTCGTCGATTCCAAAGATACGGCGGGCAAGTTCCGTTCGCCCCGCACCGACGATGCCGGCCAGGCCTACGATCTCCCCCTGGCGCAGTTCCAGGTCGATCGCGGCGTCCCCCGCCTCGGCCCGCATCGCCTTCACTTCGAGAGCGACATCGCCTATGTTGCATGTTTCCTTATGGAACAGGTTTTCCAATTTCGACCCGATCATGAGCTGGATCATCTCGTCGACGTTCTCGATTTCAGCCACCGGCAGCGTCCTGATGGTCTTGCCGTCGCGGAGCACCGTCACCCGGTTGCCGATTTCAAAAATTTCCTTCAGCTTGTGGGTGATGTAAATCATGCTTACGCCCTCGTCCCTGAGCGCGCGGACGACCTTGAAAAGCATCTCGACCTGGTTGTCCGTAAGGGCGGACGTCGGCTCATCGAGGATCAGGACCTTCGGCTCCGCCGACAGGGCCTTGGCGATTTCCACAAGTTGCTGCTCGGCTACGGCGAGGTTTTTCACTTTCCTCGCCGGATTGATGTATGAGGCGTTCAGGCGTGCCAGCTGTTTCTCCGCCAGCCTGGTCATCGCCTGCGCGTCAAGGAACCCGCCGCCCTTGACGCTTTCGCGGCCGAGGGATATGTTCTCCGCCACGGTAAGGTTGGGGCACAGGCTGAATTCCTGCGATACGATGGCGACGCCGGACGAAAGGGCTTTCTGCGGGTCATTGTCGGCGATCTGCTCGCCTTCGATGCTGACCGTACCGGAATCAGGCTGAATCGCGCCGCAGATCATCTTCACAAGCGACGACTTCCCCGCGCCGTTCTCTCCCAGAAGAACATGGACTTCGCCGCGGTCCAGGGAAAAATCGATATCAGTGAGGACCTTGACGTTTTTATTCAGGGTTTTTCCGCCCAGGTCGTACAAGCCCTTGTTGACCCTGGTGAGGGTGATGATGCCGTCGCTGACTGCGGTCATTTTCCGGATCCTTGTCTTCGGGTAATATTTCCATTGTATTATAGTGCCTCGCGGGACGATGCGCGTTGCACCGGGCAAGGGCAAAACTTGGGTTATTTTTCGAAATGCGCGCCGTCGCCGTGGCGGATGTGAAAATCAAACGAAAAACTTGGACAATATTATTTCAATGCGATAATCCATCTCCTCAATAAAATTATGCAGATTGCCGTTCAAATCCGAAAAATGCCAAAAACCCTCCATGTTTGACCATAGCGATTCCAACGCGGAAACGCCGGGCATACCGTATACTCCCTTTGGAATTTGCGCAAAGAAGACAGGAAAAAAACATGGCCGCATTTCTGGAACTCAGGAACATCAGCAAGCGTTTCCACACCGTCCAGGCCCTGGACGACGTCTCCGTCGACATCCGGCGGGGAGAAATCCATGTCGTCATCGGCGAAAACGGCGCAGGCAAGTCCACCCTGATGAAAATAGTGGCCGGCCTGTACCAGCAGGATTCCGGGCGGATCATACTCGACGGCAAGGAAACGCGTTTCGCCAGCCCCAGGGACGCCATCGACCACCGCATATCCATGATCCACCAGGAACTGCTGCCGGTGCCCCACCTCACCATCGCGCAGAATATTTTCCTCGGCCGCGAACCGTTGACCGGCTTGGGCACCATCGACCATTCCAAACTCAACCGCGACACGCAGGAACTCTTCGGCCTTATCGGGATCGAACTCAATCCCCGCCGCGTCATGCGCCAGCTGAGCACCGCGCAGATGCAACTGGTCGAAATAGCCAAGGCAGTGTCGTACCGGTCGGAAATACTCATAATGGACGAGCCGACCTCCGCCCTCAGCAACAAGGAAATAGAAAAGCTCTACAACCTGATCTTCATGCTCAAGGATCGCGGCGTCGCCATCGTCTTCATATCCCACAAACTCGACGAAATCTTCCGCGTCGCCGACGTCATTACCGTCCTCCGCGACGGCATCCTCGTCGGTACCGTCCAGGCCAAGGACATGGACAAGGACAGCCTCATCTCCATGATGATCGGCCGCGACATCCATCAGATATACCACAAAGTGCAGGTGCCCATCGGCGAACCGGTTCTCGAAGTGCGCGGCCTCACCAAGGCCGGTCTGTTCGAGGATGTCGGCTTCACCCTGCACCAGAATGAGATATTGGGCATTTCCGGCTTGATGGGGGCGGGGAGGACGGAAGTTGCGGAAACGATTTTCGGGTTGCGGCAGGCGGATGCGGGCCAGATCTTCATCGGCGGCCGGGAAGTTGCCATCCGCGGTCCGCACGACGCGCAGAAATACGGCATAGCCCTCATTCCGGAGGACAGGAAACTGCTCGGACTGAACCTGAAAAACTCCACCGGCTTCAATATCAGCATCTGCAACATCAAGGAGTTCATCCGCATGCGCGTCGTCAACCGCAGGCTCGAATCCCAGGCGGTAGACAGGATGATCGGCGAACTCAACATCAAGGTATCGTCGCGGCGCACCCCGGTCGTTTCTCTTTCCGGCGGCAACCAGCAAAAGGTCGTCCTTGCCAAATGGTTGATGACCCTCCCCGACATCCTCATCATGGACGAACCCACGCGCGGCATCGACATCGGCGCAAAAACGGAAATCTACAAACTCATCACCAGCATGGTGCAAAACGGCAAGTCGGTCATCATGATCTCTTCCGAACTGCCGGAAATCATCGGCATGAGCGACAGGGTCGTGGTGCTTTGCGAAGGCAAAGTCACCGGCATCCTGGACGGCAAACGCGTCAACCAACACGACATCATGCGTTGCGCCACCAACCAGGCGGAACTGGTGAGTTGACCCGGCCATAGGGAACGGCCATTTACAAAAAGCGATATGGAGACATTCTTATGAGCGCCAACAAGCCGGAGCAGGCAAAACAAATCAAGATAAGCGAATTGTCCCGCTTCGGAATTTACATCGCCTTCGCGATCATGTGCATTTTCTTCGCCACGCAAAATGCGGTTTTCCTGTCGCCGGTGAACATAATCAATATTCTCCGTCAGGTCTCCTTCAACGCCATCCTCGCCATGGGCATGACCGTCGTCATCATCACGGGAGGGATCGACCTGTCGGTCGGTTCCGTGCTTGCCCTCGCCGCCGTCGTCGCGGCAAGCCTGGTCAAGGCGAATTCCCCGCTTTTGCCGGTATTCCTCGCCGTCCTGATCGCCCTCGCCATCGGCGCGCTGTGCGGTTTTCTCAGCGGCCTCGTCATTACCAAGGGGAAACGCCCGCCCTTCATCGCCACCCTAGTCATGATGACGATAGCCCGCGGCGTCGCCCAGCTCTATACCACAGGCAGGCCGGTAACCGGCCTGCAACCAGCGTTCAAGTTCATCGGCGCGGAATTTATTTTCGGCATCCCGGTCCCCATCTACATCATGGCGCTGGTGACCCTGGTCACCTATGTCATCCTCAGCCACCTGCGGCTCGGCCGTTACATCTACGCCGTCGGCGGCAACGAGCAGTCGGCCAGCGCCTCCGGCATCAAGGTGGATTCGGTGAAGATATTCGCCTATGTCTTTTCCGGCGCCCTCTCCGCCCTCGTCGGCGTCGTCCTGGCGGCCCGCCTCAATTCCGCCACACCCATCCTCGGCCAGGGCTATGAACTTGACGCGATCGCCGCCGCGGTCATCGGCGGCACCAGCATGGACGGCGGGCGCGGCAACGTCATCGGCACGCTCGTTGGCGCGCTTATCATAGGCACCATCTCCAACGGCCTCGACATCCTCAACGTCTCCGCCTATTGGCAGCAGATCATTAAAGGCCTCATCATCCTCATCGCGGTGCTGTTGGACCGGAAAGATTAAAAAGATTGGACGGTATTACGGCAACGGGCCGTTACTGACGAATTGGAATTGCAATTTGCGGAGGAATCATATGAAGACTGGTAGGTTGATGGCATTGGCCATGGCTCTGGTGTTGGCGCTTGGTTGTATTTTTGCGGTTCAGGCCGGCGACAAGAAGATCGTCATCGGCTGCACCCTGCAGAACATGTCGGAAGAATTCATGGCCATGCTCAAGGGCGCCATGGAAATCCAGCTCAAGGAATACGACAACGTCACCCTCATCATCAACGACGGCGAAGGCAAACCCGACAAACAGTCGTCCCAGCTGGACAGCTTCATCGCCCAGAAGGTCGACGCCGTCATCATTTGCCCGACGGACGCCAATGCCCTTACGCCGGCGGTGGAGTCGGTCGTCAAGGCAGGCATTCCCATCATCGCCTGCAGCGCGGACGTCTCCGAAAACGTCGGCCAGGTCTGGGTCGGCTCGGAAAACGAGAACGGCGGGGAAATCGAAGCCAAGTTCATCGTCGACTCGCTGAAAGGCAAAGGCAACATCGCCATTCTCCGCGGCCCCCTCGGCCATTTCGCCGAACAAGGCAGGTTCGCCGGATACGACAAGATCCTGAAACAGAACCCCGGCATCAAGGTCGTCTACGACCAGACCGCCAACTGGCAGCGCGACCAGGCCATGACCCAGGTGGAAAACCTCCTGACCTCCGGGAACCAGATCGACGCCATCCTCTGCCAGAACGACGGCATGGCCCTGGGAGCCCTCGAGGCGGTAAAGGCGGCAGGGAAAAAGGACGTCATCATCATCGCCGGCATCGACGCCATCAAGGATGCGCTTGACTCGGTGAAGGCCGGCGAACTCGACGCCACCTGCTTCCAGGACGCTATCGGCCAGGGCAAGGGCGCTCTGGACATGGCTGTACGCGCCGCCCGCGGCGGGAAGATCGAACGCACCAACATCCCGTTCGAGCTGGTCACCAGGAACAACGTCGACGGCTACTATTCCCGCATCAAGCTGCCGGACTAGGGTCGATTGGCGTTGTGCCGCCGACATGAGCATGAGAATGCTGGGGAGGCCGAAGGGGCTTCCCCAGCTTATTTTTCAAAAAACCCGTAGTCCCTCGCCATGATATAGAGGACAAAGGTGTTGTATGCCACATGGGCGAACAGGGAACACCAGAAACTCCTGGAAAGCAGGCGGGCGACGGCAAAAACCGCTCCGAGGAGCGCCAGTGGCAAGAGGCGCGCCGCGTCATAGTGATATATGCTGAAAAGGACGCTGGTCCAGAAAACAGCCCTGAACGCGCCGCCGGTTTTGAGATACCCTTCCATGCCGACGCCCCGGAAGGCGAGCTCTTCCAGGAACGGCCCGAACAGGATGGCGAACGCCAGTAAAACGATGCGCACCCACGGCGAGAGCAGGTCGCTGAAAATCAGCAGGCTGACGTCTTGCGGGGTCGGTACGTACAGGAAGCCGAAAAAAGCGAACCCGCGCTGAAGGAGCATGATGTTCAGGAGGTCGAGCCGCAGCAACAACGGCATCGCCGCAGCGAGGATCACAATGGCGAGAGGCCATGCCCACCACCGGCCGGCGCGGGTGAGACCCGCCGCCTGCCAGCCGCCCGGGCGGTCGGAGATGAGCCAGACCATATAGGCCGCGAGGAGCAGTTTGCCTCCAAGGTTAAGAAGTACATACACATCCATGCTTGGCAACAGGTTATGATAATATAACAGCCGAAGGGACAGGGTGATGATCGCGTCGACAAGGAAGAAGCGCAATAAATCCCTGGCCTGGAAACCAGGCGACACGCCAGGGGCAAAATCATCCGAGATGAAGTCGAATTTTGTCATGGATTTTTCCTTGACGCGGTAGAAAGTATGGGTATCCTTTTTGTTCCGCGTTGTTACAGTTCGAGAGTACCCACCAAGAAGGCGGCGTAGCCAAGTGGTAAGGCAATGGTTTGCAAAACCATGTACCTCCAGT
>DAIOFH010000048.1:0-26325 GCA_036745875.1 Planctomycetota bacterium | reverse complement strand
CCAGCATGTGGCGGGGTGTGTTTTTTGCTCTTGTCTTGTTTCTTCTGGTGGTTTTTTAGAGTATTCTAGAATTCAAATCCGATCAGGCCGTAAAGGGTGTCTGCCTTCCCCTTGGCGATCTTGGTGCCGTAGGACTTGTATTTGACGACCTCGTGTTTCCAGCCGGCTTCGAGGGTGGCGCCATAGGGGAGGTTGTACTGGATGCCGCCGTATGCTGCCCAGGCGGTGCCTTTTTGGTCATTACCGGCCGGGGTGTACTTTGTCCTCAGATAGTCGCCTTGTGCGAAGACGGTGAGGCTGTCCGTGATATCGAAGGCCATACCGAAGTTGAGGGCGTCCGACGTCATGCCCCTATGGAAGTGGACGTCATGCCCGTGCACCCACTGCCCCCAGGTGTACAACCTGTTGAAGAAGGACGGACGATAGTTGAAGGCAAGGCCATATACCTGATTGTCAGCGTTGTGGACCGGGTCGCTTTCGCCCTGACGGTAATTGGCGAAGCTGGCGGTGATGGTCAAGTCTTCGACAGGCGTGAATGCGACGCGGGCCGAGACTGTGCCGTAGTTTTTACTCTTGTAGGTGCGGCCGCTGAGATACCAGCCCGTGAGCGGTTCGTCGCCGAGCGCCGACCCGGTGCTGATGAGTGCCTCGTCGTCATACACATGCTGGAAGAAAGACAGTTCCGCCTTGAACTTGCCGTCAAATCCCTCCCAGTACGGGGTGACCTGGGTGACGCCGCTGACGTCCCAACCGTTGTGTGACGGTATGAGGCTAGCGGAGGATGTGGGTCCGGCAATAAAGCCCATGTGGTTGGCGAAGTTCCCCGCATAGTCGATGTCGCCGAATGCGTCGCCTCCGCCGGCGGCGTAGGTGCCGAGATCGCCGACGGCGTTGTCGTCGCCGAACACCAGTGCGTCGCGGCCGACCTTGATGCCAAAACCGGAATTGCAGATGTTCTTCCAGCGGACATAGTAGACTTCGGCGTTGTCGTAGTCTTCGGCGTTGTTTTGCAGGTCCATTTCGAGATAAGCGTCGAAATAATCGTTGACATCAACCTGCATGTAGACCTTGGCGTCGGTGATCGCCAGGTCGCCGAGCTGCGCCTTGGCGCGACGCTGGTACGTGTTGCCACCATAAACTCCGTCCTCGTCGAAAATACTGTCGACCTTGGCGTCGGTATACTGGTACTTGGTGGTCAACAGGCCGCCGATGGTAACGACGGCGTTTTTGTTGAGGCTGATGATGCCTTCCGGCGCGCCGTCATAATTGGCGTTGGCCTGGCCGCGCTGGTTCATGCGAGCCTGCAAATCGGTGATTTGCGCTTCCTGTTCGGCGATACGCGCCTGAATGGCGCTTACATCCAGTTCCTGCGCAAGCACGGAACCCATGCACACTGAAAAACAGAGTGCGAAAAGCATAACGGTACGCATAGTCTTTTGATATCTCCTTCCCCATTGAAAAATTACTACGCACCAAAAGCGTTGGAGGAAAATACGCATACTCCCTCGAAGCGCCATAAACACAAACCTGCCGGGTATTCGACCGGCATAGTACATTTCGCAGCCTTCGAAAATATGCGGGTGTGGTTTTGGCATTCCACACCCCCCAGACCTTGCATTGCAGTCCGGTGAGCGTGTAGAACGCCGGAACGCCAGTGCAAGTGTTGAACGAGGAGGTTCTTTTGCGCGTTTTATCAACGAAAAAACGCGTATAGTATTCATAAAAACAATATAGTATTAATGGATAAAAGTACTATTTATAAAACTTGGGGCGAAAAACGTATCACGAATCTGCCCGCAACTTCTATTTATTTAAGTGAATAAAATATCAGAAGCACTGTTTTATTAATAAAACAATATCAGAATGGTCGGGATTTGCAAGTTTTTTTTCTGTGAAATTATCACTTTTTTTCAGGGTTTGCATTAGAAGCGAATGTGCACTCTTATGTATTATATGAGAAATCCGCGCATCATATTTCTCATGGAAAAAAACAGCAAAAAAACAAAAGAAAACGAAAGAAATGTCTTGACAATTCAAAACCCCAGCTGTAAAGTAGCATCTCTTGATCGATATCCAGCCTCTATTTATTTGATCACTAGATTTAACGACGTATAATAAAGGATTCCCGCTATGAGCAAAAGCAAACAGCTGGTCATGGGTTCGGACGACGCAGCTCTTGACATGAAAAACCAACTGGTTAAATTCCTTACCGACAAGGGCTATGAGGTCGAGGACGTCGGCATCTACAGCCAGGACGACGCCACCGTTTACCCCAACGTCGCAGAAAAAGCCTGCCAACTCATCATTGACAGTAATTTTGAAAAACGCGGCATCCTGATCTGCGGCACCGGCATCGGCATGGCGATGTCCGCGAACAAGTGCGCCGGCATCCGCGCCGCACAGACCCACGACACCTTTTCCGCCGAACGCGCCGCCCTCTCCAATGACGCCCACGTCATCACCATGGGTGCCCGCGTCATCGGGATAGAGCTCGCCAAGAAGATCGTCATGGAATGGCTGGCGAACGAGTTCAAGGACGGTCCGTCCACGCCGAAGGTTTGTGCGATCATGGATCTGGAAAAGAAACCAAAAAAATAGCAAAATGTGTTTTCATTAAATTCGGTACCGAAGATCAATTTTTAGGAGGACAAGGCAATGCAGAGATTTTTCAATGATCCGTCCAAGGTGGTTGACGAAATGGTCGAAGGCTTCCTGAAGGTCCATTCCGATATCGTCGAAAAGACCCCGAACCCCCGCGTCATCAAATCGAAGTTCCCGGTCAAGGATCGTGTCGGCATTGTCACCGGCGGCGGCAGCGGACACAAGCCCGCTTTTATCGGATATGTCGGCAAAAACATGGTCGACGCCGTGGCGGTCGGCGAAATCTTCTCCTCCCCCACAGCCAAAGCCTTCTATGACGCCATCAAGGCCGCCGACGGCGGTAAGGGCGTCGCCGTCCTCTACGGCAACTACGCCGGCGACAACATGAATGTCAAAATGGCCAAGGAAATGGCCGACGACGACGACATCAAGGTCATGACCGTCGTCGCCAACGACGACGTTCCGTCCGCCCCCAAGACAGAACTTAATAAACGCCGCGGCGTTGCGGGCGAAATCCTCATGTGGAAATGCGGCGGCGCGAAGGCCGCCACCGGGGCAAGCCTCGAGGAAGTCATCGCGGCAGCCCAGAAGGCCATAGACAATACCCGCTCCATCGGCGTCGGCCTTACCCCTTGCATTATCCCTGAAGTCGGCAAGGCCGGCTTCGAAATCAAGCCCGGCACCATGGAACTCGGCATCGGCCACCATGGCGAACCTGGCATCAAGGTGACCGAACTCAAGCCGGCGGACGAAGTCGCCCAGATGATGGTTGACGTCGTTCTCCCAGACCTGCCGTTCAATTCGGGCGACGAAGTCGTCCTCCTCGTCTCCGGCCTTGGCGCGACCCCGGTGATGGAGCTCTATATTCTGTACAACAAGATGGCCCAGCTCATCGGCGACAAGGGGATCAAGATCCACTGCGCCTATGTCGGCAACTACTTCACCTCCCTGGAAATGATGGGTGCGACACTCACCGTCATGAAGCTGGACGATGAACTCAAGCAGCTCGTCGATATGGAATGCGACTGCATGGGTCTGACGCAGTTCAAGAGGGTATAGGCACTATTTACCGCATGTTTGGGGGAGGGTTTGTTTTTTGCGGAGGACGCCCTTCCCCAATTTTTATGAATTACGGAGAGACCGGAAATGGCAGATTCATTTGCGAAAAAGGACGGCGCAGCCGTTGTCGGCACGCTTGTTAAGGTAATCCAGGAGAACAAGGCGTATCTCAGTGAAATCGACGGTGCGATCGGCGACGGCGACCACGGCATCAACATGAACAAGGGCTTCACCATGTTTGCGGAACAGAGCGACATTTCCGCCATGGACATGGGCTCCGCCCTCCAGACCCTCGGAACCATCCTTCTTACGGAAATCGGCGGCTCCATGGGCCCCATTTACGGCACCTTGTTCAGGCGCATGGCCAAGGTGATCAAGGACAAGGACACCGTCGACGCCGAATCCTTCGAAGCCATGCTCAAGGCGGCGATGGAAGGGGTCCAAAGCCTCGGTGAAGCCAAGAAGGGCGACAAGACCCTCATGGACACCCTGATCCCAGCCTATGAAGGTTTTGCCGCCGCCCGCGCTTCAGGAGCGGATTTCAAGGGATGCCTCGACGCCATGGAAAAAGACGCCAAGGCGGGTTGGGAATCGACCAAAGACCTCCAGGCCAGAATCGGCCGCGCCAGCCGTCTCGGCGAACGCTCCATCGGCGTTCTTGACGCGGGTGCGACTTCCTGCTGGCTGATCCTCAAGTCGTTCGCCGACGGCATAAGAGGGCTGTTGCAATAGCGTCAAAATGCAACCCTCTCCTTCCTGGAGAGGGTTTTTTATTGACCGGGCAAAAATCGCAACTGCCGTTGCAGCGGTTGAGCGTTTCCAGTTCCACGTGAGAAAATAACGGCGGAGAGGTATGGTTGCGGAAACCATTGATGAAGTTACGGGCCGACCGGTTATGGGTAAGGCGGACGATTTTTAAATATGTTTGCGTCGACCAGACCGGAAACATACGCCGCGACAGCCACCCGATCCAGCCTCCCGGATTGGTGACGACAAGACCGGCTGCGGTGTATTTCATGTTTTGGGGTTGGGTCGCCATGGTCAATACTCGGCTTGATTCCCCTCGCCGATATAGTATAATTGAGTTCCATCCTAAGTCAACCATTGTCGTATAGTATATTCCGATAAAAATTTTTATTGAAATTTCGCCACTCATTATTTATAGTTACCACTTGGGATATATTCAAAGCAGCACAATCACGGACGATGGAAAAATTTGGAGGAGGATTATTGTGAACTTTTTACGTATTGCCGTGTATACGGTTATCGTTGCCTTCGCGGGGAACGTCATATTTGCGGAAGATGTGGATGTCCGCAGCCTGCAGGCGAAAATCGTGGCGCAGGAAGCGTTGCTGAAGGATCTCGAAAGCAAG
Organism: Planctomycetota bacterium; assembly: GCA_036745875.1. Lineage (GTDB taxonomy): Bacteria > Planctomycetota > SZUA-567 > SZUA-567 > SZUA-567 > DAIOFH01. The sequence continues at coordinate 21,292 of DAIOFH010000048.1, read as the reverse complement.
ACAAACCGTAGCAGTGGTTATGCCAATGCGAATTATGACGGCGCCCCCGAAGGCATAGTCAGCCTGAACAAGAACGCCACCGTCACCATCGGCGGTTTGTTGACCACCGCCTATACCTACAGAAATGCCCGAGTAGACAGTATTTATGCCAACCCCGACATCGAAGGGTTTGATGCAGGAGTCAACTTCGTGGGCAACCAGGCGCCGGGGATTTATCACGGCACAGTTCTTGGGGGTCCTACCCCCGGTTATGGCCGCCGCGCCGAAGCCGCCCAAGGCGACTTGTTCATAGCTGACGCGATGATCTACATGCAGATAGACGTCAACGACCACTTTGACGCTTATATCGAGATGAATCTTCAAACGTCGGACGACGACGGCTTCGACAATGCCGAAGTATATTATGTGCGCTGGAAAGACATCTGCAACAGCGGATTCGGCATCAAGGTCGGCCGCGACGCCCTTGTTTTCGGTGATGACAATTCCGTGGGCTGGCTTTCCCCCCACGTCGGGGATAACGGCGACACCCATGACGGGATCATATGGGGCGACTATTTTACCACCTTCGACACTAGGCTCGGGCACTATGGCGAACTTGCGCCGCGGCATAATATGTGGGATATTTCCGGTATAACCCAAGTAACGCCTTACTGGGAAGGTTTGGACGGAAAGCTGCTTGCTGAACTTTCGTTTTTCCAAAATTACAGCCGCGACGGTCGTATCAGCAACAGCCGGTATGCTGGCGGGGAGCAGTTCTATCGCGATGGGCATACATATAAAAGTCGTAATTACGGCTTCGGCAGCATGAGCGCCCGTATCGCCTATTCTCCCATAGAGGACCTCAAATTCACCGCCAGCGTACTGAATTTTCACGATAAACAAAATAGATCGTTGACCGATTACGCCAAAAACAATACCGCGACCTCCCTCTCCTTTAGCTATCGCCCAGCCTTTTTCAATCGGCTTTACACTTGGGGACAGTGGATCCATGGTTGGAATGTCGACGGGCTGCAGGATATCGATTCAGACGCGATCAATTTCGGCGCGTCTTTCGACCTGAATGATCAATTCACATTTTTTGCCCAAGGCGATTACGTACTTACCAAGGACAAATTGAACAGCCGTGACGACCGCGCCACCGCATGGTCATTTTATACTGGTCTCAGCTATACGCTTCCTTATGGTGTTAATCTGGAACTCGGCTGGAAACACGAAGAGGTCACTTGGAAACAAAATATCGGCACCGATGGGGCGGGCAATGTCGTTCGCACCGGCAACCGGGCAAAAACCCTTAAGGGTAAAGCCGACGTCATATACGGCCAATTGGGCTTTGAGTTTTAAACTCGAACCTTATAATAAGGACGTTTGAATGTCCTTAGCGCCCTAGCCCTCATGATATGTCAGAGAAAACGACATAAACCAAAAAAATCCCGCCCTTTATTGGCGGGATTTTTTAGTTTTCATTGATCGGCTGCTCACATGGCTTTTTCATAAATACCGCGTACCACGTCGCGATTCGCATCGATTGGGGCAAGGCCAAGAAGGCCGGAGAGGCCGGGCGTGGTAAAGGCGAGATCGGTCAGTTTTTCCACCTCGTCCGCCTTGAACCCTTCCGCACGCAGGTTTTCCGGGATGCCCAGCTCCGTTAGCCAGCCGCGAACCGCTTTCGCCGCCTTTGCCGCGTCCGCACCGTCCGCTTTGAGGCCGGGCGCTATCGGAGCAAGGACGTCCGCCAGCACATCGGCCTTGGCCGGGTATATCGCTTCGATAATCGCAGGCAGTATTATCCCCAGGCCTGATCCGTGCGACAATTCCGGCCGCACGCCGGAAAGGGGATGCTCAAGGGCGTGGGTCAGGTGCAGTAAGCCGTTGTCGAAGCAGATACCCGCCAGCATAGATGCATAGAGAAGGAAATAGCGCGACCGCAAGTCGGACGGATCCTTTTTCGCGAGAGGCAGGTACTTCGCCACGAGCGCCACCGTTTCCTTGGCAATGGAAATGGTGTACGGGGAGGCGACCTTGGTGGTGCAGGCTTCGATAACGTGATTGACCGCGTCGACGGAGACATAGACGGTCTGATGCTCCGGCAGTTTGGTCATGAGCGCCGGATCGTCGATGGAGAAGAGAGGATACATGCATTCGAACGCGAGGGCGGGCTTGTATTCAGTCTCCGGGACAGTGACGACGGCGAAACGGTTGACCTCGGTGCCGGTGCCGTGGGTAAGGTTGATGGCGACTATCGGGACGGCGCATTCAGGGCTGAACTCGAAATTGCAGAGTTGGCGTGCAGTCTTGCCCGGGTTGGCGAGAAGCGCCGCCGCCGCCTTGCCTGCGTCAATGGGCGATCCGCCGCCGATGGCGATAACCGCTTTCGCCGCGACTTTCTGCCCTTCCGCCACGGCTTCGTCAACCTGGTCGGCAGTTGGGTTCGGGGTAACCTTGTCGTAGAGCGCGTATTTGATTCCTTCTTTATCCAGCGCAGCCTTGACTTTGTCCCAGGCGCCGGTTTTGATATGCGAGCCTTTTCCGGTTACGACAAGAGCGGCATCGACTCCGCGTTTTTTTAATTCCGCCGCAATATCGTTCATCTTGTTAATCGCATCGACGCCAAGGTAACACAGGCTACGAGCACGAATTTCGGTAATGGCATTGACATCGACATTTTCTTCCCACATACAGCTTCTCTCCTTGAATTGCAATGGGTTACAGATCAGTAATTGACGATTTCGAATAATCGTCATCCGCATAATAGATAATTATATATTTATCTATTGCAGAAGCAAGAGAAATAAAGAAAAATATATCGATATTTTTTGGGTTATCAAATTCTTTATTTTTTATCCTAATTATTTATCAGTGCGAAGATCAAAAAAAAACCCGGCCAAGAAGGCCGGGCAGGGGGAGATTGGCTAGCTCATTATTGGGGGAAACAGTTAGCCGGCAATGGAGTAGTTGCCTTTGTGACGGTCTTTGAGTTCGCCAACCTTTGATTTATTCCAGTTTTCGACGCGGCTGAAGTAGCCGACGACCCTGGTCATGTGCTGCAGGATCTGGGGTTCGCGTTCACCCATCAGAACTTGTTCAAGTATATCCCATTCCGCAGCTTCAATGGCGGCAGTGGGGATACGGGTGATAAGGTTTGTTTTATTCTGCCTGATAATGACGCCGGGCTGCTGGTTTGCGCAGGCGGTGTCAATCCCGAGACCTTCGAGGTCGGAGTGGGCTTCGATTGTGTCATAAAACGCGGTAAGTTCCATTGTGATCCCTTTCTTGGTGAGAACGCAGTCCCCGTTGAGTATGGCGCATAGAACCGGCATTTCCCCAGTGATGGTATCGGATGTTCACTTGCACACACCGAATCCAACAAAAATGCCGGTAGCAATAACTACCTATATATGGTATATACTGTCTTCTTCTTGTCAATATCTTGTATGGTATTATGGACTTTCGGAAGAAGTTGTCAAGGGGGAAGAAAGAATTTTTTTTAATCCAGCCGTGGCGGATGGTTAGCGCGAAAATCGACAACGGATCATTGGGCAAGTCAGGAATTTTCGCATGTATCCTGCAATTATTTCCGGTTTGGAGCTGAAGATAGCACCCGTAACCGGATCGAGTGAAAACCGGGTGAATTTTGAATTTCTTTAAGTTTTTAAATAAGAATATGTTATGAGGGGAGGGAGATATTTGATTATTTGATAAACTACTGGAAGTTGCGTTGCTATTTGAGATTCTCTCTTCTTTTATGGGGGATCCAGAAATGAATGTCTCTAGTTCTACCGCTTTACAGGTTTACAGGCATATCAGTACCAAACAAAGCCGTCAGTCGCCCCGTCGCAGAATGCGGAGAACCGCTCGTCTTCCTCTTCGATTTTCGATACCACGGATATTATCGAATTGACGGGATACTCCCTCGAGCGCATGCGGAATAAATTCCCTTCCGAATACTTCGGCGACGCCCCTGAAAGTGTCTCCGCAGCCGAGGGATCCTCGCTTGAGCCCATGCGGGAAGAGATCACCAAAGCGCTACAGGACGCATGCGCCAAGGCCGGGATCAATGGACCGGTTGCGATCATGAATAGCGGAGGCCTGTTGCCCGGCCCGCATATAATGTTTAGCCTTGAGGCGTTAGGGATTCCGAGGCCAGAAATTCCCGGTTTAATAAAGGCGGCCCCGGCGATGGCTTCGGGTCAGACGGAATATGTCCGGGAGGATGCGCATACGGCCAAACTGACAGACGAGCAGTACGACCAACTCTGGGCCGAGGCAATGGAAAAGCAGCGGATTTTCTCCGAAGCCTTCGCACCCTACCGGCAAGCATACCGCGATGCAACGCGAAACACCGCGATCGGCGAACTGGCGCAGGAGGATCGGAAATTCGCATCCGCCTATAATGCCAATCCCGAGCAGGCCATGCTGGATTATGGCGACGAGTTGGAAAGCAAGTTCAGGAAGATCGAGTGGGTGTACACCCCGTAATGGCCAGTCCGTCCCGGCGAAAAGAACGCCCCTTTTCCATATGGAAAAGGGGCTCTTCTATTGAAAGCGGAGGCGGCGTAACCAGATAATTATTACGCTTCCGCGTTGGCCACCGAGATCTTGCGTGTCTTGGGGCTTGCCTTGGGAAGACGAAGTGTGAGGACGCCGTCCTTGACGGTGGCGGAGATATTGTCCTTGTCAACCGCGTCAGAAAGGGTAAAGGAGCGTTTGAAATCGCCGATGCCGTATTCAGAATAAACCGGTTCATAGCCGGAGAATTCCGGGTAGGTAGGTTTACCTTTGATGGTGAGGACATTCTTTTCGATAGTAATATCGATGTTCGCCTGGTCGACGCCGGGCATATCGGCGAAGAGGACGGATTCTTTTTCATTTTCAATAACATCCACGGCAGGCATGTAGACGCGACGGTTTTCAATGCGTTCCGCGCCTTCTGGAGCCTTGGCTTCGGCCTTTACCGCGTTATTGTCTTTGGCTTCGTATGTGGTATCCATAAGTAATCCCTTTTTCTAGTAAATAGTTGTTGAGCAGCCGATTATTACGCGGTTTTGACTTCGATGCGCTTGGGTTTGTCGGCTTCGGAACGGGGGACGACAACCTTGAGGACGCCATTATTGGAACGGGCTTCGACTTTGTCGGCCTCGATTGTGAACGGCATTTCGAACGAACGGACGAATTCACCAACCTTCCGTTCGCGGCGCAGGTGCTTGCCATCTTCAGCAGATCCCTCTTTCCTGGTTCCCTTCACCGAGATGACATTGCCAGCGACTGTAATGTCGAGATCGGCGATGTCGACGCCAGGCAGTTCGGCTGTAAGAATAGCGCCTTCGGCATTGCTATGGATGTTGAACGCGGGGAAAGCCGAGTCAATTTCGCGCGTTGCTTTGCCATACATACGGTTAAATTCCCCATTCAATCTATCCAGCTGCTCCCCTAGAGAGATCCAGGGCATGAAACTTCTAGGTCTAACATGGAACATAACTTACCTCCTTGCTTAATAGTAAAAGTAGTACTAAGTACGCAGATTAAAATCAAAACAAATAAACTGCAATTCATACTTAGTCCTAATGCAAGACCTCTGCCAGTTTTCCGGAAATTTCTTGCATTGCAGTAACTACTGAAATTATAGGGGGTTATTAAATCACCTCTATAAATCCCCTCAATTTTTTATCGTGTACAGCTAGTAAAATCTGTCAAAAAGACCAACAGTCCTTCGTTATCGAGGAAACCGTGTCATTATGACAGATTTTTATGCGCATGCTGTAAAGATTGTTACTATGACTAAAATGATTTACACGACCTGGTTCCCGGCAACTGCGGACATTTCATTCCTGATTGTATGTTAATTGCTCCGGGATCGCGGGTGGATGCGGTGCGGAGACGAGTCCCCGTACCGAAAACATCGCAACCCCAAAAACGTCGTCCCGACGTCTAAACAAACCGGAAGGAATACATCCACAATTTCCGGGATGCGGGTCGCAATGCATTTATTACGCAAAAAACCCTCCCGTTAAAAGGGAGGGTTAGTTGTTCATGTATTTTCGGGGCAGTAGGCGATGTACGTTACATCATGCCGGGCATGCCGCCCATTCCACCCATACCTCCCATGCCGCCCATACCACCCATGCCGCCGGCACCGCCTGGCATGGCGGGTTTCTTTTCCGGAATTTCGACAATGGCGCAGTCGGTGGTGAGAAGCAGGCCAGAAATGGAGGCCGCATTCTGCAGAGCTGAACGGGTGACCTTGGTCGGGTCGATGACGCCCATCTTAACCAGGTCGCCGTATTCGTCGGTGGCGGCATTGTAGCCGAAGGAATCTTTGCCTTCCTTGACCTTTTGGACGATAATCGCGCCTTCCTTGCCGCCGTTCTCGGCGATCGAGCGCAGGGGTGCCGTAATGGCGCGGCGGACAATGTCAACGCCGGTTTTTTCATCCTCGTTCAGGGTCTTGACCTTGTCGAGGACGGGGAGGCAGCGGATAAGGGCAACGCCACCGCCGGGGACAATGCCTTCTTCGACAGCTGCGCGGGTCGCCTGGAGGGCGTCTTCGACGCGGGCCTTCTTTTCCTTCATTTCAACTTCCGTGGCCGCGCCGACATTGACCTGTGCAACGCCGCCGGCGAGCTTCGCCAGGCGTTCCTGGAGTTTTTCGCGGTCGTAATCCGAGGTGGTGGCGTCGATTTCGCGGCGAATCTGTTCGATGCGGCCCTTGACTGCGTCGGCCTTGCCCTTGCCTTCGATAATGGTGGTGTTTTCCTTGTCGACGATAATTTTCTTGGCCTGGCCGAGGGCGGAAATATCGAGGTTTTCCAGCTTCATACCGATGTCTTCGAATACAGCCTGGCCGCCGGTGACGACGGCGATGTCTTCGAGCATTGCTTTGCGGCGGTCGCCATAGCCGGGAGCTTTGACGGCGCAGACATTGAGGGTGCCCCTGAGCTTGTTGACGACCAGAGTGGCGAGTGCTTCGCCTTCGACTTCCTCGGCGACGATCAGGAGGGGACGGCGGGACTGGGCGATCTTCTCGAGGATGGGGAGAAGGTCCTTGATGTTGGAGATTTTCTTTTCATAAAGGAGTACATAGGCGTTTTCGAGGTCGGCTTCCATGTCTTCGACAGAGGTGACGAAGTGGGGGGAGAGGTAGCCGCGGTCGAACTGCATGCCTTCGACGAGGTCGATTGTCGTGTCCAGGGCCTTGCCTTCTTCGACGGTGATGACGCCGTCTTTGCCGACCTTGTCCATGGCTTCAGCGATCTTGGAGCCGATTTCGTCGTCGCCGTTGGCGGAGACGGTGGCGACCTGCGCGATTTCCTTGTTGGCCTTGACGGGCTTGGAGATGTTCTTCAGTTCTTCGACGACAGCGATGACAGCCTTGTCAATGCCGCGCTTGAGGGCCATTGCGCTGGCGCCGGCGGCGACGTTCTTGAGGCCTTCGTCAAAGATGGCTTCAGCGAGGACCGTGGCGGTGGTGGTGCCATCGCCGGCGACGTCGGAGGTCTTGGAAGCGACCGACTTCACCATCTGTGCGCCCATGTTCTCGTACTTGTCTTCGAGTTCCACTTCCTTGGCGACGGTGACGCCGTCCTTGGTGATCGTGGGGGAGCCGTAGGACTTTTCGATGACGACGTTGCGGCCACGGGGACCGAGGGTGACCTTGACGGCTTGCGCAAGCTTTTTGACGCCGGCGCGGATGGCTTCGCGCGCATCGGAATCAAAGGCCAGTTTCTTTGCTGACATTCGTTATTCTCCTCGTAATTTCTTGTACGTTATTAATGATCGGATATGGTATGGGAATTAGCCTTCAACAACGGCGAGGACGTCGTCCTCGGACATGATGAGGTATTCTTGGCCGTCAATCTTGATTTCGGTGCCCGCGTAGCTGGTGAAGAGAATGCTGTCGCCCTTCTTGAGCTGCATTTTGGAGCGGGATCCGTCGTCGGTGACCCTGCCGGGTCCGACTTCGATAACTTTGCCTTCCTTCGGTTTTTCCTTGGCGCTGTCGGGAAGGACGATGCCGCCCTTGGTGATTTCTTCGGCTTCAAGGCGCTTGACCAAAATCTTGTCGCCCAACGGTTTAACTGCCATAATGCTGTTTCCTCCTAAAAATAAGCCAATAAAAGAATAATCATTTTTTGCAAAATATGCACATGTTATAACGTCAAACAAATTGAAAACCAGTCTATTCTTGTCATAGACTGGCTTCGTTGGAAACTATGCAAGTATATTTCCATCGCCGGAAAGATATTATAAGAAAGTAATTATAAATACCTAACCGTCTGTCGTTCTGCTTGTTACGAAGAACTTGATTTCCTTCGAATTATTTTTTCATGTCCTATAACTGCTGAAATATGGTCATTTTGACAATCGATCACCGCGACTTGTCAACGCAATGTCCACAAGAGTATTTCTGCGGGTTCCTGGCTTATGCCCTTCAGTTTGATTATGGGCTCGTCCTCGATTCCGGCGCTGTCGCCCTGATTTATCGTTGTCCCGTTCAGCATGACACTTCCGGCAATAACATACAAAAACGCCCTTCGTCCCGGCGCGAGTGGAAAAGGCAGGCTCACGCCCTGATCGATTGTCGCAAGATGGATTTGCGTGTCCTGCTGTATGGAGAGCGAACCGTCGACGCCGTCCTGCGATACGATGAGACGGAGGCGATTTTTTTTCTCTTCCGGAGTGACATTGATCACATCGATGGCCGATTCCTGCGTATGCCGTCTCGGGTTGATCCAGAATTGCAGAAAATGCGTGTCTTGGTTTGGCGAAGGGTTTGTGGTGGTGTGGACAATGCCCACGCCCGCGCTGACCCGCTGGATATCTCCCGCTTTCAGGACGTTTATTGTACCTCCATCGTTATGATGCACAAGCTCGCCGGAAAGGATGTAATGGAACATCTCGGTATGCGTGTGCGGATGGCGGTCAAAACCGCCGCCGGGAGCAAGTATTTCATCATCCAATTTCAACAGGTCATGGTAACTGTTCAGCTCGGGATCGATATACGGGCTGTATGTGAACGTGGCCCAGCTGCGCAGCCACTTGATGTCAAGATGCGTACGGTCTTCAGCCAAACGCTTTACGATCATTTGCTCCACCTTTAATTACTATGCTATTTCGGCTGATTCGTGCCCAATACGCCGTCACGGTAGTCGCCCCATTGCTTGTCGGAGGTGACGAAGCTGAAGCGGCCGCGCAGGTCGAGGAATATGCGCCACATTTCGCCGGTCATCCTGGTGACCAACTTCATGCGCACGAGGTTGTGCAGGAAATCGAACATCTGCACGAAAAACACTTCCGAATCGCCGCTTTCGGAGCCGCGCGCTCGGTCAGCCGATTCCTGCACTGTCCGCAGACCTTCGAGCAGCCGGGCAAGATCCGAGAGGTGTTCGCTTGCTTCCTGACGGCGCAACGCGGGTGACTGGTAAATACGCCGCATCAATGATACCGGGGTAGCCTTCGCTTCCCTCAGCAATGCTCCGGCGATTTCCAGGGCGGAGACGAGATTATACGTCGAAAGGGCGCTTTCAAACGACACCATTTCCGTTTTGACCGGTTCGACGCCCTTTATGCCGCTGACGCGTTCCGCTTCGCGGCCAAGGCTGCGGATGGCGTCGTCCTGCTCCTTGTCGGCGCCCAGAGCCTGCATAAGGGCGGCGCGAAGGTTCGCCATCACGGGAACCATGCTTTCCGGGACTTCGAGGCGGTCTACCTGGCGGAGCGCTTCGTGCGCACCCGAAGCGCGGGCATCGAGCTCGGACTCTAGCCGCCTGACCAGTCGGTGCAGTTCGTCGATGAACAGTGACGACGCCTGTCCCGCCGACTGCGCCTGCATGGCCTGGATTTCCTTTTCGCGGTTTTCCAGCGCCCGTTGGATGCGGAGCCGTTCCATACGTTCGGATTCGATTTCGCTTTTCAATCTGTCCGCTTCGAAGCGGGCCCTGCGGCTTTCTATGTCGACGCCGGTCGCTTCGGTGCGGGAGCGGGTCAGTTCATCCTTCAGCGATTCCGTTTCGGAAGACAGTATCTTGATCCTCGATTCAAGTTCCCGGATCTGCGACTGCAAGGCGGCTTCCGAAGTGCGCCTGGCTTCGCCGGTGCCAAGCTTTTCCCCTTCCAGCGTGCTGACTTTCGAACGCAGGTGTTCGACTTCCTTGAGCATGGCGTCTTTTTCGCCAATGGCGACGGCGCGCAGATGTTCTTCGTTGAGGAGCCGGGTACGGAGGTCTTTCGACTCGCTGTCCGCCGTCAGCCAGGCCTGCATATAGCGGTGGGCTTTCTCCGACAGTTGGCCAAGCATGCCGGAAATCTGGTTCGCCATGCTCTCCACCTCGCCGGCGCTGGAAAGGACCGACCGGACGTCCCGCATATGCGATGCCGCGGGCGGTAATTCCAATGGCGGTGCGGGGGTGGACGGCACTGAGTAGGCCGCCGGCTGCGGGGTCGGAAATGGCATCTGCGGGATAGAGATATCCGGTAGTTCAGCCGCGAACCCGGCATTCGGGTCCGGCACCTCTGTCACAGTTTCGGCGCTGTGGATGTCATGGACAGGCATTTGCGCCGGGGGAGGCGCGGCTTCGTTGATCTGGTTCAACAATTCGTTCATGTCGACGGTGTCGATGGCGACCGTCCCTCCGCTTACGCCGACGTTTGCCGGAGCATCGGCCTTGATGTCGGAAAGAACCGCTTCGATGTCTGCACTGTCCATGGTGCCGGAGTCGTCGGTTGCGATTGCGGGTTGGGGGGCTGCTTCAGGTTCCGGTTCGGGCACTGCGGCAGGTTGGGTGGGTGGTTCCTCCACCGGTGCCTCGGCAACGGGTTCCGGTTCCGGAGCGGGAGCGGCTTCAGCGCCTGTGCTGGCGAAAAGCGCGTCGATGTCGTCCTGGCTGGCAACGCCTTCCTCTTCAGCCGCAGCGGGGCTCGGAGACTGGTGCTCGGGCGGTGGCTCGGGAGCAGGTTCGGCGGCAGGCGCGGCATCTTCGGTGGGTCCGCCGACGGCGGCGAAAAGCGCGTCGATGTCGTCCTGGCTGGCTACTCCTTCCAGTTCCAGATCAGGTTCGGGAGCGGGTTCGGCGGCAGATTCGTCGCCGCCTCCGGCACCGTCTGTTCCCAACCCGGCCAGCAGAGCATCTATTTCGTCTTGGTTAAAATCGCCCATTGGCAGATCCTTACACGCCATGCCGCGCTGCTCAATATATGCCCCCTGCGGCAAGTCCCCATAGACATGCGTTGCAGTACAGATGAATAACTGTAAATGTATTATACACTAACAAACTGATTTTACGAAACTTGACTCCTGTAAGCAACAGTTTATAGCTTTTTAGTAAAAAACGTCGATTCCCCCGGTCCGGTATGCGTTATGGTGCGGTTTCATCCTTTTGTTCCGAGGACAACTCGTCCGGAGTCGATTCAATTCCGGCTTCTTCCACAGGAATTTCCTCGACTGCTGGAAGGTCTGGCGCGACGGCGGGATCCTCGGACTTCAATTCATTTGCGATGACGTCCTCCTCCCTTGCCATATCCTCGACTTGCGGAGTATCGTCCGTGGGAACCGGGTCATCGAAAATTTCGACCAGGCCAGGCTCCATTTCCCCTTCTTCCTCACCCTGCGCGGCAATGTCGCCCACGATTTCTCCACGCACATTTTCAGCGGCGTCTGCCGCATGTTCCGGAATTTCCATTGTATTTGGCGTCGGTGTTTCTGTTTCTTTCGGCGTTTCCAGCGGCTGGTCGTCCATGGGCATTGCCGCCCGTTCCGGCTCCTGTACATCCGGTTCGGGGAGCTCCCGTGCAGGATCGCTGTCGTTATCCTCGGGGGAACCGGAAGTTATGGTAAAAGAGGCGCTGTTTTGCTCGATGGTCGCCGCGACCTGTCTGGCCAGCGCTTCCATGCCGGGCATGATCTGGGAGAAGTCAAATACGTCTTCAAGATAGGGGAACATGATTTCCGCATCGTCCGCCGTTGCACTGAACACGATAAGAGGGGCGACTTCGATGTAACTCACCCTACGCGCGGCATCGCTATCACCCAGACGGAAACGCTTGCTGTCGCCGTCCAGGCTGATCTCGACCGTGGGCGCGCCAAAGGGGATGGCGGGGGCGTTTTGCGGGTTGAATGAATCAAGGGGATGCCAATAGGCCAGCGCGTCAAGCCAATGATCGACCGCACCTTCCCGGAGGGGATGCGGGAAATCGCCGGCAAACCAAACGCCTGCCCGTTGTACGAGTTTGATGCTCAGGCCGTCGCGCCTGATGTCTATAAACCTGGCTTCCTCCGGGTTAAAAGACGGGAGAAGGTCTGGAAAAACATCGGCTATGCGGCGGAAATAAAGATTAAAACGCCATTCCGGAATGGTATAAATTTGACCGGGCTGCGAAGAAAGTTCGATATAGTATTTTCCGTCGTCCGCCCGTAGCCCGGCAAGGGAGACAATTTCTCCTTCTTCAAGTCCGAGCCTGATCATATGGGTCGGATTGTCGAAATTGAGCTCGAAATACAGATCCTGCGGTGCGGCGTCCGTTATCCGCAGCGTTGCAAGGTCTTCAATCCAACGCTGCAATGCTTCGGTATCGATGGTGGCGAATTGCACAAGCGGCCAGGTGCCGGCACTATGCCACTTTCCATCTTCATCCACGGCGAGACAGATGCTTTGCCCGGGACTTTCAAAATCGATGTTGGCGAGTTTGACCGCATCGAAAGTAAAGACATTCTTTTTCAGCCAAAAGCCAGGTTGCGCCTCGCGCGGGTTGTTCGCGCCCCAGATTCCGATATCGCCGAGAAGATCGGCATCGATTCTCCAGACTGTTCCGCTGTCCGGTACCTTGACCAGGTTGTGGGAATAATCGACGGTCGAAAAAGAAATAAGGGCGATTTCGGTGCTGTCGTTTTCCGTCGCCAGGAGGATTGTCGGACCGTTCCAGGATTGCTCCGCAGGGGCGTCGGGTTGGATGGCGACAGGTGACGCGAACAGGTCGTCCAGGAGAGCCGTTACCTTCGCTTCGTCAGCCAGGGGGGAACTGTCGCCGGCCAGACGCCAGACGCCGTCTTGGAGAGTAAGGCTTGTTTGCCGTTCCGGTTCGGTCTGCGAAATGACGATGGATGTCACGTCCGCCTTCGCTAAGCCTTCCAGCCAGAGGTCGCGTTCCGCCGTATCCATTTCCGAGTCCGCGGATGCGGGCAGGGCGCCTTCCTGGGTGGCGGTTGCCTTGCCGCCGGGGGGAATCGGGCGGAAATTCAGTCCAATGTAGATTATCAGGGCGATGATGACGATAAGTACAAACGCGGTACGCCATTTCATATGCGTCTCCTTTTTCATCATTATTTATTAATTAAGAGTTGTTTCAAGCTCTTCGGCAAGACGTGCCGCCGCCGCTTCCATGGTGAAATGCGCCCGTACCCCCTCTGCTGCGGTCTCACCCATTTTGTCTGCGGTCTCGGGAATGCTGGAAAGCAGTTCAAAAGATTTGGCATACATCCACACCGGCAACTCCGGAGATACCAATAAGCCGCCCTTGACAAGATGGAACAACTCCGGCACGATCCCCGTCGACGGCGCGACGACCGGAATGCCCATGCTCATGGCTTCCAGCGGGATGATGCCCTTGGATTCAGGTTCGCGGGGCGCGATGGCGAGGGTGCTGATTTCCTGATAAAAATCCCGCCGCGCGCGCGTATCCAGCGGACCAAAGACCCGGTAGCCGTCCTTGAGGGATGTCGATTCGAGACGCCGGCGGACACGCTGCCAGTAACGGTCGTCCGCCACCTGACCGCCGATCCACAGCTGGATGTTTGTCTTGCACGACTTGTTCAGGGAGTCCACCGCGTCAACGATGATGTCGAGGCCGGTGCGGTGGTGAATCGGAGACAAAAAGCCGACCACAAAGGGTTTGCGGACGCGGGCCTTCGAGCCGGTGAAGCGCTCCACATCGATTCCTGGGGTGACGACCGTGACCCGCGAGGGCGGCAGGGCGAGGAATTCGGTGGCGCGGATGGCGAAAAAGCGGCTGGTGGCGATGGCCTTGGCGAAGTTCCTGGCGTTTTTCCTCACCAGCTTCCGCGCATCGGAGCGGTAAGGCTCAGCCAGTTCCTCGACATAACGGTCCGAACCTTGGGTAAGGCAGACGACAGGACAGCCAAGCGTACTTCCGAGCGGCTCCGCCATTCCGGAAAGCATGGCGTTGCTCAGCACCAAAATGTCGAAGCGCATGTTTTTCGTTTTGATGTATTCAAGCGTACGCAAATATTCCCGGCGCAATTTTTTATCCCTGCCGGAAAGCACCGCTACCGCCAGAGGGCCGTCCTTGTCGACATAACCGGCGACGGCGAAGGAGGTCATGTTCCTGACCGGCCGGGGCTTTTTTATTAGGCCGGCGATGGTTGTCGGAACTTTCACCAGGCGGGGAAACATTGTTTTGAATCTGCCGCTCGCCATATTGCTGAACAGATCGGAATCTTCCGGAGTGCCGTCCACAAGCGCATGGCCGGCGATGGAGAGGGCTTCGACTTCATGCCCAAGCAGGCGCAAACCCCGCACAAAGGCGGCGTCTCGGATGGTGGCGCCGCCCCAGAGGGCGTCTCTTCCACTAACCAGATAGAGTATGCGCATTCGCGGACCTTGCCGATAAAATATTAAATGATTTACAGATAACCACGGAGGGCAAACCATCCGTAGTTGATTCCATTAAATAGGGGCAATACGGCAAACGCAAATCTTTTCCGTCGCCGCCCATAGGTGTCAGAACTTTTCAGCCGCCCACTTTGCCAATGCTTCACGGCCAATTTTGGCGTTATGACGAATATCCACTGGGAATGCCGGATGGAAAAGGATATCCGTTATGCCGCTGGAGGCAGGATTGGCTGCCGCCAGCTGGAGAAGCTCTTTCCGGAGCGTTTCTTCGTCGGTCGGCGTCGCGTCTTTTTTCAATTCGATGATGAAGACCGGACGTTCTCTTCCTCTCGCTCCCACTCCTACCAAAGCGCTTCTGAACACAGCGGGATGCTGGTTGACAATCGCTTCGGCCGGGATAGTGAAATAGGTTCTGTCCGTCGCGACCACGCGATCGGATTTTCTGCCGCAGAACCAGAGTCTCCCCTTGTCATCTTTATATCCCACATCCCCCATGCGGTGCCAAAATTTGTCGCCGTCACTGATTTTCGCCAGTCGATCGGCTTCGGGTTTGCCGTGGTAATGCCGGGATGCGTGGTCGGCCTTGATGGCTATCTCCCCGATTTCAGCCGGGTCGGCGAGAAGGCCGTCGTTCCATTTTTCAATGGGCGTATCGGTTATGGTGATGATCTCCGCCCGGAGTCCCGGTACCGGAAGGCCGACGCAGACGCCTTTGCCGTCCTTGGTCAAGGATGCTGTTTCCCTCAACACTTCGGACCCACGCATGTTGGAGACAGGCATGCATTCCGTCGCACCGTATGGGGTGTAGGTCTCGGCGCCTTCCGGAAGGATGCCGCCAAGAAGGCGTTCATGCACGATGTTCGGCACCGGCGCGCCGGCCATGATGACTTTTTTCAAGGTCGGCAGTTTGATGCTGTGCTCGTGCGCGTGGGCGCTGACTCGGTTCCATAATGCGGGGGAACCGAAAGAAAAGGTGCATTTGTTTTCGTTGACGACAGTTTCTATGTTCGGAGGAAAGGCTGATCCCGGTTTCGTCGGGTTCATGTCCGGTACTGCCGCCGTCATCCCAAGGGCGATGGAGAATAGGGAGAAGCCGGGGAAGGTCGCCGCATCCCTGTCGTCCTGGTTGATCCCGAGGGCGTCGGCGATCAGGCCGACCTGGGCGTTCAGGGCACCGTGGTTGTATTCGACGCCTTTTGCCGGGCCGGTGCTGCCGGTGGTGAAAAGGATTGCCGCGAGGTCATCGGCGCGCGTTTCCGCCATGGGGAACGGCTGATCATCGAAAATACGGAATTTTTCCCAGAGATGGCCGCGCCAAAACCAACGTTTTCCCAGAGTAACGCTGATTTTCAATTTCGGGAAATAGCCTGGCAGGATGACCCGCGCCGCGTGGGCGAGGGGAATGCCGACCATGGCTTCGGGCTGGACGTCCTTGAGGCATTCGAGAAGGCGTTTGCCGCCCATGCCGGGATCTATGAGCACCGGCACTGCGCCAATTTTAAACAAGGCGTAAAAACAGGAAAAAAACGGGAATGAGGGTCTCAGCATGACCAGGGTCTTGAGTCCCCGATGGATGCCGATTTTTTCAAAGCCGCGCGCCGCAGCGTCGGAATCGCGTTCAAGCTCCGCAAAGGTGATCTGTTCCCGCCTGAACTTGCCGCCTTTTTCGCCAGGCCCGCGGCAAATCACCACCGCCGGTTTGCCCGGCGTCGCCGATGCGTTGGTGCGCAGGCGTTGTGCAACATTGGCGAGTCCGGGCATGGATTTTTATTCCTCCCGCAACCCGGCCAAATCGAACGGACGGCTGTTTGCAACCATGATTTCACCGTTTTCGGCTGAGCGAAGAAATTCTATGATATAATGCTTGGCTGTATCGAAATCAATGCCTTCCTCGATGTCAAGTTCCTCTTCCTCCATCTCTTGCCTGAATGTTTCCAGCGCGTTCAGGGCCATGCGGTACTCGGCGACGGCTCCGAGAAGATCGCCAGATTCATGGAGAATGCTACCGATGAAGAAATGGTAGACAGGGGACTCGTCGTGTTTCGTCTTGAGGTTGTCCATCAGTTCGAGGGCGTCCTCGAGGCGGCCTTCCTCCGCGCGGATATAGGCGCGGTGTATTTCCGGGTCTTCACTATAGATTTGGGTGTAGAGTCCGGGACAACCAAGGCGGATCAGTTCGTCAAGGATCAGCTCCGCCTTGTCGAATTCCTCTTCTTCCAGATGCGCCCTGGACACTTCCAGCCAAGCTGCGCCGTCTTCCGGGGATTCGACGAGATGCCGGTATCCGGCGTAGAGCCGCACTTCCGCGGAACAGTCCGCCGTACCCCATAGACCAAAATATAATATGGCGCCGTAATCCTGTCCTGTCTTGGCTCGGTGGGACTCGACCATCTGTGAAAGACCGTCGTCTATTTTTGGTTCGTCGATATTGAAATTGCCTATCAAATAATGCTCCTCGGGCTATATGCCCCGCTTATTTCTTTGCCAGAAAACCCCGGATCCTTTCGATAATTTTTTCACCCGCATCCTCCAGGAGATAATGGCCGGCATTGTATTTGTTCGTTTCGGTTCCGGGGAATCGGGTCTGCCAGAGTTTGAGGAACTCCGGCGTAAAGCACCAGTCCTTCGTGCCCCACTGTATCAGCATCGGGACGTCCGAGAGCAGTTCCTTCAGTCCGTCGTCTATGGTCGACAGCAAATCCCAGGTCGGTCCGGAACGGGAAAGGGGAATATCCCGGACGAAGCCGTATACCGCCGCGCGGTTGGTGTAGTCGGTATAGGGAAGGACAAATCCTTTTTTCACCGCTCTTGGCATTCTCTTCATTGTCGTGAACCAGACGCCGCCGAGGCAGAATAGGTTCAAACCCCGCACCAGGAACGACCCAAGTAGGGGGTTGCGGCTCAGTTTGATAAGGAACGGCATGTCGCCGTCCTTGAAGGCGGACGTATTCAGGACGACCAGGCTGCGAAGGCGTTTGGGGTGGCGCAACGCATAGCCGAGGCCAATCGTTCCGCCCCAGTCGTGGACAATGAGGTCGAAAGCGCCTCCCCGTTCGCCTTCCGGCGGCAGAATGTTCTCGAGGAGGGATTCAAGGTCGTCTATATGATCTTCAAGGGTGTAGTCGATAAATTCATCGGACTTTTCCGAAAGGCCGCAGCCGACATGGTCTGGGACAATGCAACGGTGGTTGTTTTGCAAAGCCTTGATGACGTTGCGGTAAAAAAACGACCAGGTTGGGTTGCCGTGCACCATGACCACGGGATTGCCCGCCCCGACATCGAGATATTGCATGATGCCGTTCTGGGTTTTATGAAGATTGAGGTCGAACGGGTATTCGGCCATGAACTTCGCGTCCATGAGCGCCTTGGGATTGATGCCGATACGTTTCGCCCACAGGCTTCTATCCACTTTGCATTCAATATCGCAATTGTGGAAAAAGGGGGTAGCGTCAATGTCCATGAGCGGGTCGACCTTAAAAAATCGTTGGGAAATAAATGCGTTTCACCATTCAATGCCCAGCATCAGGCTGGATAGCCCGCTGCCGATACCGAGAAGCGCCAGCTTTTCTCCCGCCTTTGGCGGATTGGCTTCGACGCCGAGGCAAAATGCGCCGGGCAGGGCGGAAGAACCGGTATTGCCCATAAACGAAACTGTCGGGAAATCCCGTTCGCGCGGCAACCCGAGTGTTTCCAGCGTCAATTTCGAATGGGCTTTGCCGACCTGGTGGGTAAAGATGCGGTCGGGCGTTTCGTTGTCCCAACCGAGTTCGCCTTTCGCCTTTTCCCAGACCCGCGCAGCCAGTCGGCACCCGGCGTGCAAAAGGCCTTCGCTGTCTGTCTGCATGATCGGCCCCAAGGGCGTCACCTGGTCGGGATCGGCTTTGCAAAGGTGGTTTGAGGACGAGTCCGTTCCCACCGCGCCGCCGAGAAGGCGGTGTTCAGGACCGCCGAGTCCTGCTCTGGCAAGAACGACAGCGGAAGCCGCGGAGCCGATCGTCAGGCTGGCGAATTGTATTTTCAGGTATTTCCGGTCCAGTTTGCGGTCGTTCAGGATGGCATGGACCGTCGCCTCGTGCAGGGGTTCGGCAACTTCGCCGGAGACGATCAACCCAGCCTCGATAATGCCTGTCTCGATCATCGCCGCCACCTGCACCATGCCGTTTATGACTCCAAGGCAGGCATTGGACAAATCGAAAATGGCGGCGCTTTCCGGCAGGCCCAGATAGTCGTGCACCAAAGAGGCTGTGGCTGGTTCGAGAAAATCCCGACAGACGGAGGCGTGTATCAGACAGCCGATTTTTGCGGGATCGATTCCCGATCGTTCCAGTGCGATTTTTCCCGCTTCCGCCGCGACGGCGGAGGACTTGGCGCCGGCTTTCCAGAAACGCCTTTCATGGATCCCGGTCATCAGTTCCAAACGGCCGACCGACAGCTTCAGCCGGTCATACACCGGGCTAAGGCGCAATTCTATTTCCTCCGACGTAACGACACGCGGAGGCTTGACCAGGCTGACGCTTTTTACCATTGTGTTATTGAACAGCAAAATTTGACCTCGGTATCGGACTTATCAATTGTCAATGCCCGTTGGATCACTCTTTCACCGCATCGACGTCGTTGATTATCTCTTTTTCCTTTTTCTCGGGTTCACGACCGTACAGGTAGATCATGTCCCTCAGGCCTCCCCACGACGCCTGATCGATCTGGCCGTCCTCGAGCCGCCAAAGCCATTGGCCTTCGCCCAGGCCGGGGCGGTTGAGCCGGCATGAATTGGGGAGATTCAAAACATCCTGCATGAGGAGTATCGCAGTATTGGCGACGGACGACAAGGCGAGCCGCATCAGGTCCCAGGGCATGTCGTTGCCGTCGCGGCCGAGGTAACGCCTGGCCCTGTCACGTTCGTAATCCAGGCCTTCGCGGGACATGTGCTCGTAGTCGGGGCCTGTGGCTTCGTACCATCCGCGCGTGGTGTCGTTGTCATGGGTCGCGACATAACAGACCGTGTTCGCCCTGTAGCTGTACGGAAGATAGGATTCCGCACCGTCCGAAAAAGCGAAATGCAGGACTTTCATGCCGGGAAGGTCGTTATCGTGACGCAGTTTGTCCACGGCCGGGGTGATGACGCCAAGGTCTTCGGCGACGATCGGCAGATTTTCGCCAAGCGCCGCTTTGAGGGCATCGAAGAATTTCTGCCCCGGTCCGACGATCCACTTGCCGATCATGGCGGTGGTTTCGCCTTTTTTCACCGCCCAATAAGCTTGTATGCCGCGGAAATGGTCGATCCTCAGCATGTCGACCAGGTTGAGGGTTTGCTTGACCCGCTGTATCCACCAGGCGAAGCCGTCGGCTTCCAGCGCTTTCCAGTTATAGAGCGGATTGCCCCATAGCTGCCCTGTCGGCGAAAAATAATCCGGAGGTACGCCTGCCATCAACGCTGCCGAGCCGTCCGCATCAAGCTGGAAAAATTCCGGAGACGCCCAGACGTCGGCGGAATCGTGGGCGCAGTAAATCGGCACATCGCCCATCAGCTGGATATGCCTGGCGGCGGCATAGCTCTTGAGCTCATGCCATTGGCGGAAAAATAGAAACTGGCAGAACTTGGCGAAGCGGATCTCCCCGGAGAGGAGTTTGTGGTATTTCTTCATCGCCTCCGGCTGGCGGCTTCTCAAGGCAGGATCTTTCCATTGGAACCAGGCGGCACCATTGAAGAATTTTTTCAGCGCGACGAAAAACGCGAAATCCTCCAGCCACGAGTCATGGTCTGCCGCGAACATCTCGCATTCCCGCACCAACTCCGCCGCCGCTTCGCCGTCCTCGAAACGGGAAAAGGCTTTTCGCAGGGCTTTTTCCTTGAACTCGGCTGCTGCTGCATAGTCGGCATGGGTGCTGTTGGCCGGACCGCCCGCCAGATCGGCAGGTTCGAGCAATTCTTCCTCAGCCGCCTTGTCCAGTGAAATGAGTAGTGGATTTCCGGCAAAGCTGGAAAGGGGCTGGTAGGGGCTGTGTGCGCCTGAAGTGGGCCCGAGAGGCAACACCTGCCAGATGCCGATGGCGCTTTTGTGGAGAAAATCCACAAACCTGTAGGCCTGCTCTCCCAGATCGCCGACACCGTGTCCGCCCGGAAGTGAAGTCGGATGCAGTATCATGCCGGCTAAACGTGGAAAAGCCATGCTTTCTCCTCCCGGCGACTGTGGTTCGCCTGCGCTCCCCATCCTCGCCTCAAAATAACAAAATACGATTCACGGAAAAAGCCAATATACGGCTTTCCGTAAAAGATAGTTTTACCAACACGTTCGAATTCTAGTGAAAGATTCGTACGAGCAGTTAGGCTTTTTTGTATACGTTGATGCCGACCTTTTCTTCGCGGTCGGGTATCGTCTGATTGCCTTCGCTGGACGCGATGATAATTGTTTTTCCAGATGAAGATGGACCGAATTCCTTGGAAAGGTCGACCTTGATGGTAAGAATGTTGCCATCAACTTCCATTTCGACGTTTTTCATGCATCCTCCTATTGCGTTTTAGATAATAGATGATCCTTCCTTGGCGCTTTTCGGCATGTCCCAGTTATGCCGTAAAAACGCAACAAGGAACCATCTATTATTTTAAAAGCGCCATGCAGTAGAAATCACCCCTTGTCACATATTCTGTCGCCAATCCCGGCGACAAAGGGCGGTGA
>DAIOFH010000047.1:4853-26748 GCA_036745875.1 Planctomycetota bacterium | reverse complement strand
AGAAGTAAAAGGCTCACAGTTAAAAAATACAATAACTAATTTATGCAATTAGACATATATGTGCCGGACAGGTCCGCCACCACCACATCGCCTGCTTCAGCGAGGATCGGTTCCGTGCTGGTAAGGCAGCCCGGCAGGAGCAGGAACGATGCAAGAAGTAGGCATTGAAGCAGCTGTGCTGGTGAGTGCGGCACGGGATTTTCCTTTCTTCCGCAGTCCAAAATAATGGTCGCATTGCATCCGCGCTTTACCATATCAATTGTACCTGCAATATCAACCATTTTGGGCCAGTAAATATATAAGTAAATAATTAATTATATTGTATCATAAATTTAACATTGTATATTTTCCCCCTGAATGTTTGTTTTTATAGTTTTCTCTTGGGTGAACTACTCGTGGACTTTTCATATGAATAACGAAAACAGCTTATTATATTCGGTCGAAGACAAGGTCGGCATCATAACCATAAACCGGCAACAAGTCATGAATGCCCTTGATTCGGCGGCGATGCTGCAATTGTCCCGCCTGCTCGACAAAATAGAGGATACCAATATCCGCTGCCTCATCATCACCGGTGCGGGCGAAAAATCCTTTGTCGCAGGCGCAGACATCAAGGAAATGAAAGACATGAACCGCCAGCAGGGGCAAAACCTCTCCCGCGACGGCAATGGCGTCATGCGCAAACTCGAAGCATTTCCCGTTCCCGTCATCGCGGCGGTCAACGGCTACGCCCTCGGCGGCGGCCTTGAAATGGCCCTTGCCTCCGATATCCGCCTCGCCTCGGAAAACGCCACCTTCGCCATGCCGGAAACCACCTTCGGCATCATCCCCGGTTACGGCGGCATCCAACGGATATCCCGCATCATCGGCCAGGGCCGCGCCAGGGAAATGGTCTTCACCGCCCAACGCTTCGGCGCGCAGGAGGCCCTCGCCTGGGGCCTCGTCAACGCCGTCTACCCGCTCCCTGAGCTCATGCCCAATGCCATAAAACTCGCCCAAAAAATCGCCGCCAACGCCCCCATCGCCATAATGTCCGCGAAAAAAATCATGAACGAAAGCGTCGGCCTCGAACTCTTAGTCGCCGACCAACTCGAACGCGAAGCCTTCGGCAACTGCTTCGGCACCTGGGACCAACGCGAAGCCATGACAGCCTTCGTTGAAAAACGCCCGCATGGGCCGTTCCTGGGCTGGCGGGCGCCGCATTCTCACTTTGCCCCGTCGCCCGGGAACTTGCGCATGGAGTCGGTGAGGGCGATGTTTTGGCAGGTGCCGGTTTTTTCGAAGGTGGAGATATTGTTTAGCGTCGTCTCGGCGATGTTGGTGAGGGCGGTGTCGGTGAAGAAGGCCTGGTGGGCGGTGATGATGACGTTGGGGAAAGTGGTGAGCCGGGCGAAGAGGTCGTCCTGGATGATCGAGTCGGAGAGATCTTCGAAGAAGAGGTCGGCTTCCTCTTCGTAGACGTCGAGGCCGAGATAGCCGAGGCGTTTTGTTTTGAGGGCGGCGATGGCGGCTTTGGCGTCGACGAGCGCGCCGCGGCTGGTGTTTATGAGCATGGCGCCCTTTTTCATTTCCATGAAGGTCCGCATGTTCATGAGGTGTTTGGATTCCGGGGTCAGCGGGCAGTGGAGGGAGATGATGTCGGCTGTTTTGATAAGTTCCGGGATTTCGACGTATTTGCCGATGGCTTTTATTTCGTCGTTTTCGTAAGGATCGGATGCGATGATGGTGCAGCCGAATCCTTTGAGGATATTGGCGGTGATGGTGCCGATTTTCCCCGTGCCGATGATGCCGGCCGTTTTGCCGTGCAGGTCGAAGCCGAGGAGGCCTTCGAGGGAGAAGTTGCCTTCGCGGACGCGGGCGTAGGCGCGGTGGATTTTACGGTTAAGGGCGAGGATGAGGGTGACGGCGTGTTCGGCGACGGCGTGGGGGCTGTAGGCCGGGACACGGCAGACGCAGATGCCGAGTTTATGGGCGTAGCGGACGTCCACATTGTTGAAGCCGGCGGCGCGGAGGGCTATGAGTTTGACTCCCGCCTTGGCGAGGGCGTCCAGGACTGGCCGGTCGGCGATGTCGTTGACGAACAGGCAGACGGCGTCGTAGCCCCTCGCCAGCGCGGCCGTTTCCACCGTGAGACGCGGTTCGATGAAGGTGAAATCATGCCCGTATTCTGCGTTCGCTTTTTCAAAAGTTTGCTGCGTGGAGGGGCGTGTGCTGTAAACGAGTGTTTTCATGGCATTCCTTTCCGGCGTTTTCCGCTAATGGATTAGCGCGCTTTCGGAAATGATAGGCCCCTTACCGCGTTTTCCGGCACAACTATGCCAAGCCAAAACGCGCAAAAGGAGGGGCCAACCTTTTCAGAAAACGCTATAGAGTATATTTATTGTAAATGACTGTCGTGTATAATGGAAGAATGTGCGGCATTATCATGCAAAAGTGCGGGTAAATACGACCGATCCATAATTTGCATCGCATGGAGGGCGGCATGGTTCCTTTCGGGCAGCGGAACGGGGCTAAACAGCGCCGGTTCGTCAAGGAACAGGCTTGACAAACTATCATTGTTATTTATAATAATATCTTGTTGGCAATGATGTTGCCAGAGCAGGCTGCCGTGAGGCGGCCGGCTTTTTTTTGACGCTTCGAACGGCGTCACACTAACTAAACACCACAGAAGAAAACATATAGAGAAAGTAGAAAGGCAACACAATGACCATGACCAAGGAACGCAAGGCCGAGCTGATCCGTGAGTTCGCAGCCAACGAAACCGACACCGGCAGCCCGGAAGTGCAGATCGCGCTCCTCACCGAACGCATCAACTCGCTCACCGGACATCTGAAAACCCACAAAAAAGACAACCACTCCCGCCGTGGCCTTCTCATGATGGTCAACCGCAGGACCCGTCTCCTGAAATACCTCCGGGAAATCAACCTCGAAGGGTACCGCAGCCTCGTCGCCAAGCTCAAGATTCGCGCCAAGGACTGAAGGACGCCCGTTTGCCGCATTTTCGCCGCCCGGCCATTGTTGGTCAGAGCGGCGTTTCGCGGTTTCACTTTTACGATTATCTGATTTCCCCGTCATTACTTGACTTGAATAATTCTCATCGGATTGTTCAGGCTAATGGCATACCATTCAGGAGAATTATTCCATGGAACTTAAACTCGAAGAAAAATCGGTCGAACGCGTTATCGCCGGCCGCACCTTGAAGATTTCAACCGGCCTTCTGGCCAAACAAGCAGCCGGCGCAGCCGTCATCCAATACGCCGACACCGTCGTCCTTTCCGCCGCCACCACCTCGCCGCCGCGCTTTCCCGACCAGGATTTTTTCCCGCTGATGGTGGATTATCGTGAAAGAACCTATGCCGCGGGCAAATTCCCCGGTGGTTTCTTCAAGCGCGAAAAAGCGCCCTCCACCAAGGAAATTCTCACCATGCGCCTGACCGACAGGCCGATCCGACCCCTGTTCCCGGACGGATTTTTTGACGAAGTCCTTATCCAGACGCTCGTCCTTTCGGCGGATATGCAAAACGATCCGGACATCCTGTCCATAATCGGCGCGTCCGCCGCCCTTTCCGTGTCGACCCTTCCTTTCGAAGGCCCCATCGGCGCGGTGAGGATCGGCCTTATTGACGGCGAGTTCGTCGTTTTCCCCACAAACGCGCAAGACCGGAAATCCGACCTCAAGCTGGTCATCGCCGGCACCGCCGACTCCATCACCATGGTCGAAGCGGGCGCTTCGGACATTTCCGAAGAAAAGATGCTCGAAGCCCTCAACCTCGGACATTCGGTGATCAAGGAAATCTGCGCCATGATCAATGAGCTGGTGGCGAAGGTCGACGTTGGCGAAAAGATACAGGTCACGCCGCCCACGCCGCCTGCCTGCCTCTCCGACGTCCGCGCCGCTCTCGGAGGCCGCATGGCCACCGCGCTTTGCACTGCCGGCAAGTCCGGCCGCCGCGATGCGACCAAGGCCTTGTCGGATGAAATCGTCGCCCAGTTCGCCAAGCCGGAAGAAGAAGGCGGGCCGACGGAAGCGCAGGTCAAAGAAGCGGTCGGCATGGTCAAAACGGAAGTCATCCGCGACCTGATTCAGAAAAACACCCGCGTCGACGGCCGGGACAACTTCACCGTCCGACCCATCGATTGCCGGGTAGACGTTCTTCCCCGCACCCACGGTTCGGCGCTGTTCACCCGCGGCGAGACGCAAGCCCTGGTAAGCATCACCCTTGGTTCCACCACCGACGCGCAGGAAGTCGACGGCCTTTCCGAGGCGTACGAAGAAATGTGGTATCTCCACTACAATGCGCCCGGCTTCTCCGTTGGCGAGGCGAAAGCGCCGCGCGGCCCGGGCCGCCGCGAAATCGGCCACGGCATGCTGGCCCAGCGCGCACTCGAGTTCGTCATGCCCCATGACAAGGGCTTCCCCTACGCCGTCCGCGCCGTTTCGGAAGTGCTGGAAATGAACGGCTCGTCCTCCATGGCTTCCGTCTGCGGCGCGACCCTGGCGCTGATGGACGCAGGCGTCCCGATCAAGAAATCCGTCGCCGGCATCGCCATGGGCCTCATCCAGGACGAGGGCAAGGAGCCCGTTATCATCACCGACATCCTCGGCGACGAAGACCATTACGGTGACATGGATTTCAAGGTCTGCGGCACCAAGGACGGCATCACCGCATTGCAGATGGACATCAAGGTCAAAGGCATCTCCACCGAGACGATGGAAAAAGCTCTTTCCCAGGCCCGCGACGGCAGGTTGCATATTCTCGGCGAGATTGAAAAGTGCATGGCCGCGCCGCGCCCGGACATCAACCCCCGCGCGCCGCGCCTCCACAGCGTCAAGATTCCGCAGGACATGGTCGGCAAGATCATCGGCCCCGGCGGCAAGATGATCCGTTCGATCCAGGAAGAATTCGGCGTCGAAGTCAATGTCGATGATTCCACGGGCGTCGGCATCGTCACGATCTGCGCGCCAGACGGACCGAGCCTGGACAGGGCGGTCAAGAGGATCGAAGGCCTGGTCGAAGTGCCGGAACTCAACAAGGTCTACGAAGGCCCGGTGACGGACGTCCGCGATTTCGGCGTCTTCATCGAAATCCTTCCCGGCACCGAAGGCATGTGCCATATTTCCGAACTCGACGTCAACCGCGTCGAAACGACGGACGCCTTCTGCAAGAAGGGCGACATCCTCAAGGTCAAGGTCATCGAGATTGACCCGGCCGGCAAGGTCCGCCTCTCCCGCAAGGCGGTCATCATGGAAGAGCGCGGCGAAGTCTACACCGTCCAGCCCAGGAAACCCGCCCCGGACCGCCGCGGCGGCGGCAGGGGCGACCGAGGACCGCGCCGCTAATTAATAAAACAAAGAAGCACAATCGAAATATCCTTGACAATGGTTCCCAAAAAGGGAACCATTGTTTTTTGGACATGAACCTGCGCCGATCTGGCGCAAAACATAAAATACAAGACCGCGTCAAATATCCATGAAAATTTATTAAAGGCGACACATTATCATTGATGCCACTATTGCGTTTTTTATCTGATGCTGGTGAATTCGTTCAAGGCAATGGGTTGCCAGGAAACGACGCGTCGTTCCATTTCTCTCGGCAGGCCTTGAGGCAAAAGATTGGAGTGCTGAAGCACCATGTCCATCGTTTCGAACGCCTCTTGTCGCGCATCGTGTCGCAAAGTAAGGAGCATCTTCGAATTCGCCACCGCGCTCCCCGCCTCCGGCAGCCTATCAATGCCCACCAGGGGTATATAAGCGGAAACTTCCATTGTGTTCATGGCGTTCAGCGCGCCCAGCGGCATATCGTCGTTTTGTGCGATAATACCCTCAATTCCCCCTTGATGACGGGAAAACCAGCTCTGCATTTGTTTGAAAGCCTGTTCTCCTGACCAACGGGCATAAGCCTGTTCAATGACTTCTATAGCGGGATGTTCCGCCAAGGCGGCGTCATAGCCCATCTCGCGCAATCCCGTCGCCAATGATTCCGGACACCCCATAAGAACTACCACCTTTCCGCCTGTATCGAGCTGTTCAAAAACCGCCTTGGCGGTAAGATACCCCGCTTCGTAGTCGTCCGGGGCGACGTAACCACGTATGTTTTCCGGCAGCATCGGCCATGCGCTCCACGCGGGAATGCCCTCCTCCGACAATCTGACGACGATACGACTGCCGAAATTCGACTCGCCCGCCAAAATGATGACCGCATCGAAAGCGTTTGCCTTGCTTGTTTCCGCATAGATATTAGTGAGTTCTGAATCGCGCCCAGCGATGAATGTCGAGACTTCCGCCTCTCCGGAAACAACAGAGAGGTGTTCGGAAAGGCTGTCAATCCATGCCAGGTCATGATCTGAAACGCAATCGATGGCACATACCGCCACCCTCACTGCCGATCCATTCTCCATTTCAGGTACCGTTCCCAAAACGCAAAGCGCCGTGACGAAAAAAACAGGGAAACACAGTTGCACTAAGCGCACTATCAGGCGTTTCATGGCGATCCTCCAGATTTTTTTGGTATATGTATCCATCAACGCTTCGAATGATGCGTTGTTGCATGGCAACGTGTTGAAGTGAGCGAATATCCAGTTACCCGGCCTTATAGCGGGTAAGAAGAGTCAAATGGTTCAAAACGCGGCTAAAATTAACGGTCTGGTCCGCACCATAGCCGTTCTGTCGCCACAAGCTTCACCTTCCCGGAAAGGCTGGCCATAGCCATGGCGGTCATGCCGGCAAATACATCCTCCTGGTATTGTAGCCGAATTACAAGACGGGGAAGGTGCTGCTGGGGAATCAGTCCAGAACAGCGTTCGAGTATGGGATCGTGCATGTCCGGTTCCGCCAGGCCGCCGGTCAGGACAATGACCTCGGGGTTGATCAGCGCTATGGCAGAAATGGCGACGGCGGCCATTCGGTCAATAACCCGTTCCCGCTCTGCGCCATTCTTTTCGGCGCTATTCCTGGTCAGTAAATCAGCCAGAACGTCTACTTCCCCAGCGAAGGCGCTTTTTCCTTTCAAGGAGACCACCGTTGTTTATACGTTACGCATTGGAGATGATCCCCGACCTGCTTTTAAGCGATCTCGACATCCTTCCTCCAAAAACCTCGCCGCGCTACAACATAGCACCGCCGCAAAAGTGTCCGGTGATAGTCAGGGAATATCGGGAAAGCCCAAATATACAAGGTTTTCAATGGGGGCTGTTGCCCTACTGGGCCGAAAACGAACGGGAAGGCCTGAAGGCGGTCAATGCCAAGGTCCAGTCCCTTACCAGCGACAGGAGGTTTGCCGACGCCCTTGGCATGCGGCGTTGTCTGATTCCCGCGACCGGTTTTTACCAGTGGAAACGGGAAAAAGACGGCAAAAAGAAAATCCCCTATTACTTCTCTTCGGAATCCTTTGCCACACCGCTTGTTTTCGCCGGATTATGGGAGCGCTGGGGAAGCCCGGCAAACCGCATCCGTTCCTGCACCGTTATCACCACAAAAGCGGATGAGGTATTGTCCCCGTTCACCAGCCAGATGCCGGTGGTAGTCGACCGTGCGGATTGGCTGGCATGGTTGGACCCCGAAAACAACGATGTGGACATATTGCTGCAAATACTCGGGCGTTCTCCCGGCATGAATCTCAAGCACTGGCAAGTATCATCGTATGTAAACAGGAGCGCTCATGAGGGCGAACGTTGTACGTTGCCGATTCAAAAGGCGGAGCCTAAGCCTGTTTGACAATCGTTTACTCAGAGGACGACCGGACGCTGTAATTCGCCTTATACCAGCGTGTTTTCGAGCGCCTGAACAACGATGCCGACAGCGTGATGCCGCTCGAGCCGACCGGATATGTCGGGTAGTCGTCCGGGTCGGGGAGATTTTCCGTCTGCAGCATCGGATCGACGATTTTCCACGCCGCCTCAATGCCGTCCGCGCGCCAGAACAGCCCTGAGCGGCCTGCCAGCGCTTCCAGGAGCACCCTTTCGTAGCCGGTGAACAAGTGGTGCCCGGACGCGTCGAATGTCCCTAGAGCCTGTTCAATCCTGTCGCCCGCTCCGTCAGCCGGCAATTCCGAATAGCGGAAATCCAGTGACGCGGGCGTCACCAGGTCGAGGTGTCCCGGGCGCTTGACGCCGAAATCGAGGCGGATGCCTTCGTTCGGGTGGATGCGCAGGGTCAGGACATTGGTCACGTCAGGCGCCGCCGACGGGGACTCGATAAGGGTCATCGGGATGTGCTTGAAAATGATGGAGATTTCACTGACCCTGGCGTCCAGGCATTTTCCCGACATCAGATAGATCGGCACGCCGTCCCAGCGCCAGTTGTGAATGCCGAGGCGCAGCGCCGCGAAGGTCGGCGTGGTGGAATCGGGTTTGACGTTTTTGGCCTCGCGGTAGCCTTCGTATTGGCCAAAGACGAAATCGCTCTTGGTCGGCGGTTCTATGGATTTCAGAAGGTCCGAGATGCGGTCGCGGATCGATTCAGCGTCGCCGGCGAGGGGCGGTTCCATCGCCGCCAGCGCCAGAAGCATCAGAACGTGGTTCTGGAACATGTCCCTTACGACGCCAGCGCCGTCGTAGAACCCACCCCTGTCTTCCACACCGATGGATTCCGTCGCCGAGACCTGGATATGGTCTATATAATGCCGGCTCCACAATGGTTCGAAAATGGCGTTGGCGAAGCGGAAAACCAATAAGTTGCGCACCGTGTCCTTGGCGAGATAATGGTCTATGCGGTGGATGTTTTTTTCTTCGAACCGCGTGGCCAGGAGCTGGTTCAGCCTTCGTGCCGACGCGAGGTCGGAGCCGAACGGCTTTTCCATCAGGACGCGGGCGTTGTTGGTAGGCAGGTTGCCTTCGGCAAAGCGTTCGAGCAGCTTTTCCGCGACAGACGGCGGCAGGGCGAGGTAATACATCACGGTGGTGCCTTCGCCGTCCTTGGTGATGGACTCCCCAAGCCGCTTGATGTCTTCCGGTTTGTTGTATTTTCCCGTCACGTAATTCATGCACCGGGCAAATTCCGCGAGGCGGGGATTGGCCGCGTCCTCTTCACTGGCGAATTCGACCAGCGCCTTTTTCGCCTCTTCCTGGAACGCCTCGTCCGACATTTCCGAGCGGCCATAACCGACAAGGCGGAATTTTTCCGGCAGGTTACCCGCCAAAAAGAGCCTGTACAACGCCGGGAACAGTTTGCGCCGCGCCAAATCGCCCGACGCGCCGAAAAGCACGAAAACGCACGCATCCGCCATGTCCATGTCGTCGTCCATCATTGGTCCTTTACAAGTCTACTCGCGCGCCGCGCTCCGGGGTCATTGCCTTTATTTCAGGATAGCGGGATGTGACATACTCCGCAAACAGGTTCGGGTCGGTGGCATCGCGCTGGAACGCGTCGTAATGGCCGGGCAGAACCGTTTTTGCGCCAATGCGGGCGGCGAGGTCGCCAGCCTCCTGATAAACCATGCAGCCGATCACGCCCTGTTTGTAGCGCTCGGCGTCGCGGCCGTTGATGGGGAGGCAGGCCGCGCGGATATCCCATTCGGTAAGCCTCTCGCTCATGCCTTCCCACACACAAGTGTCCCCGGCATGATATAGCACGCCGCCGGAGCCCGGATCGAGAATATAGCCGAGCCAGCGATGCCCGCCCGCTTCAGGAAGGTTGTCGATCCACTCGTGGGCGGACGGCACGGCCGTAACCTTGAGGTCGCCGGACACAACGGACTGTCCGTCGTCAAGCCCCATCAGGCGGTCTATGGGGATGTGTGTGGCGATGCGGACATCGGCGACGCTTCTCCTGGGCAGGATGAACATGGTGTCCGGGGAGTGTTCGGCGATTATTTTCCAGGCGTCCCGATCGATGTGATCTTTGTGGTCGTGGGTGCCGAGGACAAGGTTGAATCCGGCCAGTTCCTTCGGCGAGAGCAGGGCGGGATAGCGTCTTTTGGGATGATCCGAGAGGAACAGGTCGATCCCGGCAAGGCAATGCGCGGTCTTGACGACCCAGCTTTGCTGCCCGAGCCACCACATGGAAAATTTTCCAGGCTCCACTGCCGCCTGCCGGATTTCCTGCATTAGTTCTTGCCCTTGCGGCATTTTATATCCTTAAAAATAGTTAAGAATTAAAAGTGAAGAGTGAAGAGTTGCAGAAGAATTTTTATCGCAAGTGCAAGTACAAGGATCTTTAACTCTTAACTTTTAACTTTTAACTGCGGTTACTTTATTATGGCATAATATCGCAGCCTATCCAAAACGCGGCTATGGATGGTCCGCGGGTCGGCCATGGCTCCATTCATTTCCGCACAATCCACCACAGCCATTTCGGAAAAATTCTTTTCGGCATAAGTGAGGAATTCCTGGCGCACCCTTTTTTGCAGGTCGGTGTTTGCCTCGTGGATATCGGCTTTTCCATTGAGGTAGTCGCGATCCTGGCCACCCCGTTGCTTTGTCAGGTTGTTCAGCGCGAAATCCAGCGGCGCGTCCAGGAAAAGCGCCAGATCGGGACGCGGCACGCCGTTCTGGATGTATTCCAGCTCCTCGATCCAATTGGTGATTTTCTGGCGTTCGGCCGGATCGTCTATTTTGGCGCACTGGTAGCAGATATTCGAATGTACGTAGCGGTCGGCAATGATGACGTCCCCGCGATTGAGGAGTTCCTTGAGGCCGGGCGCGGCCAACTGACGGTCGAGGGCGTAGAGGAGGGCGGCCAGCTGGGGATGGACATCCTTGCCGTAATCGCCTCGCAAAAAAGACGCTATCATCGGCCCGTACGGTTTTTCACCGGTGCGCGGGAAATGCAGGGCACGGACCTGACGTCCGGCCTTTTGAAAATATTCCGTCAGCATGGAGATCTGTGACGATTTCCCCGCGCCGTCGATGCCTTCCAATGCCAGAAACAGTCCCTTCATGCAATATCCTCTTAACGTGGTGACGGTAAAAATATCCTCTATATTTCTATTGTACTTATATTGAGAAGACCCGCCAAGTTTAAAATAACTTCTTCGCTAACAAATTGGTACGTATGGAGTTGTATCGTCATGGAATAAGGCCGTCAAGTTTTCGTCAATTTGGTCGATAATACCTAATAGAGCGTTTTCCGGTAAAAGTAGATAACGACGCTTGGGGGACTTCACCACGCGACTTTTATGGAGGTGACTTGCTATGAAACGTCTTTCTTTTCTCGTCAACAATGGTGAAAACGGTTGCTTTATGGCTCATGGGCTCGATTGGGCCGCATACGAAGAAGCGGCAAACTGGGAAGAGCTCGCCCTGAAAATCCGCGAAATCGTCCACCGTGAGTTCATGGACGACGAACGCCCCAGTTTTCTTGACTTCCGGTTTATGGATGGTAGGATAATCTCCTTGAGTGCTTAGCGAAACAATAATAGCACCCGCAAGGGAATGATATGCCATACGGAAACATCGATATTTTCGGTTACGGCATCACCACTGTCGACGACCTGGTGATAGTGGCGAACTTTCCGCCTCCCAACAGCAAGCAGCCGGTGGTTAAAAAGGTCCGGCAATGCGGCGGGCTCACCGCATCCGCCCTTGTCGCCGCCGCCAGGCTTGGCTGCGGGTGCGCCCTTTCCATCACCCTTGGCGAGGGCGAACTCTCCCGTTTTACCCGGGACTCCCTGGTCAGGGAAAACCTGACCCTCCTTGAAAGCGGTTCGCCTGAAAACGAACCGTTCCATTCGCTTATCATTACTGAAGAAGGCTCCGGCGAACGCTCGATCCTTTTTGACGGCTCCAAAAGCCCGGCTCCGGCGGTGGGGGAGCGTGACTATACCATGCTGGCGCAGGCCAAATGCCTGTTTACCGATCACGTTTACGCCACCGAGACGCTTCCGCTGGCGAAAAAAGCGCGGGAAACCGGAAAGCCGGTTGTCGGCGATTTCGAGCGCCATGCCGCCGCGGTTCTTGAACTTATCGACCTCACGGACCACGTGATTTTGCCGTTGGCGTACGCGGCGCAGCTTGTCGGTGAAACACTTCCGGAGGAGGCTGTCAGCGCGTTACTGAGGAAGTCCGGCCGAAGCGTCGCCTGCGTGACGGACAGCGAGCGCGGCTGCTGGTGGGGGAGCGGGGAGCACCCCGAGACGATCCATCACCAACCCTCGTTCAAATGCGAAAATGTCGTGGATACGACCGGTTGCGGCGATGTTTTTCACGGCGCATACGCAGCCAGCCTTGTGCAGGGTTACGATATTGGCGAACGCGTCCGCCGCGCCGCCGCCGCCGCCTGCCTCAAGGCGGGAAAAATCGGCGCACAGGCGGGGGCGCCGACAAAGGCGGAACTGGACGCGTTTCTGGCCGGGAGATAGATTGGCTGTTCGCGTTTTTAGGGTCTGTTTGGAGGAAAACCTAAAATGCGCGTGCCAAAAGCGTATATCGAAACATCGGTGTTCAATTTTGTTTTCGCCGACGATGCCCCGGACAGGCAGCAGGATGCGCGGCAATTTTTCGATGAAATACGGCAAGGTAGATATGTGCCGTTTACATCGGATTATGTTATTCGGGAATTGGCGCGATGCTCTGAGCCTAAGCGAAGCGCTATGGTTGGGTTGATTGACAGGCACGGGATCATAACATTGCCTCTCGATGCCGAGGCCGAACGTTTGGCCGCGATGTATGTCGCCGATGGCATTATTCCCGAAAAGTACGTTATGGATGGCGTTCATATAGCAATTGCTACGGTACATGATCTGGATTTTATCGTTAGCTACAATTTCAAACATATCGTAAAGCGTAAAACAGTTACCATGACCGAAGGGGTGAATCTGCGTGAAGGATATAAAAGAGTAGGGATATTTTCTCCTACGGAGGTTATTGACAATGACGACTAAAGAAGAAATCATGCGCGAGCTACACGATATACGTGAGCAGTTTTACGAGGAAACGAAACATATGACGCCGGAGGAACGACTCGAGCACGAGCGGCGTGATTTGGACGAGCAAGTGGCGAAGCTGGGCATAACACTGAGACGTCCTGACAAAAAGACATATGAGCCGGCGACCTGGTAGCTTGTCAAGAGTCGTCATTCCCATTCGAGCATCGTTTCAAATCACCCAATCTATCGACCAAAAACAAAAAAAGGCAGACTCGCGTCTGCCTTTTTTGCCGCTATTGTGTGTGGTACAACCAGTCAACTGCAATTAGTTGACGTAAACGTCTTCGCGCTTCAGATAGCCGGAATCGATGAGGAGCGCATCGACGTTCGTCTTGTCGACGACCTGGGCTTCAAGAAGGACCGACGGAACGTCCATCTTGTCGTTGTTGACGACCTGGCCCTTGGTGGCGTCGGCGATGTTCTCGCCCTTGGCCATGCGGATGGCGATGCGGATCGCTTCTTCCCCGAGCTTGCGGGTGTCCTTCAGGACGGTGATTGACTGGGTGCCCTTGACGATGCGCTGGGCGGCGGCGAGTTCCGCGTCCATGCCGGTGACCGGAATCTTGCCGGCAAGGCCCTGTGGTTCGAGAGCGGCGATCGCGCCGGAGGCGGTGCCGTCGTTCGGGGCGAGGATGGCGTCGACCTTGTTGTTGGCGAGGGTCAGGGCGTTTTCGACAATGCGCTGGGCATTGGCGGGCTGCCAGTCGATGACGGGCTGGTCAAGGATGACCTTGATGTCGCCGCGGTCGATGAACGGCTGGAGGATGTTCATGTTGCCCTGCTTGAACATCTTGGCGTTGTTGTCGGTGGGCGCGCCGGACATCAGGATGTAGTCGCCCTTCGGGACGCGCTTGGTGATCCATTCGCCCTGGAGTTCGCCGACGCGGACGTTGTCGAAGGACATGTAGATGTCGACGTCGGTGCCCATGATGAGACGGTCATAGCTGATGACCTTGACGCCGTCCTGGTGGGCCTTGTCCACCGAGGTGGCGGCGCCTTCGCCGTCGTGCGGCGCGATGATGAGGACCTTGACGCCCTGGGAGAGGAGCTGTTCGACCTGGTTGTTCTGTTGGCCCTGGTCGTTCCTGGCAATCGAAACACGGAGGTCGATATTGTGCTTCTTCGCTTCTTCCTGCATGGCCTGCATGTCCCTGACCCACCGTTCTTCCTGCTGGGTCGGCAGGGCAAGGCCGATCTTCAGCCTTTCACCCGCGTTGGCGAATCCGGCAACAGCCGTGAATGCCATGGCTACCACTAACAGCGTTAAAAATTTCCTCATGCCATTTTCCTCCACTAGAAAAAGAGAACCCGAGAAATGCGCACAAGCGCACTTTTAAAGTTATGAGCTAAGAGTTAAAAGTGAAAACCGCTGCACTCTTAACTCTTAACTCTTAACTCTTAACTCTTAACTCTTAACTATCTATTACGTTGCTTTTCGTCGCGTGGTGATGTCGATCCATACGGCGAGGAGCAGGACAAGGCCCTTTACCACATACTGCCAGTCCGCGCCGAGGTTCATAAGGCTCATGCCGTTGTCGAGACTGCCCATGACCAGCGCGCCCACCACGCCGCCATAGATGTAGCCTTCGCCGCCCATCAGCGAGGTGCCGCCGATGACCGCCGAGGCGATACAGTCCAGTTCCATGCCGTTGCCGGCGTTGGCGGTGGCGGAGTTGATGCGCGAGAGGTAGATGATGCCGCCGACGGCGACGACAATGCCGATAAGCATGTACATGCTCATGATTTTCCACTTGATGTTGATGCCGGACAGGCGCGCCGCGTCCGGGTTGCCGCCGATGGCGTAGAGGTGGCGGCCGAAGGTGGTCTTTTCCGCGATGAATGTGAAAATCACCATGACGACAAGGACGATCAGCCAGGCGTAGGGGATGCCGCGGTATCTGATCATGATGTCGAAGAAGATGTAGATGGCGAGGCAGACGATCACCAGTGTTATGATCTGGACCGGCCACGAGGAGACGGAGAAGCCGTACCCTTGCCTGACCTTGCGTTTTCTCAGCGCGAACAGCACGTACAGTATGATGATGGCGATGCTGACCCAGAACGAAGTGGTTGGCGAGACATAGTCGTTGGCGATGGATTTGAACCAGGGGTACATGTTGGCGATGGACTTGCCGCCGGTGAAGAACAGGAGGCCGCCGCGGAAAATCATCATGCTGGCCAAGGTGACGATAAAGGCGGGGACACCCATGTAGGCGATCCAGAAGCCGTGCCAGGTGCCGATGGCAAAGCCGACCAGGAGGGCGGCGATGATGCCGATGACCGCCATCCAATCCAGGGAAATGCCCCACTTGTTCAGCGTGCCGACAAAAAACGAAGCGATGGGGGAGTCGACCTGGGAGACTGCGGCGATTGCGCCGAGGAAGCCGACGACCGAACCGATTGACAGGTCGATGTTCATGGTGACCAGGATGAGGACGACGCCGATGGCGATGACGGCGATGGCGGCGGACTGCAGGAACAGGTTGGAGAGGTTTCTGGAGGAGATGAACACGCCGTTTTCGGTGATGGCGTAGAAAATGCCCCAGATGCCGAGGAGGGCGATGATCATCATGTATTGGCGGATATTTTTACTTGCCGAATCATAGATGAAATCCTCGATCCGCTTCGAAGTCCCCTGGCCTTTTGTCGCGAGGAAATATATGGAGTAGGCAAGAAGCAGGATGGAGAAAATCAGTGTCAACAGGAATCCGGAACCTATATATCCTTCCGAAAGGAGGGATATGAAGCCCGGGTGCGGCAAGGGCAGGCCGAGTTCCGCCGGATTGGCGATCGTGACGAGCGGCGTATAACCCGGCCCCGCCAGACCGAGCGTCAGTATCAGGCAGAACACGGAGAGGATGATGGAGAGATAGCTCGTTTCCTTCCACCCTAATAGCGAAACGACGATAGTCACCAGCGCCACAAACGGCACCAGCCTGAACAGGGAGACAAGGAGGCCGTATCCTTCCGCCGGAGGAGCGTATTCGATGAATTGCATATACAATTCCCACAGCTCCTTGCCACGGAAGACCGTGTAGGACGATATTCCTGCGAGCGGCAAAAAGTAGGCGCAGAAAATCACCAATGCCGGAATCAGGAATAAAAACTGTATCCTGTTCTTTTTCTTCTTCTCCTCCATCGTATTCCCTCTCTATCTATGATGAGAATAAATCGTAGTATTTTTATCACACCGTTACCGCGGTGTTGCCTTTGCGCTGCCTGAACCGGGCGGTGGCGCTGGTCATGACCTTTTCCTGGTCGGCGTCGTTTTTCGCCATGTCGCCGGTGATGGTTCCTTCGGACATGACGATAATCCGGTCGGACATGCCGAGGACCTCGGGAAGCTCGGAACTGATCATCAGGACGCCGACGCCTTCCTCCACCAGTTGGTTCATGATGTTGTATATTTCCACCTTCGCCCCGACGTCGATGCCGCGGGTCGGCTCGTCCATGATCAGGACTTTCGGCTTGGTGAGGAGCCATTTGCCGATGACCACTTTTTGCTGGTTGCCGCCGGAGAGGTTGCCGGCCTTTTGTTCGATCGAGGGCGTTTTGATCTTGAGGTTGATGACGGCGTTGTGGGCGGCGAGGATTTCCTCGTTCTCGCTGACGACGCCGTGGGTGGCGAGGGAGGGCAGAGCCGCCAGTGAAATGTTGTTCTTGACGTCCATGCCGAGGACGAGCCCATAGCGTTTCCTGTCCTCCGACAGCAAGCTGATACCGGAGGAAATGGCGGCGTGGGGGGAACCGACTTTGATCGGTTTGCCTTCCAGGAAAATCTCCCCCGAAACGACTTTGCCGTAGACGCCGAAGATGCTCATGACCAGTTCCGTGCGGCCCGCGCCCACGAGCCCAGCCATGCCGAGGATTTCCCCTTTGTGCAGCTTGAGGGAGACGTTGTCGACGATGACGCGTTCGGATTCCGGATCGACGACTGTCCAGTCGCGGATCTCCATCAGGACGTCCCCGCCTTTTTTGGGTTTGTAAGGGAAGAGGTTTTTCAGCTCGCGGCCGACCATTTTGGTGATCATGGTGTCTTCGGTGAATTCCCCCCGGTTCATGGTGGCGACGGTCTTGCC
Organism: Planctomycetota bacterium; assembly: GCA_036745875.1. Classification (GTDB taxonomy): domain Bacteria; phylum Planctomycetota; class SZUA-567; order SZUA-567; family SZUA-567; genus DAIOFH01. The sequence continues at coordinate 9,806 of DAIOFH010000047.1, read as the reverse complement.
GTCCCGGAGCACTGTGACGCGGTCGGCGATGGTCATGACCTCTCCCAAGCGGTGGGAGATGAAGACGCAGGTCACGCCGCGGTCACGCAGCTTGGAGAGGATGCCGAGGAGGTTCCTCGCTTCTTCGGCCGAAAGGGCGGCGGTGGGTTCGTCGAGGATGAGGACGTCTGTTTTCTTCAGGAGGGCCTTGGCGATTTCGACAAGCTGCTGGATGCCGACGCCGAGGTGCAGGACGCGGGTGGCCGGGTTGATGTCGAGGCCGACTTCCTTGAGGACATCCGCCGCTTCCTTGAAGGAGGCATTCCAGTTGATGATGCCGTTTTTGGCTATTTCTTCGCCTAGGAAGAGGTTTTCACAAATGTTCATGGTCTTGACGAGGGTGAGTTCCTGGTAGATGATGGCGACGCCGGCTTTTTCCGAATCCTTGATGGAGTCGAAGCGCTGCACTTCGCCGTTGATGACAATGTCGCCCTCATAGGTGCCGAAAGGATATACGCCGGAAAGGACTTTCATCAATGTGGATTTTCCCGCGCCGTTTTCGCCGACAAGGGCGTGGATTTCGCCGCGTTTGACGTCGAAGGTCACGTCGTCCAGGGCTTTGACGCCGGGGAAGGCCTTGGTGATGTTGCGCATTTCCAGAATATTTTCGTTTTTGATTTCCATCGACAACCCTTTGTAAAGAGCTGAAACGCCCTGGGAAAACCTGCTGTATGCTATTCATGGGAAATATGGGTGCGGTAAACAAACCGTTGCAGTTTATCTGAATTGCACTGTATACTTTGTTATTGGCTTAAACAACGTATTTAAACTTATTTAATATTTTTTTTATTTACGAAACCCCCGCTTCTATTTGATGGATGAAGAAAAGCGGGTTGGTGCGGAAAGCGTATAAATATGAGAAAGATCATTGTCCTGTGTGCTTCCATACTCTTGTGCGGATGTTTTACCGCCGTCGCCGTCGCACAGGAACCGGGAAAAACGGGCAGAGGCTACAAGCTCGTCGTCACCAACGACGTCCATGGCTATGCGGTCGAGGACGCCGGGCACAGGCGAATAGGATATGCCCGCCTGATGGGCTATGTGAATTCGCTCAGGGCCGATGGCTGGGAAGTCTTTCTCCTGGATGCGGGCGACGTTTTCAGCGGGAGCGTTTATGCGCAATTCGACGACGGGCGCTCGATTGCCGAGCTCCTTTCCCGAATGGGCTACAGCGTCATGAATCCGGGAAACCATGCCTTTGATTTCAACCTGCCGGAAAACGATTCGCTGTATTATTCCAATGTGCTTTTGGAAATGGCCCGCAGGGGAAATCCGTCTTTCCGGGCCGTAACCTGCGTCAACCTGAGCCGCAACGGCATTGAATTGCCGAACGTGCAGAATTCGCCGGTTGTTCTGGTCGATGATTCGGAAAACGCCGACCAGCCGGTGCGTATCGTCATCGCCGGCGTGCTGACCCCGTATGTCGCAACGCTCTCGAACCGCGAAGGCCTTGACGGCTATGATTTCACACTTTTCCTCAAGGACAACAAACCGGACCACATCAGCACCAGGGAAGCCGTACTTGACAAGCTCCGGCAGGCGCTTTCGCCCTATGATGGGCCGCATGACGCGGTCGTTGTCCTGTCGCATGTGGGTTATGACGGCGGGGACGATTACAAAGACAACCAGATTTCCGGGCCCGATATTGCGCGAGTCCGGAATGTCGACGCCGTCGTCGATTCCCATACGCATAACGCCACGCAGCCGGAAATGATTGACGGGAGCGTGATAGACAACGGCGGCCGCTACCTCGAGCATTTCACGGAAATCACCATAGTGCCGCAAAAAGGCGGCAAGCCCGAAATTGCCATGGCGCTGCGCGCGTATGAAGACGTACTGGGCGTGGACCCGGATCCGGGAATCGCGGAGTTGCTGGCCGAAATTTCCGACCGGCTGGGCCTGGGGGAGGTCCTTTTCGACCTGGACGAGCCGGAACTGCTGTCCGACAAGCTCATCAATGACCAAAGCACCCCGCTCGGCAGGTTCATCTGCCGGACGATGGCCGAAGCGGCTGGAGCGGATTTCGCCATGTACAACTCGGGCGGCATCAGGAACGGCCTGGTGGCGGGCCAGGTTACGGTTGGCGCGTTTTACAATGTCACCCCTTTCCTCAACGACCTGATGGTCTACGAGATGACGGGGAAGCAGCTCTTCGATATGCTGTCGGAACTGCCGCCACGGGGCGTAAACGGCTTTATGCAGATGTGGGGGATGGCGGTGCATCTCTGGGAGGACGACAGGCCGCATGGCGGGTCGAAATTGCGCGCAATGTTTGTGCTTGATGCAAACGGCATTCTGCTTGACGAGAATACGACATACACCGTCGCTTTGAACAGCTATATGGTCGAAGGCGGGGACAACTTCATCTTCGACCCTTCGATTGAAGGGAGGAATCTGGGCGATTGCACCACAGCCATGATCGACACGATCCGTGGAACGAGTGGCCTCGAGCTCGACGATCTGCGCGAAAACCACACGATATTTTTCCACGAGGATAACTCCGAAGTCCGCTGACCAACCCCGCGAAGATCAAAATTCCGCGCTACAAAAACACCATTTCGAAGCGCTCGGTCGACGCATTTTTTTGCGCGATTCATTCGGGCGACACGCCGGGAAGTGTGGCGCTGAGGAGCCTTTTGAGGGCTAAAAAGGTGGTTTTTTTTCAAAAAAATGGCAAAAAACGCGAAAAAATGCGATTTTTCGTGTTTTTCATCTTGACAGCGAGATTTTATGGTCTATATTTCGGCAAAAGTTGATCTTCGAACGAAGTTGACGAAATAGTGTGTTTTTATGTGTGGTCGATTGCCTTTTTTGGCACGATCGTTTTTTACGGGGCCGCGGTTTTCGGATTCCTACGGTGGGTGGGAGCGGCCATCATCTTGTTTGTATGTTAAGGAGGAGAAAAGAATGGCTGCCAAGATTGAAGTTCTCAGGAAAAGGCAACTCGCCCAGGGTCTCGTCGAAAAGACCGGCGCCAAGCTGAAATTCGCGGTCGCGGTCGTCGACTACGTGTTTGACGAAATCGGCGCTGCCGTCGCCAAGGGCACCAAGGTCAACATCAAGGACTTCGGCATTTTCGCCAAGGCACAGCGCAAGGCCCGTACCGGCCGCAACCCCGCGACCGGCGAACCGATCAAGATCAAGGCGTCCGTCAAGCCGCGCTTCACCGCTTCCAAGGCCCTCAAGGAAGCCGTCGTCGCCAAGAAGTACGCGACCCACGCCGACGCCGACGCCCTGAAGGCGAGCATCGCCGCTCCGGCCGCCCCCAAGGCCGCCCCGGCTGCGAAGAAGCCCGCCGCCGCCAAGAAGCCCGCCGCCGCCAAGAAGCCGGCCGCGAAAAAGCCTGCTGCGAAGAAACCGGCCGCGAGGAAGAAATAACCTGCTCGTGGACTTTCCTTTAAACGGGGGAGAAGCGACGGGAAGCGTAACTATTCCCGATGAGCGGGGGAGATTAGGAGGACGGGCCTTTTCCTTTGGGAAAGGCCCGTATATTTTAGTTTATGATTTATGATTTGTTGGGGGTAAATTTTTGGATAGCGAAGCACTGTACACAACTATTTTCTGAACAATGGGGTATGCTTTTCCCGTAGCGGAGGCAAGGCGACCTGGGTCCCGGCAGCTGCGGACGCTTTTCGCCCGGTTCGATGCAACCCCCCGAAACCGTCATCCCGGCGTCTAGACGATAAACCGGGGAAAAAAACGTTCGCAGCTGCCGGGATCCATGTCGCCATGCCTCCGCTGCGAGAACCTCTTCCAAAAAATAATCGTGTGCTTTGCCAATCATAGCGAAAATTTCCAACTGAAATGATCCAACTACCTCGGGTTTCATTCTCCCGCCTAATGAAGAAATAATGATTTTTATTGAGTATTTCAGCCTAAAAGCGTCAATTAGGACGCAGTGGGCCGTATTCCAGTTGAATAACGACGTCAGTAAGCATCCATTATTTCATTAGAAACCAATTCGGAGCGAGTGGTGTATGATCAGAATCGATGAGACAAAGTGCATAGGTTGCGGCAAGTGTGTGGACGATTGCATTTCCGACCGACTCGTCCTTCGGGACAACAAGGCGGTATACCGTAAGCGTTGTATCAAGTGTGGTCATTGTGTGGCAATATGCCCGGTCGGCGCGGTGTCCATACCGACCTACGACATGATGGATGTCGAAGAGTATGAACCGTCATTATTCGATATTGAACCAAAGCGTCAGTTGCGCGCCATCAAGTTCCGCCGCAGCGTGCGGAAGTTCCAGCCACAAAAAGTGGAAGCGGAAAAAATCAAGGATCTGATAAACGCCGCGCGTTCGGCCCCATCCGCCTCGAACCGGCAGGATTTCCATTTTTACGTGGTTCAGGAAAACCTCATCGAGTTCAAGAAAATCGTCTGGGATCTCCTGGAAAAACAATTGGCGGGCAAAGTGAACATGCCCCGCGACATGCTGCGTCCGGTCTCGCGCTTTTACGACATGCGGCAAAAAGATCCCAACCACGACTATCTGTTCAGAAACGCGCCGGTGGTAATCTTTGTTGAATGTCCGTCTGAACTGGACGCTGGCATCGCCGCGCAGAACATGGAACTCACCGCCGCGGCCCACGGCCTCGGGGCGATGTACGACCAGTACCTTTCCTACGTAACCACCATCAACCGGGAAGCGTTGCAATTCCTCGGCACGCGCGGCGAGAAATTCCTCGTTGCCATGCTGATCGGCTACCCCGGCGTCCGCTACCTGCGCACCGCGCCGCGTAAAAACACCAATGTGACGTGGAAGTGAAATAGAGTTAAGAGTTAAAAGTGAAGAGTGAAGAGTTAAAAGGAGAAGAGTGAAATGCAGGATGCACTTTTCACTTTTAGCTCTTCACTCTTAGCTCTTCACTCTTAGCTCTTCACTCTTAGCTCTTCACTCTTAGCTCTTCACT
>DAIOFH010000047.1:0-4753 GCA_036745875.1 Planctomycetota bacterium | reverse complement strand
CTTAGTTCTTAGCTCTTAGTTCTTAGCTCTTCACTTCACCCGCCGGTTTGCCGTCAATAGCGTCGCGGAGGCGGTTTTCGTTCTCGTGGGTAAGTGAGGTCTTGATCACCGTGCCTCCGGTGCCCTGAAGGCCTTCCATGACTTTGTCCTTGGTCATTTTGCGGATCAGGACAAACAGCAGGGACGTGCCGGGCTTGAAGCTGTCGGCCAGCTGTTTCATAAAGGCGTCGTTGATGCCAAGGTCGGTCAGCGCCCCGGATGCCGCGCCCGCACCTGCGCCGACGACCGCTCCGAGGATGGGATTCAGGAAGATCAACCCTATCAGCGCTCCCAAAAAACCGCCCGAAATCGTACCGCTTGCGGTGAGATTATACATCTGCTGCAATTTGACCTTGCCGTCGTCCTTCTTCACGGCGACCACGGCGTCTTCGAGTTCAAGCAGGTATTCTTTGCTCATGGACATAAGTTTGCTGCGTATTTCATTGGCCTTTTCTTCGTTGTCATAGGCGATTACAACCAGGTCGCTCATCGCATTCTCCTCAACTCAACGATTGTCCGCTATCCCCCACCCGCGTCTTGCAATGCGGGAATTCCTATTTACTGACTGTCGTCATAAACCTTTCTTTGTTCGCTTCAAAAGGCGTCGCCGCCATTTGTTTTGAAAAAACAGGCCACAGTCCCGTCGAACGATTTTCCGAAATTTTCTTTACTTGACATAAATCATGTGGTACAATATGTATTCTATCATAATGTAGAAAAATATCGATGAATACATGATTAATTTTAATCCGCTGATATTTATGCGATTAGCTATCTGGATTGCACTGTCTCGGCATGGCTGGTGACGTGGTGGGTATTTATTTAGGCCGGTGGGAAAAGGGGATGCGTATGTCATTGTTCGGTGCCACGATGAGAGGGCTGTTTACGGTCATCGTCGTCTGTGTTCTGGGTATGGCCGCACCGTCGCGGGCGGGGGAAACGATTATCTTCAACGGCGAAATCGCCAAGCTGGAGTCATTTCCTGCTTGGATGCCTGTTCCCCCTGGTACTTACGGTGTATACTCTACGTCCAGCGTAACCGGTAACACGGTGGAGATGAGGAACAACTTACCAGGCATACCAAATTCTGTCTACGGTGGTATTTCTCATTTTACCAAGGTCTCCGGGAATTCCGTCCTAATTTCTGGTGGAACTAGAATTGCGACTACCAATGCATATGGCGGATATAGCATATATGCGGAAACCTCAGGCAACTCCGTCAGCGTTTCTGGCGGGAGGGCCATTGTCAGAGCTTACGGGGGATACTCTGATCAAGGCACCAGCAGGGATAACTCTGTCAGCATCTATGACGGTGAAGTAAGAAGCGCGTACGGTGGAAGCACCGGTACCGGAAATGTATATAAAAATTCAGTCAGTGTCTATGGTGGAAAAGTGACCATGGTGTATGGTGGATTTAGTAGTATGACTGGTAGCATATCCGGGAACTCGGTCAATATTTACGGAGGCGAAATAGATTACGTTCATGGTGGGTATTCCGCTGAAAGTCAAGCATCCGGCAATTCCGTCACTCTCTCCGGCGGAGAAATTACCAACTATGTATATGGCGGCTGGTCATACATGGGCAGTGCTGTCGGGAATAGTATCAACATATCGGATACGGTGAAGCTGCCAAATGCAAATGTCTATGGCGGTGTCTACAATAGTTTTGCACCGGGTTTTGACCCCAAGGGCGATTTTGTGACCGGGAATGCGCTGCATGTCACCGATTGGCATAACCGGCAGATCAAGGCTATCGGCAATTTCGACACAATCAGTTTCAATTTCTCCACAGCCGCCGTCGCCAATACCTTTGCGGGCGGGCCTGCCATCATCGCCCTCACCGACGCGGCGGATTTTTCCAATACGGCTCTTAACCCAAACCCCGCCGACAACAATCCGAACAACCGCAGTACCACCGTCTCCTTCAACATCCTCGGCGGCTCCGATGCGCTCCAGCCCGGGGCGACCTTCACCCTTATCGACAAAGTCGACAACGCGGATCACTACGCCGACAGCACCATCCGTACCCGACAGGGAACCCTGGTGGAATACGAACTCGCCACCCAATGGGGCGGAAACGGAACCGCACTTTCAGTCACCAATAAATCAGGTGGCACCATTCAGGGTGCGAAAGTCACCACGCAGGCGCATCTTGGCGGGATTTCCATGCTGAACCGCGGCGGCGACCTTGTCGTCTCGGACGGCATTTCCAGCCTCGAAAGCAGCCTTTCCGGCCACGACGCGGGCGGCTGGTCCGGCCTCGCCGTCTTCACCGGCGCGAGAGCCGGGCACGACCGTGCGAAGACCGGTTCCCATATCGATACGACCGGAGTCAGTTTCCTCGCCGGTCTTGGCGTGAAAAACAGTTCCGGCGTCGGCTCCCTCCATCTCGGGACGTTTTTCGAAGCAGGCTACGGCGACTACGACACGAGCCCGTTCGATTCCGGCGGCGACGTCCCCTCAAAAGGCAAGGGCGACACCAGCTATTTCGGCGGCGGCCTGATGGCCCGCTATGCGCTGCAAAACGGCCTCTACGCCGACGGTTCCGCCCGTATCGGCCGGAGCAAAAACAACCTCACTTCCAGCGGCCTTACCGACGAATCCGGGCGTGAGGGCAGGTACAACCTTTCCGACACCTATTATGGCGCGCATTTCGGCCTTGGCTATCTCTGGGATCTGGCGGCCTGCTCCCGGCTGGACCTTTCGGCGCGGTATTTCTGGTCCCACACGGGGAGCAATTCCTTCGCCTTCAACGACGATCCGCTGTTCCTCGACAGCGTCAATTCCCATCGCCTTCGCGCCGGCGCGCGGTATTCCCATGCCATAACGGAATTCGCCTCGCCGTATGTGGGCGCATTCTACGAATACGAATTCGACGGCAAGTCGAACGGTACGGCGTACAATATCATCCGTCTTCCCGAGTCCAGCCTCAAGGGCAGCACCGGCGTGGGCGAATTGGGCATGACCTGCCGCGTAAGCAGGGCTACAGTCGACTTCGGCGTGCAGGGCTATGTCGGCCGCAGGCAGGGCGTGTCCGGCGTCATGCGCGTGGGAATGACGTTTTAAAATCATATATCATAAATAATTGAAAATTTCTGTTGGGAGCCTGGAATCAGGCTCCCATTTTTGCATAAATAAATTTATCTGGCATACTTCGAGGAGAAAATATATAATACATTAGATACGGAAGTAGTAGTTTTGGACATAAGATCATTACCACCGTTCATTCAAGCCTATGTATGGGAGGGAGAAAAATGTCAGCCAGATATACAGTGACCCTTAAAAACGACTCTATGCAGAATGGCGCGTTTTGCGTTTTCCAGACAATTCCCATGCAGGATGAAAACAAGGAGCTTTATTCGCTCGCATGGCTGACGAAAGCCTGCCGGCCGGGGGAATCCGCCGTCTGTTACTGGAACCACCAGTACAGCTTTATGTTCGGGGAGACCGGAAAATTGACGCCTGGAGTGATATTCACCCCGGTGGCAAGCGTCGACACCGACCCGTCTGATCTTGAAAATAATTCCATAGCCCTTCGGCAAAACGATTATGGGCTGTATTTCGAAAAGACGAAAAAACAAACGCCAGTCGGCAGCCTGGGCATTTACTGTGCGGAAAATGTGCGGGATAACGCATCGTCGATCGGCATAGGCATGGGCGGCATGGGCGTATTCGCCTATACGGCGCTGGCGAATTACGATTATGTGGTGAATCCGAAGGGAAAGTGCTGGGTGGCGTTTGGCAATTATGCACAAAGCGAGGTGCTGGATATTTCCCATGTCGTGCCACGCGCGGTCGAAATTGCATTTTCCGAAGACGCGGATAATTTATCTGTTGTCTATGGCAAGGACAACAAGTTCTCGGTGAAATAGCGATCGCGCGGTAGATTGGCATGGCTTCACTGCATAGTATGGTCTCTGGCCTTTTGGCGTTTGCATAACGCCAAAAGGCTTTTTTGTTCGAAAAATAGATGTCCGGGCGAAGGAAAAGGCGGAAAAAACTACAAACATCTAATGCGGCAAGCGGATTTTTCCTTGTTGTTATTGGATTTCGCCGCATGAAACAAAGAATGTCTTCAACCAATAACGTATGGTGAAAACAGGCTTCCTGAGCACCTTAGAGTGATAATTCTAATGCACGAATAATGCTCATTGGAAAAAAAATAAAAAAAGCGCTTGCAATTGATCGCGGAAATCGTATTATCCATTTCATCGCAACGCTAATACTGCTTGGCACGCGAATGATGAAAGACGCGTTCGTGGCCTTGAGTTTTTGTCGATAAAAAAAGTTAAAAAAAACTTCTTGACAAAAACAAGCGAATCGATACGATGTTAAAACATCGCAACGCTGATGTGGTTGAACACGCGAGTAACGAAAGTCATCGCGGAACGCCCTCTGACGTTTAATAAAAAAATAAATAAAAAAGTTCTTGACAACACCGAAGAATCAGGTATAGTTATTCAGCCTTTGATAAATTCGGTACGCAGGGCTTAACGGCCCAGCGTTTTTTTGTCTAATTATGTCCGGCGATAAAATAAAAATAAAAAATCGCTAAAGTAATTCAGGCAGAAAGTCGATAACTAAATCTCAAGATTCCTAACTCGAGTGATTGAGCTGGCTGGTTCCAGTAAAAGCTTCGAGAAAATGATATAATAAGTATTTACAAGGCCCAGCAGAGTTCGGGCGATTGTTCTTTGAAATTTAAATAGGCAGC
>DAIOFH010000046.1:0-27033 GCA_036745875.1 Planctomycetota bacterium | reverse complement strand
GCAGTACCAGGGGCTCAGCTACACATCCCTAATCTTCCTTACCATTTTCAGCCTTCAATCAGCGCGAAAAGGGGTCATGCAGCGTCATGTTCATGGATATCGATCATTTCAAGCAGGTAAACGACACCTTTGGTCATTCCTTCGGCGACAAGGTACTGGTGAAGGCAGCGGCCGCTTTTAGGGAGGTTATGCGGGAATACGAGCTTCTGTGCCGTTATGGCGGGGAAGAATTTGCGGCGTTTATCGAAAACACCGCCCCAAAGGACGGGCAAATCGTGGCTGAACGAATAAGAAACAAAGTTGCCGAAATCTCGTTTGCGGATCAACCGGAATTCAAATTTACCATAAGTATAGGCATCGCCACCGGGGTGCCGCGTCATAACGACACTATAACCGAGTTCATCAACAAGGCCGACGAATCATTGTATGAAGCAAAAGAAAATGGCAGAAACAGGGTAGTGGAAAAAAACTTCCCTATATAGGCTTAGCGCGGTTTTTACAATGAAAAGTAGAAAATTACATAAAAACTCCCCATGCGCTGCATGGGGAGTCGCGTACCAAGAAACGGAGGTGCGGTGCTTAGGGAATAAGCAGGTTCTTGATCGACCGCGAGGCGTCTTCGGTGACCTTCAGGGCATTTTCGAAATCGGTCAGCGGGAAGGTGCCGGTGATCAGGCCCTTTGTGGTGACCTTGCCGGACGCGAGCAAGTTGATCGCCGCCGGATAGCAGTACGGGCCAAGATGGGCGCCGCGGATATCAATGGCTTTCTTTTCGCCAATTACCGACCAGTCGACGGTGGTCGGGCCGCTGAATACGCTGTATTCAACGAATCGGCCTTTCTTGCGAATCATGTCGAGACCCTGGATCGCCCCGATGGGGTTGCCGGTGACTTCGTAGTAGACGTTGCAGCCATAGCCGTCGGTAAGGTCCATGACCTTCTTCACTGCATTTTCCGTCTTGGCGTTGATGACCACATCCGCGCCGTACTGTTTCGCCAATTCAAGCCTGTTGTCCATCACATCGACGACCACAAGGCACTTGGGATTCGCCAGCCTCGCCAACTGGACGATAAAGCCGCCAATCGTGCCCATACCGGCAACGACGACTGTGTCGGAGAGGCGGACTTGACCGCGTTCGAACGCATGCAGGGCGCAGGACAGGGGTTCGACAGTCGCCGCGTCGTTCATCGACAGGCTGTCCGGAATCTTGTGGACCAGGGACTTGGCGCCGAGGCGGCAGTATTCGGCCCAAGCGCCTTCGGCGACATCTTTTTGGAAACCGAAAATATTGTGGACAGCGCAGAGGTTGTAATCCCCTTCGCGGCAGTAAAGACATTCGCCGCAGGGGATAATCTGCTCGACTACAACCCGGTCGCCTTTCTTGACGCCCCATTTCTGGCTGGCGACGGCATCGATTTCGTCGATAACGCCGGAGAATTCATGCCCCGGTATTACGGGGGCTTTCATCCAGGCGGCGGTTTTTTCATCACCCCAATAGGAGGAAGCGCCATGATAGGCATGGACATCGCTGCCGCAGATGCCGCAGGCTGCAACCTTCATCAATGCCTCACCGGGACCGATTTCCGGGACCGGAACCTTTGTGACCTTGTAGTCTTTGGGTCCATAGGCGACCACCGCGTTCATTTCTCTTGCCATGTTTCTCTCCTCGTTGAAAATAGGCCGGCCCGCCGCACTCACGGGGCGGCAAACAAAAAGCATCGATCAGCCTTTTCTGAGATATCTCCGTGATATCGAATCAAGGGCGATGGCGAGAACCACGATGCCGCCGCTGACTACGGTCTGCCAATAGGGGGACACACCCTTAAGGACGATTATATTGTCGATCACTCCGATGATGGCAGCGCCGATAATCGCGCCGGCGATATGCCCAACGCCGCCCGTGGTGGGAACGCCGCCTATGACCGGCGCGGCAATGGAGGTCATGACCCAGATTTCACCGATCGCAGGCTGCGACGAGCCGATGCGCGCCACCATCAGCAATCCGGCAAGCGCGGAGAAAAGACCGGCAATCATGAAGCAGATGATGCGGACACGGTCGACCTTGATACCAAATATCTTCGCCGCCTCGCGGTTGTTGCCTATCGCGTACATATATCTGCCAAACGGGGTATAGGTCACGAGCAGCACAACCAGGATCAATACCAGAAGCATGATCACAAAAGGCATGGGCACACCCAGAAGATCGCCCTTACCGATAAAGTGAAAGGACTGCGGTATGCCGATAATGGCCTTGCCCTTGGTGATGACCAGATTGAGACCCTTGTATACTCCGGACATGCCGATCGTCACCACAAGGGCGTTCAATTGGAGCTTGGTCACCAACAACCCGTTGACCAGGCCGCAGAGCATGCCGAATGCGAGTCCTAGAGCCATGGCGAAGGTCGGATGAATGCCGACCTGCACCATCAGCACGCCGCCGAGAATTCCGCACAACCCAGCGATAGTGCCGACCGACAGGTCGATCTCCCCGAGGACCAGAAGCATGGCCTGTCCGAGAGACACCACGCCGATAAAGGCAAGGCTGCGGACAATGATGATCATATTGTATTCGCTAAGAAAATATTCCGAGATAAGGCTGGAAATGATGAAAATCACCACCAGTGCCAAAACGGATCCGGCCAGTTGGTGATGGAATATTCCGGCCAGTCCGCCTTTCTTTTGCATATTGGGAACACTCATTCGCTATCCTTTACGCCAAGCATCATGCTGACGATTTGGTTTTGGCGAGCAGGATCGACCACCTCGACGGTTCCGTTCATCGCTCCGTGGTAGATGACCATGATGCGGTTGGCGCATTTCATCAATTCCTTCAATTCGGAGGAAATCATGACAATGCCGACCCGCTGTTCCTCGGCTAATTTCTTCATCAAGTGGTATATTTCATTTTTCGCCCTGATATCGATGCCTTTGGTGGGTTCGTCGATAATCATGACCTTGGGACGATTTTCTATGGACCGGCCGATGATGGCTTTTTGCTGGTTGCCGCCGCTGAGGCGGCTGATAAGCTGATCCATCGACGGCGTCTTGATGCCGTAATCGTTTATGATATTGGTAACGAAGCGTTTTTCCTTGTCGCCGGAAATGACTCCGCCGCGCACGGTTTGGTTCAAAAGGGAAATGCCTATGTTCATGCGCACGGAAAGGTGCGGGAGAATGCCCTGGGTCTTCCGATCCTCCGGCAAGTAATACATTCCGTTGGCAATGGAGAAGGTTGTGTCCCTGAACTTCCAAGGCTTGTTGCCCATGCGCACCGTTCCCGCAGACTCCCGGAGATAGCCGAACAAGGTCTGCATTATCTCGCTTCTGCCGGCGCCCACCAGCCCCGCGACTCCAAGGATCTCTCCTTCCCTCACGGAAAAACTGATGTCAGAAAACCCATCCCCCGACAAGCCTTCCACTTCGAGAACCACATCCCCGGGCGGCAACTCCGGTTGACAGCGCTCGTCCGTATCGATATCCTCGCCGGACATCAAATTAACCAGCATCCTCTGGTCGATGTCGGCAAGCTTTCCCGACCCGACATTGACGCCATTGCGCATCACCGTCGTTTCATCGCCGATATGGTAAATCTCCTCGAATTTATGGGAAATGAAGACAATGCCGCATCCCTTGTCCCGCAGTTCCTCGACGATGGAATAGAACCGCTCCACCTCCTTCATGGTCAGAGAAGTCGTCGGCTCGTCCAGGATAAGAACGCTGAAACCCTGTATGGTCGAAGCGCGTGCGATCTGGAGAAGCTGCCGGTCGGAGACGGTCAATTCAGACACTTTGGCGTCCGGGTGGGCATGGATGTGGAAGCGGTCGATATATTTTTCCGCTTCGCGGTACATTTCGCCGAGGTGCAGCCTATGCCTGCCCATACCGCTTTTTTCAAAAGGCATGAACAGATTTTCAGCCACCGTCATGTGCATGAAGAGGCTTAGTTCCTGCGGTACATACGCGATTTTGTCAAAAAGTTCAATGTGTTCGAGCGCGTTGTTGCCGTCGATGATCACTTCACCCGAATCGGGGGTATAAACGCCAGTGAGGATCTTGACCAGGGTGCTCTTGCCCGCGCCATTTTCGCCGACCAGACAATGCACTGAGCCGGCGTCGACCTGAAAGTCGACCCGGTCCAGTGCGCGAACGCCGGGAAAATCCTTGCATATTTTTTTGGCCTGGATCAGGCTCATAATTTTCGCCTTCCAATGGACCGCCTCGCGGTGTGCGAAAACAAAGACAAACATGGCGGTGGAAAAGCCGCCGGACGGACTCCTCGCCGTCCGGCGGTCATTTCGCTAGAAGCCTTTATACCCGGCGTTGATCATTTCGAGAGTGACGCGTTCGCTACCGGTGTCGACAGTCTTGGGCATATAGATGATGCCCTTCTTGTTCAGCCACAAAGTGACGACGCTCCAGAAGCCGAGGGTGCGCGGCTTGGTGACGTAGGTGGAGTCGATGACTCCTTCCTTGATCAGGTCGAGGGTCTGGTTGAGATCGTCGATGCCGACAACCTTGATGTCGCCGACCTTGTTCGCTTCCTTGACGGCGATGCCGATGCCGATGGGGCCGGCGGCATTGCAGGGAACAATACCCTTGAGGTTCGGATGGGCCGAGATGATGGCGGCGGCTTCGCGCTGAGCCGTTTCAATATCGTCGTTGTCGATTCCTTCGGCCACGACCTTCATCTTCGGGTATTTGGCGAAGACACGCCTGTGGGCTTCGGCGCGATGGGCGTGGGCGTCGGCGGTCGGAACGCCGTTCATGATGGCGACTTCGCCTTCGTAGTTCAACATTTCAGCCAGGCGCTCGGACGCCGCACCGCCCTGGATGTAAAAATCGTTGTTCGTCGCCGGGAACTTCACCGGGCCTTCGGGCGCCGTGGAGGCGAAAACCATGATGGCGATGCCGCGCTGGTGCGCTTCTTCGAGAATGGCATACGCTCCGGGAGGATCGAGCGGGTCGATGATGATCCCATCCGGGCGGGTGGCGATGGCGCGTTCGAGAATTTCGTTTTGGGTCACCACGTCGGCGCTTTGGGGCGCGCGATAATCGACGACAAACTTGTCGACGGTGTTTTTGCCCAGCATTTCCGCCGCTTCCTGAGCTCCGTCGTTGACAATGTCAAACCAGGGATGGACAACTTTCGGAATCAGGACAAAACGGAATTCCTGCGCCTGAACAATGCCGGTCGCCAGCAAGGACAGACCGAGCACCACACCGAGAATAATTCTTTTGCGCATGATTGTGACTCCCTTAAAGAAATGAATCCCCCCACAATCCGGAACATTCCGGATTGTCTGATCATTTTCCCCTGGGGCTATGCGCCCCCTCATCCCTGCGGATTGGAATGCGTTGAAATACGCGGGAAAAACCCCACAGCCGAAAAAACCGCATTCGACTGTGGAGAAATTCCTTTGGAGCAGACCTTATTTGATTGTCGCCGCAATCTTCTTGAGGTTGGCAAGACCCTGGATGGCGAGTTCTTCGCCGGTGTCGGTAAACTTGCGCCAGATGGCGCAGTTCTTCGCCAGTTCCTCGAAGTTGGGGTCGAAGGACTCGATAACCAGCGGCTTGAAATAACCGACTTCCTTGAGGGCGGTGAAGAACTCGACCCACGGCACCCTGCCGGTGCCGGGAACGCCGCGGTTGGATTCGTTCACGTGGACATAGCCGAGGTATTCCTTGCCGCAGGTCATGACGGCGTCGCGATAGGATGTTTCCTCGATGTTCATGTGGAAGCAGTCGAGGTGAACCTTGATGTTCGGCATATTGACGAGTTTGCAATACTCAACCGCCTGCTCCGCCGTGTTGATCAGGTGCGTCTCGAAACGGTTGACCGCTTCGACCGCGAGGGTAAGGTCGCCCGTCCCGGTCTTCTGCGCGTATTCGCAGACGGAACGCATAACGTCCGCCGACCATTTGTATTCGTCCTTTGACGGGGGCTTGCCGGAAAGGCAGCCCCAACCGCCGTAATTGACGCCGGCGAGGATTTTGGAGCCGAGCTTGTAGTTGATGTCGACAAGCAGCTTCAGTGAGTCCTCCCCGACCTTGCGGACTGCTGCGTCCGGGGACGCGACGTTATTGGTGGCGTTGAGTGTAGTCGTGGTGACCGGGATGATGTTGTGCTTTTCGATCTCGGCCTTGACCTTGTCCGTGGGGAAGGTCTGCGGGCTGGCGATTGCGAAATCCATGTAGTCGAAGCCGATTTCACGCGCCTTGGCGATTATCCAAAGATCCTTTTCCGTGAACATTTCCGCCCAGATGAACGAATCCACGCCGAACTTGAATTCCATGCTATGTCCTTTCATTACAAAAATGACCGGCACGCCGGAGGCGCGAGGCCGGTCAGGATTAACCTTAGCGCCGCGTCGAGTTGACCCTCACGCCCTGGAAGACGATGGCTGCCAGCAGGATGAAGCCGAACACCGCGTCCTGCAGGAAAGGGTTGACGTTGACGATGGTAAGAAGATTTTCAAGGGTCTGCAAAACCAACGCGCCGCCGAGGGCGCCGATGATGGTGCCGCGACCGCCGGTCATGACTACGCCGCCAAGGACCGTAGCTGCGAGAACGACCATGATGTTTCCTTCGCCCATGCCGTTGGTGCAGGACATCTGGCGGCCGGCGGTGAGCATGCCGGCGAACGCGGCCATGCCGCCCGATACCACGAACGCGGTGATCTGCACGCGGCTCGTATTGATGCCGCTGATAAAGGCGGCTTCGCGGTTCGAACCGGTCGCCAGGAGCTGGCGGCCGAAAGGACGCTTCTTAGTATACAGGTAAAAAATGACGGTGACAATGATCAAAACGATAATCGTCATCGGCAGCTGGCCATCCATGAGGCGCTTGTTGCCGAGGTAGATGAAGCTGTCCGGGATGGTGTAGAGGCCTTCAGGGATAAGGTATTTGACGATGCCCCGGAGGAACAGCAGCATGGCAAGGCCGACCAGGAAGTCCGAGACCCCCAATTTCACCGACAAATAGCCGTTGAAATAGCCGACCAAACAGCCTACGCCGATGCAGATGGGGATGGAGAGGAAGTCCGGCAGGCCGCCCCACCAGCGCATGACCAGCAGGTTGGCGACAATGGGGGCGATGGCGAAGGTCGACTCCATCGACAGGTCGATACGCCCTATCATCAGGAGAAGAGACAATCCGAAAACCATCATGGCCAGGGGAGCGGTGTGGCTGATGATGTTCAGGAGGTTCATAGAGGAGACGAACCGGGGTTCATACATCCAGCCGCAGAGAATGAGGATGACCAAAAGCACCCATACGACGTAGTCGGTGAAGGCGAGGGCCAAAAGGGAACGGGATTTCATAGGGTATTATCCTTTACGTTCGATTCGAAAAAACGGCATGGTCATCACATCAATCAACCCACACCCTGGATGGAGCGGAAAATGGCGTCTTCGGTGAAGCCGGCCCGGACGAACTCCGAGGCGACCCGGCCGTCGACGACCGTTATGACACGGTCGCAGATCAGCATCAACTCTTCGATACTCGACAGGTTGACGATGACGCCGCGGCTCCCGGAGACGATGTTCAGCCTGAGATAGCGGAGGATTTCATAGACCGCGCCGACGTCTATACCTTTGGTGGGTTCGTCGAAAACATACACCGAGGCGTCCGTCGCGATAAGACGCGTCAGAATGGATTTCTGTTGATTGCCGCCCGAAAGGGTGAGGATGCCGGCCGCGGGGGAATGGCTTTTCAGGTTGAAGCTTTTAATCGCATTCTGGTAATTGGCCATTTCCTCTTCGCGGCTGATAAAGCCGAAGGGCGGTTTGGAGATTCTCGGCCAGACACAGACATTGATGTTGTCCATGATGTTCAGGTCGGGGAAATTGCCTTCGTTCAAGCGGTCGTTGGTGCCGTAGGCGATGCCTAAGTCGAGGGCGGTCTCCGGGGTCAGGTTCCTGATCTCCTGCCCCTTGTAGACGAGGCTGCCCGCCGTCCGTTGTTCAACCCCTGTGATGCAGCGCATCATCTGGGTGACGCCGGATTCGACAAGGCCGGTGATTCCGAGGATTTCGCCTTCATAAAGCTTGAAGGAGATGTCCTGGAAATACGGCGCATGACCGAGTTTTTCCGCAACCAGGATAGGTTCCGGTTTGTTGTCGTAGTCGATGTAATTGGCTTGGTCGAACTGGGGAATCTCGACGTTTTCGCCGACGATTAGGTTTGAGAGCTTTTTGGCGTCGAGGTTCTTTACGTCGTCGGTGACGATCTTCCTGCCATTCCTGAACACCGTCACCAGATCGCAGAATTCAAGGACTTCCTTGATGCGGTGGGTGATGAGGACAATGGCTTTTTCATGCTTGATGCGGTCGAGGTAGTCGAAAAGGATGTCGCATTTGTCTTTCCTCAATGCAGAGGTCACTTCGTCGAGAAGGACGACTTCACTGGGGAAAAGGTCCACGACAAGGGCGGTGTAGAGAAGGTGCCGGTCTTCCATCGGCACATCGCCGACCTTGGTGTCCGGGGAAAAATCGAGGTGGAAATCGCGCATGCACTTGATGGTGCGGTCGCGCATTTCCTTGCGGTCCATCGTGAATACGCCCTTCATGATCGGGTTGGCCATGAAGAAGTTTTCCTCGATGGAAAGGTCGAGGGCAAACACCGGCTCCTGGGGAACCATATAGACGCCGAGTTCGCGGGCGGTGATGGGACTGTGGCTTGCGATGTCGGCCGTCCTGACTTCTCCGGACGGACCCCGAACTTCGATGGTGCCGGCGTCCGCATTCGTCACACCGTAGATGACCTTGACCACTGTGGATTTGCCGGCCCCGTTCTTGCCGACAAGGCCGTGTATTTCGCCTTTTCTCAATACCAGGTCGACTTCATCCAATGCGACGACGCCGGGATAGCGTTTGGAAATGCCTTTGATTCTCAGGGATTCGGATTTGTCCGGCGACATGGGGAACGCCTTTCATTTATTTTTTCCACTGTTTGCGGCGGTACGAATTTCCGTTCTCGGGACGGCGCAGGAGGCGTCGCGCCGCCCCGTTTGCGGAAGTTCTGCGGGTCTTCTTTCAGAGAGATGCTGCTTCAACTGCGAAATGCTTTATATTACTTATCCCAGGGCCACTTGCCTTCCTTGAGATAACCCCAGAAGTTGCCCCAAAGAAGCTTGGAGTCGGCCGGGTAGTCGAACGGAACGACCGAGGTGGAGTTGGTCTTGTACCAGACGCCGTCCCAGGAACCGTAGGTGACCTTGCCTTCGCAGACTTCGACAGGAGCCCACACCGGCTTGCCGCCCTTGGCGTGTTCTTCGGCGGTGAACTGGTCGGGGATGAGGTCCATGATCAACGGACGATTTTCATCGGCATAAAGGACGTCGCCGACCTTGGCGATGGCGGATTCGCCCTTCATGTTGATGGCGTCGATGAGCATGGCGATGACTTCGCCTTCGCCCCAGGCGGGCTGGACGGTAATGGCGTCGATCTTCTTTTCGCGGACCATCTGGAGGGCGGCGGTGGTGCCGTCGATGCAGACGGTGGGGACGTGGCCTTCCTGGTCGGTGAGGAAACCACGGCCGGAAGCGGCCAGAGCGGGCCAAACGCCGCCGATGGAAGAGGTGTCGTCGTGGGTATAGACGCCGATGACCTTGTTGCCGTACTGGGTGTGGAAGCTGATCATGGCCTTATAGGCGAGGTCGGCGTTCCACTTGGCTTCTTCGGTGACCAGCTTGAGGCCGGGGTTGGCTTCGACGATGGGGAGCATGATGTCTTCAAAGCCTTTTTTGCGTTCCTGCGCGGCGGACATCTTGAGGTCGCCGGTGAGTTGGACGATGACGCCGCCGGCCTTGATCCAATCGGCGGGGGTGGGGCCGTAGCGGTCGTTCATGAGCTTGATGAGGGAGTTGGCGCAGGTCTGGCCGGCGATGACGTTGTCGAAGGCGACAAAGGTATGCTTGCCGCCGTAGATGGTGACGTTGTTGCAAATGACGGGGATGTTACGTGAATTGTACTGCCTGACGGGGCCGATCAGGTTGGAGTCCACGGAACAGAACACCATGAAGTTGGGGTTCAGCGCGAGAAGGGACTCGAGCATGGTGACCTGTTGTCCCGGATCGTTGGAGCCGCGAAGGTTGCGGTCGAATTTGTAGCCGTGTTCCTTGGAAAGGTCTTCCATCTTATACTTCAAGCCGTCTTGGACTGTTTGGAAGAAAATATCGTCCAGGCCCCATGCGACCTGAGCGACGAACACGTCTTTTTCACCGGCGGTCGCCCTGGTGGAGGCGACAGCGGTGACGGCCATGACCAGCGCCAGACATGCTCCTATAATACGCATCTTGTTTCTCGACATACCGTTCTCCTTATACTGCGATCGATATCGATATGCGGCCCATGCCGCATTCATAGTCAACGGTTGATGGTTAATAATGATTTTGGCAAAAGGCGCATATCATCCCTACCCTACTCGCTACTGGTGAGCGAGAGGAAGCGAGCGGGTTTTTCATTTGAGAATTTCCAGAACTATTAACTATTCCCTAGCAACTGCTACACCAACAGCCCCTGGGTCTCGACGACCTTCTTGTAGCGCGCGAATTTTTCGTCGTAGCAATCCTTCACCGCCGAGTTCGGCTGGACCACGTCCTTGACGCGAACGAGCTGTTTCACCGCATCATGGTAGTCGGCGCAGGCCCCCGAGCCGACAAGGGCGCTCATCAGGGTGCCGAGAATGCCAAGCTCGTCGCCGTATGTCGTTTCCACCGGCTTGCCGAGGATGTCCGCGAACATCTGGAGCATGACCCGCGATTTGGCGACGCCGCCGGAAATGCGGATCGCTTCCGAAGTGTCGCCGAAGGCCTTCAACCGTTCCATATGGTAGCGGTGCGAAAAACAAACCCCCTCATACACCGCCCTGGTCATATTTGCGATGCCGTGGTACGACTTGAGGCCGAGGAAACAGGCGGAAGCCGTATCGATTTGGTGCGAACTGAAAAGGTACGGAACAAACACCACCTCGGCGTCAGCTTTTGTTTCGGCAAGCATTTCCTCGCAGCGGTCGTAAATGGAAATACCGCGCATCCTGCAACTTTCGCGCGACTCCGAGAGGATGTTGGTGACAAACCATTCGAGATTGCTTGCACCGGTAGGGCTGGCTTCGGTGATCAGGTACCAGCCGGGCATACAATACAGGGTGTCCATGAACAGGCCGGGGTCGACGACCGGCGTTCGGCTGATGTACTGGTTGATGCTCCAGGTGCCGCCGATAAGGCTCGAACGCGTGGCGTCCACGACACCCGACGCGACGCAGCAGGAATTGATGTCCATGATGCCGCCAAACACCGGGGTGCCTTCTGCAAGGCCGGTCGCCTCGGCCACATCCTTCAGCACATAGCCGCAGCAGTCGTGCGAATCCTTGAGTGGCGCAATCTTGTCCTTGAGGTCCAGGAGGCCGAAATTCTTGAGGATTTCGTCGTCAAACTGCGCGGTCTGGTTGTTCAGAAGGCTTGCTCCGGAAAAATCGGTTTTTTCCGAACAGGCCTCGCCTGTCATCCGGAAGCGGATCATGTCCTTGATGAGGAAAATCCAGCGCGTTCTCTTCAAGGCATCCGGATCATGGTCCTTCAGCCACTGCAGGAGCATCGGCGGCTGGCCGCCCCAGATCGACTGGGTGGTCAAGGGAAGATTCTTGGCAAAAGCGCCGGAGGTGCGGCAGGCTTCGGCGTAGGTATCGGCGCGGGTGTCAGTGGAGACTATGCCGTTGTAAGCCTGATGGCCGTTGGCGTCGGAAAGGTAGAGGCCATTACCGTGACCGGTGATGGCGATGCCGCCGATGTCTTTCGGGTCGATTTTCGAATCAGTGACGACCCGGCGGATCATGTCGACATTTGCCTGCCAGATGACTTCGAAATTTTTCTCGGTGCGGTCCGGGGCGGGCATCAGCATTTCGGTTTTGCCGGCCGCGACGGCGATGAAGCTTTTCGTTTCCATGTCCAACAGCGCAGCCTTGGTCATGGTGCCGCCGTTGTCGAGACCGAGAAAATACCGTTTGCTCATTCTTCTTTTCCTCCGCACCCGAAAATAACTACGACAAATGGCTCGCGATAAACCGCTGGCAGAACAGCCCCGGCGTGTTGGCGAACGCGTCATGGGTCGAACCCGCCATGTGCGGCGTGATCGTGATGTTGTCGAGGGCCGGAATCGGCGAATCCGCGGGCAACGGTTCGTTTTCGAAAACATCGATGGCCGCGCCCATGATTTTCTTTTCCTGTAGAGCCTTGACCATGGCATCCTCGTCGATTAGGCCGGAGCGGGCGGTATTGATGAGGTAGCTGGTCGGCTTCATCATGGCGATTTCACGCGCGCCGATCATGTGTTTCGTCTTGTCGGTGAGGCGCATGTGCATGCTGACGATGTCGGCTTCGGCCAGAAGAGCGTCGAGACTGTCGACCTTGGCGATGCAGGCAGGAGCCTTGTCGAGATAAGGATCATAAACAATGATATGGCAATCGAACGACGACAGGAACTTGGCGACCAGACCTCCGATGTGGCCGAGGCCGACGAGGCCGACCTTTTTCCCGAGCATCTCCGGAATGCAGGCCGAATTGGGGAAAGACTTGCGGAAGTCCCCCTGCTTCATGGCTGCGTTGGCGCGGGCGATGTTCCTGATCTCCGAAAGGATCATGCCGACGGTGAACTCGGCGACGGCGCGGGCATTCCTTCCGGGGGTGGCGATGACTTCTATGCCTGCCGCCTTGGCTGCGTCGTGATCGGCATTTTCCGTGCCGGCGCGGAGGACGCCGATATATTTCAATTTTTTCGCCTTGGCGATCAGTTCCCTGCCGACGGGGGCGAACTGCACGACAAGCATGTCGTAATCGGCGATATCGCTCACGAGGTCGGCGGGGAGGTCGATGGCATTGGCTCCCTGCTGCTCGACTATCAGGTTGTCCGCCTGGAGCGATTTGATGTCCGTGTGGTACCATTCCCGCACCACGACCTCATGGCCAAGATCCCTGAGGGCGGCAAAACCCGGCTCCATCATGGCGGCGGGGATAAACTTGTCACCAATGGCAAGAACGCGCATGTACTTTCTCCTCTTCATTCCCAACCCTATTGCGTTTTCGCAAATAGTCGCCCCCTGAACCTTGCGCGTTTTGGCTGATCCCATTTGGCTTCGAAAACGCAACGCTGGAGCTTACTGTTTTCCGATAAGCGCGTTATGAGTGCGCACGATTAACCCAGGAACAGCCGTATCGCCGTCACGGCAAAATACCCCTCCCGGAAAACACGCGCCTGCGTGGTCCGTGACCGACTGCGGAGTTACGGGTTGTTCATGACAATTTTTCGTTATTAATAGCGACCGGTGCTCATGGTCAGCTCGATTTTTTCCAGCGCGACTTCGCGCACGCCCTTGCAGAACGGGGCGAGAACGCGGTCCGGCACCTCGTCCTTCCTTTTGTCGATGACGGCGGAGACGGCGGAGAGTTGCGAATTCATGCCGACGCGCAGATCGGCATAGATATTGAGCTTGGTGATCCCGCCCTTGATCGCCTGCGTCAATTGGTCCTCAGGCGTGCCGGAACCGCCGTGCAGCACCAGCGGCACATCGGTGACAGCCATGATTTCGCCAAGGCGCTTGATATCCAGAACAGGCGCGGATTTGTACACGCCGTGGGCGGTGCCGATGGAAATGGCGAGGGCGTCGACGCCGGTCTTTTCCACAAATTCCTCGACTTCCTTCGGCTCGGTTAGGCGGGATTCGCCGGTATCCGAACCGCCAATGTCCGTGCCGGCGACAAACCCAAGTTCCGCCTCTACAGTGACGCCGCGGGCGTGGGCATAGTCCACCACTTCGCGGGTCTGGCGGATATTTTCGGCGAACGGCAGATGCGAGCCGTCGAACATGACTGAGGAAAAGCCGTGCTTGATGCAGCGCTTAATTAGGTCAAACGATTCCGCGTGGTCCAGGTGCATGACAATTGGAATGGTATAGGCGTCCGCGACCGACTTGACGATGCCGGCCATGTAGTACATGCCTCTTCCCTCGAGGTCCGGGGGCAATGCCTGCATGATCACGGGAGCGCGCTTTTCTTCGCAGACTTCCAGGATCGGCCTGACATAGACATCATGGTCATAATCGAAGGCGGTAACGGCATAGTGGTTTTTACGGGCATGGGGCAGTACTTCATTAAGGGTGCAAAGCATACAAAAACCTCCGGACGAATAAATAGGGACACGAATCCAAGGGCGAAATATGAACAAAGTAAGTTTGCGGCGTCAGGCCTGAGAGGCGTCGATCAGTGAAGAGTGCGTCGTTGCTAAGTGTCAGGAAGCGGGCGGATCAAGGGAGCACACAAGCAATTTGGTTCTGTATTCTGCATTTCCGAGTTTGGCTCTGGATAAAGCGGATCATCAATCGAGATGATCACATATGCAAACAAACCATTCTGCTTCAAGCGCAGGATGTTACTTATACATCATCAATGATAAATGTCAAGCATTTTTTATTTTCTTTTGTACTTTCTCCATCACCTTACCGCTATTTTCTTATTATTGCTTTCCATTTCTTTCTTATTCTAAAAATAAATATTCCCATATATTTCTTTTAATATCAATTTCACTCTTTTATTCTTTTTGTTTCTAAGACATGACTTCATAAACAATCAATAAAAAGATAATTTTCGCGAATATCATGATTATACATCACCATTTTTCCTGATTATCTAGAATTTAAGTTGCATTTCCATCATTATATGTTATTCTTTTGATCATATTCCCGACAATCTTCGACCTCAGAAGCTGCCTCCTACGCTGATAAATGCTCTAAATGCCCTATAGACAATAGATACCATACATGGAAACTTGTTTTTCTTCTTTGCGCTGTGCTGACGCCTATTACGATAAAATACGTCTTTTGGCCGGGAACAAATAGACAGACGCTATTCTTGATGTTACGATATGACCATGCATTTGGTAGAGTGGTGAAACTTGCTGTTCAAAATTATGCATCCTCCAAGGATTGATCATGGCAAACACCAACCAAGTCTCCCGTATGGAAAAAGAGCTTCTCCTATTGCGCCGCAACGGCTTTATGCCGGTCGGCGAGCTTGCACGCCAGTGCGATGTTTCGGAGATGACCATGCGCCGCGACCTGCGGCGGCTGGCCAAGGAGCACAAGATCAACCTCGTGTACGGCGGCGCTACCTATGCCAAGTCGGAAAACGATCTTGGCTCCTATATGTTGAACAACGAGAAAAACAAGAACCTTGCGCAGAAAAACGCCATTGCCAAAGCAGCGGCCAAGCTTGTACAGCCCCACGACGTCATCCTCCTCGACTCCGGCTCCACGATCGAGCAGGTCACCCACTACCTCACCGATGACGATCCCCGCACCATCCTTTGTTATTCATTGAACATCTTTGAAGCGGTGTTGCCGCTGATGAACAGCCGGATCGTCCTCACCGGCGGCACTTTCCATCGGGGGTCGCTGATCATGACCGGTCCTGACGCCATCCCCACTCTGCAACGCTACCGGATCAACAAGTTCTTTTTCGGCGCCGGCGGCATCCACCTCAAGCTCGCCGTCACCTGCAACAGCGAGGAAGCCGTCCCTATAAAGCGCGCCCTCTTCGCCAACAGCCTGGAAAAGATCCTGCTCCTCGACTCGTCGAAGTTCGAGCGGGTCACCTCCTACCACCTCGCGGACCTCTCGGAAATATCCATGGTCATCACCGACGACGGCATATCCAAGGACTACGCGGACTTTATCCGCAGCCAAGGCGTAAACCTTATTATCACAACGCCTGAGCGCTAAAGCCTACTCCAGTTTTACTCCCCTCACTCCGACCTTTGCCCTCCAATGGGGAGAGGGTCGGAAGGATGGGTAATTAAAAAAACGCCCGGCCGGGAATCCCCGCCGGGCGTTTCAAGTATTCGTCGTGACACAGTGGGGCAAACCACTTCGATTTCATCGCCGATATGATCCAGGTGAAGCCGTACTTATCCCTGACGCAGCCGCTGACGCCGTCATCATCGGGTGGAGGGTTTTCCTGCAGCCCACCAAGTACCCTGCCACCTTCCGAAAGGGCGGCGAAAGCCTTCCTCGCCACGTTTTCCTCCACCAAATGCGCGTGGATGGAGATGGCGTTCCCGTTTTCGACAGGCCATAACACATCAGATCCGCTGATAGCGCCGAGTCCCGGAAGCGACAGCTGGGCATGCATCACTTTTCTTTTCTGCTCTTCGTTCATGGGTGCGGCGGGATTTGCCGGCACATCGCCATACATCGACATATGCTGGATTTTGCCGTTAAAAATCTCCGCATACCACAGAAACGCCTCTTCGCAATTTCCGTCAAAGCTTAGATAGGGCATTATCATGGCATTGGTTCCTTGTAGGATGCCGGGCGTTACTCAGTAGCCTCGCCGTCGAGGTCGAAGAGAGCATTCAATTGCTCCTGTACGGACTTGAGCTGTTCCTGGGTGGCGGGCGGCGCCGCGACTTCCAGGACCGACTGGTTGCGCCGGTCGTAGAGGACAAGGCAATCGCCGTCCTCAAGCCGCCGGAGGTCGTCCAGGCGCAGGATGCGTTTTCTTGACAATATCAATGCGACGACATAGCGGAACAGGCGGCGGTGGTTTTCCTCTGCGTTGGCGAGGTCATCGAAAAAGGACAGCAGCCTGTCGTAATCAATGGCTTTCGCTTTGCTCTGTTCCCCCGGCTGCCAACCCTTGTTTTTCCAATAGGAGAAAAAACCACCCTTTTCGACCTCCGACCAGGCTTCGGACGAATAGTCCCGGCGCTGGAAAAGGTCCCCCTCCTCTATGAGGGCGGAATAAAAAGCCACGCCAGGCTCTATGTCCTGGCCGGTAGCGGAACATACTTTATTGCTGCGGGCAATGTGCCATGCATCTGCCATAAATCGGTTCCATCCTTTTGTTCAGCCGCTTATCAATGCGCCTGGAAAATACGCTGGTCGGTGCCGCTGCCGTTCTGGCCGACCTTGGCCTGGACGCGCTTCATGCAGCGCGGACACATGCCTTTGTACATGGTGCCTTCCTTGTTTTTGTAAATCCTGCCATATACATTGCAACAGGCAAAGTGGATCCCAATATATTCGCGTCCCTTGAAACTTCCCGCGTTTTGATTATTTGCAGACATAACATGCCTCCCAAATGTATCTGTGGGTCTACCCAATACTACAAAACTGTCGTCCCGCCCGCGCCTGCCTCCGGCCAGCGGATCATGGCGAAGGCATTGTGGTCGTGGATGCTCTCGATAGTCTCCGCCTTCACCTCCAGCCAGGCAATCCGGGGATCAGCCTTGAGTTCGGCCGCCGCCTGTCTCACGACATCCTCGACAAAGGCCGGCTTGTCGTATGCGCGCATGGTGACCTCGCGTTCGTCCTCCCGCTTCAACAACGGGAAAACAGGAGCCGAGCCCGCGCGCTCCCCGATATCCACGAGTTCCTCTATCCAGACCATTTTCGGCAAGCCGCCCGCCTGGCGCGCGGCCCTGATGGCGATGTCGACATAGCCCCGCTGGTTATGCGCGCCGTAATCGGAAATCGCCTTGCTGCATGGGCACAGCGTGGTTACAGGCGTCCGTACGGCGACGAGGAAGTCGTTTCCCCTGCTGTTTTCCTCCGCGACATAACGGCAGTCGTATGACATGAGGGCGATGGCCCCGGACACCGGGGCGCTACGCTCGATAAAATACGGGAACCGCATTTCCACCCGCGCCCGCTCCGCCTCGAGACGGGAGCGGAGCGCCGTGACGATGGCCGGCAGCGTCTCCATGTCGATCTGGTCGCGGTGCTCGTGCACCACTTCGACAAAGCGGCTCATGTGGGTGCCCTTGTAATGATGCGGGAGACTCACCGACAAGGACAGCTCGGCGACGGTCTTCTGCCTCCGTCTGGCCTTGTCCCTGACAGTGACAGGATAGCGCAATCCCGACACGCCGACAAGGTCTATCGGCAACTCACGGTCGTCGTAGGCCGATTGCATGTCCTGCATGTCTTTTTTGCCATCGCCAGCCTGGGCCATGTCTACTGATCCTTTTTTCTTACTTCTTGAACAAACGCGTCAGTGGCGTGCTGTTATCGTTCGGGCTGATCAACAATTGCACCACCTGCTCCGACGACGTCGCATCGACGATATGGTCGACCATCTCCTGGGTCCTCAGGGACGCGGTGACATTGGAAAGGAACTGGAGGTGCGGGCCCGAGGTGTTTTTCGGCGACACAACCAGGATGATCAATTTCGCCGGGGTGCCGTCGAGGCAATTGAAATCAAGCCCGCAGGGGCACAGGCCGACAGCGGCCATGACGGTTGACACCTCGTCCGTGCGGCCGTGGGGCATGGAGACGCCATACTCGAGTTCCGTCGAAGCGACGGACTCGCGTTCCAGGATCGAATCGAGGACCACGTTGATGTCGTGGATTTCGTTGCCGCGGCTGGCGGACAGCGCTTCCACCAGTTCGCGGATCGCGCCCTCCTTGTCCCGCGCCGAGAGCTGCATGACTACCGCGTCCGGGGTGAGGATTTCCTTCTTTTCCTTTATGGACATGGTCCGCACCGAGGTAACTGAGGCGAGGGTGCGGCGGTATTCCTTTGGCTTAGCCATGGTGCGCAGGCGTTCTATGGCCTGGTGCAACTCAACGAGCGCCTCGTAGACGACGGTGCCGATAAGGTTGATGTCCGTCCGGTTCGCGGAGAAAACCACGCCATCGCCTTCGAGCCATAGGGAGAAGGCGATGTCATCCTTCCTGAGGCTGTACAGCCTGGTGTTTTGATCCATCAGCGAGGTGAAAAATCCTTCCGACTGGAATGCGCTGAGGATATTCTGCATCGCGGCGTCAGCGACAACAGGGGAGGGAAAGGGATAACGGACCTCGCGGTAGTCCTCCGATTTCTTTTCGTAGGTCACGCCCTTCCCCGGGATGGACAAGGTCATGGAAAAGATCGGCGGGGCAAGCATGGTGGTAAGAAGGGTCATGATGATCGCGCCGCCGAACATATCGGGGTCGAGAATGTTCGAGGACATACCAATGCCGGCGATGATGAGGGCGACTTCGCCGCGTGGGATCATGCCCGCGCCGATCCGGATCGCGCCTTTCGAATTGAACTTGAGGAACAGAGCCGGGATGGCGCAACCGACGATCTTGGCGATCACGGCGAGGATGCCGAATATGATGCCGAACTTGAGGACCCGGGGGTCGAGAATGCGGTTGACGTCGACCAGCATGCCCATGACGGCAAAAAAGACAGGAACGAAGAATTCGTACAAGCCGTGCAAACGTTCCTGCAGCACAAAGGTGATGTCGGTCTTTGACAGCGACAGGCCCATGACGTACGCGCCGATGATCATGGCGAGGCCGGACATTTCAAAGAAACCGGCGACCAGGAACGACATTCCGAGGGCCAGTGTGGCGAATACGGTCGGGTTTTTGAACGACTTGAGAAAACGGCTGATCCGGTTGGCGAAAATAAGGCCAAGGGCAGTGAAGACGACGCAGACCGAAATGGTCTTGAAGGCAATCGAACCGATTTCGCCCCAGGGAAGCGCGCCATCGCCGCCGGCGGAGAGAATGCCGATAAGGCTGATGATGATGGCGAGGCCGATGATGCCCAGGACGTCGTCGATGATGGCGGCAGCGAGGATGGTAACGCCCTCGGGGCTGTCCATCTTCTTCTTTTCGGAGAGGATTCGCGCTGTGATACCGACTGAGGTGGCGGTACACAGTGCGCCGAGGAACAGGCAGGACGGGCTGAGGAAGTTTAGGTCATCCCCGAGTCCCCAGTAGACGCCGGCCATGTCGCCGGCGACAAATGATACGGCCACGCCGCCGATGCCGATGACTGTGCCGGCAACCGAATATTTAAGGAACTGGCGCAGGTCCGTTTCCAGGCCAGCCATGAAAAGCAGGATAATGCTGGCAAAGGTGGAAAGGCCGTAGAGTTCGGGAGAAACGGGGAACCCGTCCGCACTGATGGGGAAAAGGCCGTCAGGAAGATGTAGGAAGTCAAGGGATATGCCGCCGAGAAGATACGGGCCGATGACGATGCCGGTAAGGAGTTCGCCAAGCACCGACGGCATTTTAAGCCGCTTCATGATGCCGCCGCCGACCTTGGCGGCGAATATGATCACCGCGACCTGCAGGACCAGGAAAGTCATGCGGTGGGTCAGGCTCATTTCCTCCCCCGCATGGCTTGCCTCCACCGCGATTTCGGCAGCCTTGTGTGCGATTTCGGCCGCCTGTTCGGCGATCTCCGACGCAGCGCCTGCAACCATCTGTTGCGCCGCATTCAGATTTTCACTATCCATATCCACTCTCCCACTGTACTTGGCATGTTGCAAAAGCCAATAATGAAACCGGCTCGCAGTTCGGCCGGACACAAGAAAATACGCCAATCGGCGACGGTCAGCCATTGGCAACGAGACAGCATGAAACAAGCCGCCCGAAGGCGGCTATAAGGCAATTATAATTCCGCGGTATTTAATTGCAAATATGAATATTTACCGACGTCAACTTTTTATGCCTGAACCAAACATGATTTTATAAACCAATATGCCCTCTCAATCCCGTGTGCCAAGTGGGTAGGTCTGAATAACCTGCAGGTTGATCTTTTCCGCAAGTTTGCCGAGGCTCTGCATGTTCCGGATCGCCAGGTCTACCGACCCGGACGGGACAGCCAGCCACAGGCTCGAACCACTTCCGCTCATCCTCGGGCTCAATCCCGGGATCCGCGAAAGCAACCGATGCAGCTCCCCCAGTTCAGGTATCGCGGCAAACACCGTTGGTTCGAAGCGGTTGAAGGCTGTCTTCACCAGGGACGGAATATTCTTTTCGGCCATGGCCCTGACCAGGCGGTAACTTGACTTTTGCTCCCCCTTTCCCGGCAGCTTCAACCCTGCATACGCCTGTTTCGTGGAGGAACGCAGGTCCGACACCAGCACGGTGATGGGCAGGGAATTGCCAAGCGGTTCAATCGGCTCTATTTCCTCCCCCCGCCCCTTACAGAGGCACGCTCCGGAATAAAGGAAAAACGGCACGTCTGAACCGAGTTCTGCCGCCATTTCCCTCAGGATGGCGTCATTGAAGTTCGCCCTGAGGAGAATGTTTGCGAGCCTGAGCGCTGTCGCGGCATTGGAGCTGCCGCCGCCAAGACCGCTTTCCAGTGGGATATTTTTTTGCAGTTTGAAATGCAACCCTTTTGTAGACCCCGACTTTTCCCTTACCATCCGGGCCGCCCTCACCACCAGGTTCCCTTCATCCGTCGGCAGGTCGGGATGATCCGTCTCCAAGGTGATCCCGCCGCCTTCCTCCGTCACTTCCGCATCAAGCCTGTCAGCAAGAGATACTGCCTGAAAAACCGATTCAATGCTATGGAAGCCATCCGGGCGTTTTTCCAACACCTCGAGAAAGAGGTTTACTTTTGCCGGAGACAGAAGACTTAGAGGTTTAGTCGGCATGGTTGTATGCGCTTTCCAGTTACTATGGTATACTATATATACATATTCGTCGTTATGAGATCGACAATATGGTACCTTGCTCAAGCCTTTACTTTTTCCGTACAGGCGTTGATAATATAATTTCATAAAATTCACTTTTTGTAAAGGATGCGCCATGCTCGACAACCGCCGCTTTCTCATGGTGCACGGCCATTTCTACCAACCGCCGCGCGAAAACCCCTGGACCGGCCAGATCGAGCCCCAGCCTTCCGCCGCCCCCTGGCCCGACTGGGACAGCCGCATCACCGCCGAATGCTACCTCCCCATGGCAAGAAGCAAAATACATAACGCAGGCGGGCGCATCATAGACCTTTACAACAATTACGCCCATTCGTCATTCAATTTCGGGCCAACCCTTATGAGTTGGCTCGCGGAAAAGCAGCCCGTGATGCTCCAGCATCTGCGCGACGCCGTAACCGTGAACCGCACCTCGGCCATGGCGCAAAGCTACAGTCATATGATGCTTCCCCTCGCCGACAGCCGCGACCGCCATACGCAGATACTGTGGGGGCTCCGGGAGTTTTACCGGCGTTTCGGCTTTTATCCCCCCGGAATGTGGCTGCCGGAATGCGGCATAGACAAGGAAACCCTCCGGGCCCTCATAGACCACGGGATCAAGTTCGTCATCCTTTCGCCACACCAGGCCAGCAAGGCGCGGCCGTTTGGAGAAATCGAGTGGCGCGACGTTTCCATGGGCGCCATAGATACCCGCCGCGCCTACCGCCTCTTCGAGACGGACGGCGGGGGCCGAACCCACTTCGACCGCTACCTGGATGTCATTTTCTATACTCCGGGGCTGAATCTCAAGGTCTCATTCGACCATATCCTCAATCGCCCGGAGGATCTCGCCCACGAACTCGAGGCCTGTTTCGATGCAAGCCGCTTCGAAAGCCAACTGGCAAGCGTCGTCACCGACGGCGAGATCTACGGCCACCATGAAAAAGGCGGAGAATCGGCGTTGTCGCGCCTGTACACCAGGATTGCCCCCTCCACCGGCCTCCGCGTGGTCACGGCGGGGGAATTCGTCCGCGACAACCCGCCCTCATGGGAAGTCATGCTGTGGACCGGTCAGGACAACAACGGCTCGTCCTGGAGCTGCGAACACGGCATGGGCCGCTGGTCCCGCGACTGCGGCTGCACCCCAAGCCATAACCCTGGCTGGGACCAGAAGTGGCGTCGCCCGCTCAGGGATGCCTTCGACCTGCTTCGGGACCACATCCGCGGCGTCACCAGGCAAGAACTCGGCCCGCTCCTCTGGGACCGGGACGACGCCAGGGACGACTATATTTCCGTTGTCCTGGATCCCGGCCACGACCAGCGCAGGCATTTTCTCGCCCGCCATTCCCAGCGCAAACCGAGCATCCAGGAACAGGCCAAGATATGGAGGCTTCTCGAAGCGGACCGCAACGCCATGCTTATGTATACTTCCTGCGGCTGGTTCTTCGACGAGCTGTCCGGCCTGGAACCAGTCCAGAACATGCGCTATGCCCTCCGTGCGGCGGAACTGGCCCAACCGTTCAGCAAGGTCGACCTTATCGGGCTTCTCGAGGAAAAGTTGTCCTACGCCAAATCGAATCTGCCGCGCTGGAAGGACGGAGGGGATATTTTCCGCCGACTCGTCGTACCGAGCCGCTACTCGGACAAGGAACTCGCCGCCGCAGCCGGGATGTCCCTCGCCCTCGGACTGGAGCTATCCGATTCCCTGTCGTGGAAGCTGGTGAAACAAGGCAACAGCGGCCATTACGAAGACAATGTCAAAAAATTGATATGGGGATCGTTTGTCTGCCTTGATCCCGTTCTCGACCGCCTCGTCTCTGCAACCTGGCTTGCCAATCTCTCCACTCTCGAGGCATGCTGCGTGCATCTGGCCAATTTCTCCGAAATTCCTATCGACCGGCTTGGCGAACAGTACCACGCGGTCGACCTTTCGGCTGTCGACCGCGACTGGTTGCATGATATCAAAAAAGGCACAGCCAAAACCGCCGACTTCGCCGACGTGGTCGGGGTTGAACGCATCACCAAGGGCATTCGCGAAGTCCTTTACCGCCGCTTCTCCCATGAAAAGGAGGAGCGTTATCTCTCGGCCGAGGCCAGCCTCGGCGCGGAGGCGGCGAAGCTTATCGCCACCGCGAACCGTTATGACGCGGCGACTCCTGACCCGGCCAAGGCTTCGGCTGTCTTTTACGTCGAGCACGAGATAGAATCGGCGGTAAACTTGGCGGTGGCCAAATCTTCTTTTACGGATGACGACCTTACGCCGATACTTGCCGTCAGGCGCACGGCGGAGCAACTGGATTTCTGGGCTTCGCAGGAAAAGCCGTCCCGCAATCTCGGTTATCTTCTCCACGAGGCGCTGTATTGGCTGCGCCACCTGCCGGACCCGACCTGGCTGGAAAAGATGCCGGGGCCGATCGTGGTCGAAGGCGAGGAATGGCTTCCGCCTTCCGCACCGCTGAACCGGCCGCGCGGCTATCCGGAAGCGGGCGCTTTTGCCCGCGCCATGGGTTCGGCGCTTGCCAAGTGGCAAAAGGCGCTTCTGGATGCGGACAGCGACGCCCTAGGGGCGCTAGGGATATTGCCTGTGCCGGAGATCCTCACCTTCGCCAGGAAAGGCGGGTTCACCATACCCTTCGACCTTGGCACCGGCCGGGATTTCTGGGATTTCCTCGCCAAACCACTCTCGCACTTGATTGCCAAGGACCCGACAGGCATAATAGCCGGATCCGGCGGCGACCGCCTGAGGCGCACCGGCTCGGAATTCGGCTTTGCCGACGAAGTGATTGAGAAACGTTTGTTGGATGTTGTCAAGTTCACGGTCAATAACGAATAGTTTGGATAAAGTATATGCCCCGTTCCTGCGTTGTGTTGCTTTCAGGAGGACTTGACTCCCTCCTGGTGTTAAAATTGATGGTGGACCAGGGTTTGAATGCCATTGCCATGCATTCGATCAACTGTTTCCATAGCACCGAAAAAACCGCCGACCTGAAAATACGGCTCGCGGAGTCCGCCAAGCGGCTCGGCGCGGTGGATATCGTCTTCCCGGACATCACGCAGGAGGTCATCGCCTGCGTCAAGGGTCCGCGTTACGGCTTCGGCAAAAACCTCAACCCTTGCATCGACTGCCGTCTGAAAACGGTGGAAACGGGTTTTGCCGTCATGCGCGAGCGGGGAGCGGACTTCGTCGTTTCAGGCGAAGTCATTGGACAGCGGCCCATGAGTCAGCGCCGCGACGCCATGGCGATAGCCGACAGGGCGATTGACCGCAGTGGCCTTGGCGGGTTGCTTTTGCGGCCGTTGTCCGCCAAGCTGCTGCCGACGACGGTTCCGGAAAAGGAAGGTTGGGTCAACCAGAACTGCCTGTTTTCCGTTTCCGGGCGCGGCAGGTATACGCAAATGGAACTGGCGGAAAAGCTCCAACTGGGCGAGTATCCCAATCCCGCCGGCGGCTGCCTGCTGACCGATGCCGGATTTTCCGGCCGCCTCGCCGACCTGATCCGTTTCAAGCCGGATTGGGAAGCGGCGGACGTCGAGTTGGTGAAAGTAGGCAGGCATTTCCTCCTCAATGAAAAGACGCGGGTTGTCGCCAGCCGGAGGGAAGAGGAAAATTATCTCCTCCGTGACCTTTCCCGGCCCGAAGACAAGTTATATATCAATGACGAAAAGAACGGTGCCATCGTGATGCTCCACGGCGAGTGCACGCCGGAAAACGAAGCGATTGCGGCGGGGCTGGCGGTGTATTATTCCAAAATGCGGGAAGACGGCAAAGCGCGCGTCGAATTCTGGCGTGGCGGCGGGCCGGAAGACCTGGACAAGGGAACGGTCGAAGCGCTTGCCGTCGATCCCGAACTGCTCAGGAAAAAGGAACAGGAGATGAAGGCGTCTTCGTCGGTTCCTGTTTTTGACAAAAGGCGAAAGAACAATCAATAATCGTCATTCGTCTTCTATAAGGATTTCAGAAACAGAAGGAACATCGGCCGGCGTCAGGCGCTCCCGCAGCCAGGCACGGTCGAACCGGCCGAATGCGGCCGAACTGCCGTAAAGGACGATGGTTGTCGTGCCAATCCTTTTCCACCATCCGCCGCCCGCCGTGACCATCCCGGCGGCGGCCAGGCTGGTGGAATGCGTTCTTTCCCAGCGCCGGAGAATATCCACATGCTGGGAGTCCTGGGAAAAATCGGAAAACAGGACAATGCCGTCCCCGGCCCCTTTTGTTTTGCGCAGCACGACGAATTTGCCTTTGGCCGCTGCTTGCCGGGAAAAATCGAAAACCGTTATCGACATGCGATGACCTCACGCGAAAGGACAATAATGCTGGATTTTCACACCCATACCCTTATTTCGGACGGCGAACTGATACCGGCGGAACTGGTTCGCCGGGTGGAAGTCGCCGGCTACAGGGTATTGGGCATTTCAGATCACTCCGATCTGGCGACGCTGCCAGCCCAGATGCCGACCATCATAGCCGCTGCCAAGGCGGAAAACCATAATAAAAAAGTGCGCGTCCTGGCGGGCACGGAACTCACCCACGTCCGGCCGGAACAAATTCCCCTGGGCATAAAAATTGCCCGCGACCTTGGCGCCGAATATGTCATCGTCCATGGCGAAACATTGTCGGAGCCGGTGTATCCGGGAACGAACCACGCCGCAATAGAGGGCGGTGTCGACATACTCGCCCATCCCGGACTGATTTCGGAGGAGGACGCCAGGCTGGCGGCCGAAAACGGCGTCTATCTGGAAATATCGGGCAGGAGAGGCCACTCTCTCGCCAACGGCCATGTGGTATCCATGGCGCGAAAGACCGGCGCGAAGCTGTTGTTCGGTTCCGACACGCACACCGTTGGCGATTCCCCGTCACGGCAGTATGCGGAGAAGATCTGCCTCGGGGCGGGACTGACCGCCAGGGAAGTGGCTGTCATGTTTGAACACGCGGAAGAATTCGCCCAAAAGCGCGGCGGACGACATACAAACCGTTCACTGGAAAAGGCAAAGTAACTTTCTACTCACACATTCCGAGGGAGACACTACCATGGACAAGAAACTGCTGGAAGCGTTCAACAACCAGATCACTGCCGAGTTCTATTCCGGATATCTCTACCTCCAAATGGGGGCGTGCTTTGAAAAATCCAACCTCAAGGGCTTCGCCAGCTGGATGCGGGTGCAGGCGATGGAGGAAAGCTCCCACGCCATGATCCTCTTCAACTACGTCGCAGAACGTGGGGAAGCGATTGAACTCGGCCTGATCGAGCAACCGCAGCAGGCATACGATTCCGTGACCGCCATTTTCGAAAAAACGCTGGAACACGAGAAAATGGTCACCGGCATGATCGGCAACCTCATGAACCTGGCCGTCGAAGCGGGCGACCACGCCAGCCGGATCAGGCTGGAATGGTTTGTCACAGAGCAGGTGGAAGAAGAGGCCAGCGCCTCCGAAATCCTCGACAGGCTGAAACTGCTTGGGGACAATCCGGGGCCGGCGCTCCTGATGCTTGATTCGGAACTCAAGGAACGGACCTTCAAGGTGCCGTCGCCCTTGGCCGGGAAAATCTGAGTCGCAAAAAT
>DAIOFH010000045.1:0-27766 GCA_036745875.1 Planctomycetota bacterium | reverse complement strand
TCTTCCGTATGGAAGAGGCGCTTTTTTATTACGGAGTGAAAGATTGTCGTTCAACCGCTTTATGCAAAAAAACGGTCGCCGGCTGCGGCTTGGTTTTACAACCGGCAGCTGCGCCGCGCTCGCGGCGAAAGCGGCGACGACGATCCTCCTCACCGGCAAGGCTCTTTCTATAGTGAGTATCGAGACGCCCGGCAACGTTGTTGTCGAAGTCCCAGTGGAGAACGTCCATATCGACAATGACGGCGTGTCCTGCGCAGTCAGGAAGGACGCCGGCGACGACCCTGACATTACGGACGGTGCCCTTGTCCATGCGAGGGTAAAAAAAAGCGCGGGCCACGATGTAGCCATCGACGGCGGCGGCGGCGTCGGCAGGATCACCCGGCCCGGGCTGGAACAGCCCGTCGGTTCGGCGGCGATCAATGCTGTGCCACGACGGATGATCGAAAAGGAGGTCAGGGCGGTCTGCGATGCCTTCGGGCACGACGGCGGGATCGACGTGGTGATCAGTATCCCTGAAGGCGTCCGCCTGGCGGCGAAAACCTTCAACCCCAACCTTGGCATAGTCGGCGGACTTTCCGTGATAGGCACGACCGGCCTGGTCGAACCGATGAGCAACAAGGCGGTCGTCGACACTATCCACGCCGAATTGAAGATGTACCGGGCCGAAGGCCACAGGAAAATAATCCTCACTCCGGGCAAGTACGGCGACGCCTTTCTCCGCGACCATCCGGACTATGGGCATATGCCCCGTGTCCTTTGCTCCAATTTTATAGGGGACAGCCTCGATATGGCGACGGACCTGGATTTTTCCGCCGTCCTGCTGGTGGGCCACATCGGGAAATTGATCAAGCTGGCGGGCGGAGTTATGGACACACATTCCCGCGCGGCGGATTGCCGCCTCGAACTGCTGGCGCTGTATGCAATGCTCGCTGGAGTGCCGGTCCCTGCTGCCGGCGGAATACTCGCTTCAGTCACGGTTGACGACGGCCTAACCCTGGTCGAAGAACACGGACTGACGGACAAGACCCTTGGCCTGGTCCTCGACCGAATCGATTTTTATTTGGATAGACGCGTGCGCAGCTCCTTGGCGACCGGCTGCATCCTATTCAACAACAAACACGGATTGTTGGGGATTTCAGCCAGTGCGGCGCACATAGCAGAAGATACGAAAGAGGGGAAATGAACAACGGCATACTGTACGGGATAGGAGTCGGCCCCGGCGATCCCTCCCTTATGACATTAAAAGCGGTGGATACGATCAGGGCCTGCTCAGTCGTGGCTGCTCCGCGCACCAAAAGCGGCAACATGGTGGCGCTGGACATCGCGAAACAGGCTGTCGACCTTGGGGACAAAACCATTGTACCCCTTGATTTCGCCATGAGCCACAATGAAGCAATCCGCACTTCATCCCACCGGAAAGCAGCCGGGGTCGTGCGCGAGTATCTGGATGCAGGACAGTCAGTCGCGCTCCTGAACCTCGGCGACATCAGCATCTACGCCTCTTTCCGTTACCTCGCCGACCTGTTGCAGCCCGAGGGATACGAAATAGCGATGGTGCCGGGCGTGCCCAGTTTTTGCGCCGCCGCGTCACGCCTGGGAACAACCCTCACCGATATGGACACGCCTCTCAGGATCATGCCTGACGCCGACAACAACGTCCAGAGCCAAATAGGCCTGCCGGGGACGACCGTGTGGATGAAATCGGGAAAACGCCTCGCCATGCTTCTTGAAAAACTGTCCGTGCACGGAGTATTGGCGAAATCCGTCATTGTGCAGAATTGCGGCATGGCGAATGAACGGATTTTCCACCAGCCGCGTGCCGAAGAAATCAACAACGATTACTTCACCCTCGTTATCCTCAAGACGGGAGAATAGGTTATGATCTGGTTTGTCGGAGCGGGAAGCGGCGCGGTCGACCTGATAACCGTGCGCGGCCAGCGCCTCCTGGGCGAGGCCGATGTGATTATCTACGCGGGCAGCCTTGTGAATCCTGAGCTACTGGATTATGCGAAAGCGGGCTGTATTCGGCTCGACAGCGCGACGATGACGCTGGAGGAGGTCATTGACGCAATGACGGCGGCTGAAAAAAACGGGCGAACGACCGTCCGCCTGCACAGCGGCGATCCCGCCCTCTTCGGAGCGATCAGGGAGCAGATGGACGTCCTGCGCACGCGATCCATCCCCTTTTCCGTCGTCCCCGGCGTATCGTCATTCTCCGCGGCGGCAGCGGCGCTCCAGGCGGAGTACACCCTGCCCGGCGTCAGCCAAACAGTGGTCATAACACGTCTCGCGGGAAAAACCCCGGTGCCGGAAAAGGAACGGCTGTCCGCCCTCGCCTCCCACGGGAGCAGCATGGCGGTCTTCCTCAGTTCGGGGATGCTTGCGGAAGTCCAGGCGGAACTGCTTGCCGGTGCATACGTGCCGGATACCCCGGCTGCTATCGTCTATAAGGCCAGTTGGCCGGACGAATTGGCGTTGCCCTGCACCGTCGGCACCCTCGCCGAAACTGGCGAACGCCATGGCATATGCAAAACAGCGCTGGTCCTTGTCGGTGATTTTCTGGGTGACAGCTACGAGCGTTCCAAGCTCTACGACCCGTCGTTTTCCACCGGCCTGCGGAAGGCGAAACATGCGGATTGAAATATCCTGCTTTTCCGCCCAAGGTCAGCGCCTCGGTGAACGGCTCCGTGAGAAATTACACGCTTCCGGAGACGAAGCAGCCCTCACCCGCTGCGGCGGGCAGTACTCCGGAAATGCGCCGACCTTGTCCGAATGGACAGGGAGGGTATTCTCGAACGCGGACGCCCTTGTCTTCATCAGCGCGACCGGCATCGCCATTCGGGCCATCGCCACGGAGATACAGTCAAAGGCCAGCGACCCGGCCGTCGTCGTCCTGGACGAGACTGGCAAGTTCGTGATCAGCCTGCTGTCGGGGCATATCGGCGGTGCGAACGATCTGTCGCGCCGTATCGCGAAAATATTGGACGCCACTCCGGTAATTACCACCGCAACCGACTGCAACGAGCTGTTCAGTATCGACGCCTGGGCCACGAAGTATCGCTACGCCATCCCCAATCCGGAAAAAATCAAGTCCGTATCCGCGAAGATCCTTGCCGGTGATACGGTCCGCGTCAAGACGCTTTTGCCGGTGGTCAGCCATTTGCCGAAATATGTCGAATATTCCACCGGCGGCTATGACGTCTATATCGGCTGCCAGGTGGACGAAAACATGGACGCCCTGCACATCGTCCCGCCAATGGCGGTTCTCGGCGTCGGCTGCAAAAAGGGGACGCCCAGGCAGGATGTCGAAAACGCCTTTATCAAACTGTGCATACAGGCCAATGTGTATACGGCGGCGTTTCGTCAGGCATATAGCATAGACCTGAAAATGGACGAACCCGGCCTGCTTGAATTCTGCCGGAAATACGGTTTGTCCTTCGCCACCTTTTCGGCGGCGGAACTCAATTCTGTCGAGGGTGGCTTTTCCACGTCCCGTTTCGTTCAGGAGGTGACCGGCGTCGACACAGTCTGCGAACGCAGCGCCGTCCTCGGGGGCAGGGGCAAACTCTATTGGCCCAAAACAGTCATCGACGGAGTGGCGTTGGCGATCGGCCTCAAGGACATTCGCCTGGACTTCGACACCCCCGCAGACACTGAAGAAGGAGGCTATGTGTGAGCAAGGTGTTTGTCGTGGGCATAGGTCCCGGCGACCGTCAAGGCATGACCGGACACGCCGTGGCCGCCCTGAAGGAGGCTGACATACTCTGCGGCTACGACATCTATGTCGATCTGGTCCGCGACGATTTCCCCGATAAGGAAATCATCGCAACCGGCATGACGCAGGAAGTCGACAGATGTAAACAAGCGCTTCAGGCCGCCGTGGACGGCAAGAAAGTCGCCGTTCTCTCCAGCGGCGACGCTGGCGTATACGGCATGGCCGGACTTCTTTATCAACTGGCGGCAGACTTCCCGCCAATGGAGATAGAAGTGGTTCCCGGCGTCTCGGCAGCCATGTCCGGTGCCGCCGTGCTCGGCGCGCCCCTTATGCATGACTTTGCCGTGATTTCCCTCAGCAACCTGCTCACGCCATGGGAGACAATCGTAAAACGCCTCCACGCGGCGGCCGCGGCCGACTTTGTCCTCTGCTTGTACAACCCTGCCAGCAAGCGCCGGACTAAACAGTTGCCTGCCGCCTGTGACATTCTTCTGTCGTATCGCGATTCGGACACAGTTTGCGGCTGGGTGCGAAATATCGCCCGGGTCGG
Organism: Planctomycetota bacterium; assembly: GCA_036745875.1. GTDB lineage: Bacteria > Planctomycetota > SZUA-567 > SZUA-567 > SZUA-567 > DAIOFH01. The sequence goes on along the minus strand of DAIOFH010000045.1, from coordinate 23,501 downwards.
CCAGGAATGCGGGGTGCTGACTCTGGCCGAATTGCGGGAATGGCAGGCGGACATGTTTACCACCGTCTTTGTCGGCTCCAGCCAGACGCGGAATATCAACGGCAAGATGGTCACCCCGCGCGGCTACCTGGAGACAAAGACGTGAACATCCTTCTCTTCGGTGGAACCAGCGATAGCCATGCCCTTGCCCGGCGACTTGCCGACCTGCCGGTCGACATGACCGTCTCCGTCGCAACAGGCCATGGCGAAGAAACGCTCGCCGACCTCTGCGGCCGATTCACTATCCACGCCGCCAGGATGGGCGAAGAGGAGATACTGGGTTTTATCCGACGGAACAACCACGACCTGATCATCGACGCCACACATCCCTATGCAACCGAAGTATCGAAGAATGCCTGTTCAGCCGCGAGTCGCGCGGCCGTTCCGTACTTCCGTCTGGCGCGTCCCGCCGCCGCTGTCGCCGACGGATGCGACTGTCGGCACGTTTCCTCGGCTTCGGAAGCGGCGAACAGCTGCAATAGCCTTGGAGGAAATGTCCTTATCGCCACCGGCTCGAAAGAACTCGCCGCCTTTACGGCTGTGTCGGGTTTCACCGAGCGCGTTTTTGTCCGCGTCCTGCCTCTTGCCGAATCCATCCAGTCCTGTACTGGCCTTGGCGTCAGGAGCGGCAACATCATCGCCATGCAGGGACCGTTCAGCCGCGAACTGAACGTCGCGATTATGCGCCAGTTCGCTATCAGGATACTGGTCACAAAAGACGGCGGCGCCGCCGGAGGCACAGAGGAAAAATTAACTGCCGCCCGTGAAGTCGGCGCGACGGTGGTGATGATCGACAGGCCGGCCGAACAAAACGGGCATGACATAGAGGCGATCATCCGCATGATACGGGACAAACTGGAGGCTGGCTTATGAATGTGTTTATCGCCGGATGCGGCATGGGCAGCCCCACCCTGCTGACCATGGAAGCGCATGCCGCGCTTCGCCACTGCGACGTGATCATAGGCTCGCCCCGCATCCTGGACTCACTGTCCACGAAATACCAAGGGAGGATTATCAGCGAAGCCATCCCTGACGCCATTGCACAGTTGATCCGGTCGCACCCCGAATGGAAGAACGTCTGTATAGCCATGAGCGGGGACGTCGGCTTTTACAGCGGTGCGAAACTGCTCATGGAGCTCCTGGCGGACCACGCCCCGGTTCTCCTGCAGGGTATTTCGACGCCGCAATATTTTGCCTCGCGCCTGCGCCGCCCCTGGCAGGATTTTCGCCTGGTCAGCGGGCATGGCAAGGAATGCGACGTTCTTGCCGAAGTGCTGAACCACCGGGAGGTCTTGTTCCTGACCGGCGGAGGCGAAACGGCCGAATCCATTGTCGCCGAACTTGTCCAATCGGGCCTGGAGGACGCGGTTGTCAGCGTGGGGGAAATGCTGTCCTCGCCCGCCGAACGTATAACCGTCGCCACCGCCGCCGAATTGCGCGACCGGCAGTTCTCCTCCCCTAACGTCGTCCTGGTCGACAACCCGAAAACATTTTCCCGCGACGTTCGCAGCCCGGGAATACCGGACGAAGAATTCATACGTGGCGATGTCCCCATGACCAAACGGGAAGTCAGAGTGCAAATCCTCTCCCAACTCGGCCTGAAGGAAGACGCGGTGGTCTACGATATTGGCGCGGGGACGGGGTCCGTCGCAGTCGAAGCGGCATTGTTGGCGCGACGCGGGCGGGTATTTGCGTTCGAGTCCAATTCCGATGCCTGTTCACTTATAGAAGCGAACAGAATAAAATTCGGCACATACAACATTCGTGTTGTTCCGGGTCTTGCGCCCGACGCGTTTCATCAACTGCCCCCGCCCGACGCCGCCTTTATCGGTGGGTCGAGGGGCCACATGAAAAATATCATTGAAGCGCTGCTCGGGAAAAACCCGACGGTGAAAATCGTCGTCAGCGCCGTCACCCTTGAAACCCTTGCCGAAGCGCTGGACCTTTTCAAGCAATTCGCGCTTTCCGGCGTGACGGTCAGCCAAATCGCCATAAGCCATACAAAGGAAGTCGGTACATATCATATGCTCCAGGCGTTGAACCCGGTGTTCGTACTGGCGGGAGGCGGCCGCGATGCCAAGTAACCATCCGCGCCTGATGCTTGCGGCGCCAGCCAGCGGCAGCGGAAAAACCACAGTGGTCATAGGACTGTTGCAGGCGCTCGTAGCGCGCGGACACGCCGTTTCCGCCTTCAAGTGCGGGCCGGACTATATCGACCCGCTGTTCCACCGCAGCGCATTTGGCATAAAAGGCTGCAACCTGGATTTGTTTTTCACTCCCCCAGACATCGTGCGCGGGTTGTTTTGCCGGGAGGCCGAAGGCACGGACGTCTCCGTTATCGAAGGGGTCATGGGCTATTACGATGGCGTCGGCATGACCGACGAGGCAAGCAGCTGGCAGGTGGCGAAAGACACCGACACGCCTGCCGTCCTGATCGTCAACGCCAAGGGCAGTTCGCTGTCGCTGGCTGCAGTAATAAAAGGAATGGTTGCATTTCGCGACAAATCCATGCTTCGGGGCGTCATCCTCAACGATTGCCCCGAACGCCTGTACACGCGCCTCGCGCCGCTCATAGAAAAAGAAACGGGGCTTCGTGTTTTCGGCCATCTGCCACGCCTACCCGAAGCGAATTTCGACAGCAGGCATCTTGGCCTGGTGACGCCGGACCAGGTCGCCGGCCTGCGCATGCGCCTGGAGGCGATTGCCGGTGAACTGGAAAAAAGCGTCGCCATCGACGAACTTGTCACGCTGGCGGAATCCGCTCCCGACATCGACGCGTCATTGCCAGCCGTGACACCGTTCAAGACCGCGGAAAAACCGTTGATCGCCGTCGCCGGCGACGCTGCGTTTTGTTTTTATTATAAGGAAAACCTCGACCTTTTACGCGCCTATGGCGCGGAACTGGCCTATTTCAGTCCGTTAGCCGACAAGTCGTTGCCGAAGGGAACAAGCGCCCTCTATCTCGGCGGCGGCTATCCGGAAATATACGTGAAAGAACTTTCCGCAAACATATCAATGCGCGAAAGCATTTACTCGGCAGTCAGTTCCGGCTTGCCGACCCTTGCGGAATGCGGCGGGTTCATGTATTTGCAGGCCAGCCTGGAAGCGCCGGATGGGAACAGCTACCCCATGGTGAATGCGATACCCGGCCACTGCCGCAACACGGGAAAACTGGGCCGCTTTGGTTATATCACCCTGACGGCTCAAGCCGACACGTTCATAGCGCCGAAAAAACAGACGATCAAGGGCCACGAATTTCATTACTGGGACAGCGACAACAACGGCAGCGCATTCACGTCCGCCAAACCCAGCAGCGACCAGACATGGAACTGTTTTGTCGCCGGGAAAAATTATATAGCCGGTTTTCCCCATTTATATTTTTGGAGCAATCCAGAGTTTGCCGGTAATTTCGTTAAATCCGCAACAAGGAGACAGCAGTGACCACATTGCCATGGGAAGTTGATTTTCCTGCCCTGGACCGCGCCGTTATGGACGATATCACCAACAGGTGGAACAATATCGCCAAACCCAAGAACAGCCTTGGGCATCTGGAAAAGGCTGTGACGAAAATCGCCGGGCTGACCGGCGTGGCCAATTATTCCATAGACAAACGCATCGTCATGGTTTTTTGCGCCGACAACGGCGTTGTCAAACAGGGAGTAGCCAGGACCGGCAGCGAAGTGACCGAAGTCCTCGCCCGCTGCATGGCCTCCGGCGATATTACCGTATGCAAAATGGCCTCTGTCGCCCATGCCGACGTGGTCGGTGTGGATATGGGAATTTACTGCGACCTGCAGTTGCCGGAGCTCCTGGACAGACGTATCGCTGCCGGAACGGACGATATAAGCCGCGGGCCCGCGATGAGCCTCGAACAGGCCATTACCGGCATCCGGCACGGCATGGAACTAGCCCGTGAGTATAAGGATCGGGGCTACAAAATCATCGTCACTGGCGAAGTCGGCATCGGCAACACCACCACATCCAGCGCCATGGCTTCCGTATATCTGGATGCAGACCCGGTCGAGGTGACCGGACGCGGCGCTGGCCTGGATCCGGAAGGCGTCGCCAGAAAAGCGGCGGTCATCAAAAAAGCCATAACCACCAATAACCCGAACCCGGACGACGCCCTGGACGTCCTGGCAAAGCTCGGAGGTTTTGATATCGCAGGAATGACCGGCGTATTCCTCGGCGGCGCGCTGTATCGAATTCCCGTGCTGGTGGACGGCCTGATCTCCTCCATAGCGGCGCTGACTGCGGCAAAGCTCAATCCCGACGCCAGGAACGCCATGCTTGCAAGCCATGTCTCGGCCGAACCGGCTGGTGGGAAATTGCTCGGCGCGCTGTGCCTCGACCCGTTGATCTGCGCTAACCTCTGCCTTGGCGAAGGCACCGGCGCGGTCGCAGCACTGCCGCTCCTCGACATGGCCTATGCCGTGTACAAGGATATGCTGACCTACGAAGAAATAGCCATTGGCAAATACACGCCAAAGGGATAACGGAGAACTATGCGACTTTTGGTCTATGGCGGCAGCGGCAGCGGTAAAAGCAGTTTTGCGGAAGATTACATCGCTAGTCTTCCGGATGCGGGCAAGCTCGTCTATATCGCAACCATGAACCCGGCGGGAGCCGACGCGCGGGAACGCATAGCCCGACACCGCCAAAGCCGCCAGGACAAGGGATTTTTGACTATCGAGCATTATGTCGACCTGGCACGCGTCGAGCTGCCACCCAAGTGCAGCGTGCTCCTCGAATGTCTTGGCAATCTGCTGGCGAACGAGATTTTCTCGGTGGATGGCTCCCACGAAAATGCGGAAAAAGTCATAATGGAAGGTGTCGCCGCCCTCGCCAGGCATGCGCGAACCGTCGTGTTGGTCAGTAACGATCTCGTCAGGGACGGCTGTGCCTACTCGGGCGAAACGGAACGATATATCCGGACCCTTGCCATCCTGAACCAGCGTCTGGCAAGGGATTTCGACATGGTGGTGGAAACGGTCTGCGGCATACCGCTATTGCTGAAGGGTTGAACTCTCCAAATGGTTTTTATTCGTTCGCTGTGTATCGCATTCGCCATGTTTTCGCGTATCCCCATTCCGAGGGTGGACTGGGATCGGGACAATATGCGCTACACCATGGCCGTGTTTCCCCTTGTCGGCGTGATTGTCGGCGTATTCGCCTGTGCCGGATGGCTGATAATGGACGCCCTCGCCTTCGGCAGCCTTGCGAAAGGAGTGGCGCTCGCGGTCATCCCCGTCTGGCTGACGGGAGGCATTCACCTTGACGGATATGCCGACACCGTCGACGCCCTCGCAAGCCATGGCGACAGGGAAAAAAAACTCGCCATCCTCAAGGATCCGCATACCGGCGCATTCGCTATCATTGGACTGTGCCTGTATTTCCTGTGTTTTACCGCATTGACTGTCGAATTGGACCCGACGTTCGCCTCCATAATGACTTATTGCTCGGTCTTCGTCCTCAGCCGGGCGTTTGGCGTCGTGTTCATGCAGACAGTGCCGCCAGCCAGGGCGGACGGGCTTGGGCGCTTGTTCCACGATGCGGCGATAAAAAAACTGACGCTGGCGACGGCGGTGTTCATCGTACTCGCGGTCATCGCCGCAAGTTTGTATGCGAACGGACCGGTAGGGCTGTTAATGCCTGCGGGGATGCTCCTGACCTTGCTGTATTCCCGCCGCATGTCTTATCGGGAATTCGGCGGCGTCACCGGCGACCTGACCGGATACTGCATCCAAGTCTTCGAAATCTCTGGTCTGGCGGGGATTGTTATTGGTCAAAAGATAGCTGCAATTCTTGGAGTCATGCCATGATATTGATAATCGGCGGCCGCGGAGCGGGGAAAAAGACCTATGCGCGCCAGTTGGGTTTTTCCGACCGGGATTTCGGCGACAGCGCCGATGATGGTTCTCCGGTACTTGTTGGCTTGCATGATTTATTGCGAAATCATATAAGAATAGAAGAGGATTTCCTGGACGAGATCCAAAAGAAGGCGGTCGTCATCTGCGACGAGGTCGGCTGCGGCGTTGTTCCCATGGATCCCGAAGAACGGCGGTGGCGCGACAGGGTCGGGCGTACCTGCGCATTGTTGGCCGCGAGGGCGGACAAGGTGGTGCGGCTTTGTTGCGGGATTCCGCAAATCATAAAGGGTGAGGAAGATGCTGGTCATATTATTGCGGCACGCGCCGACGCGCGGCAACCTTAACGCCGAATACATCGGCGCAACGGACGAACAACTGTCCCCGGAAGGCATCGCGCTGGCAAAAAGGGCGGGAGTCAACCCCCACGTCCAGAAAACCTATACCAGCCAGCTCCTGCGAACCATCCAGACTTCCGAACTGATGTACCCCCAGGCGGAAATTGTCATCAAACCCGACCTGGCGGAAATCAACTTCGGCAGGTTCGAGGGCAAAACGGCGCAAAAACTGTCGGGCGACCCGGATTATATGCGCTGGCTGAGTTCCGGGCTCACCGGCACCTGCCCGGGCGGTGAAAATCGGCGTGATTTCGACACCCGCTGCTGCGAGGCGTTCATGGAAGTCATGGACGCGGAAACAAAGGCGGGATCGAAGGCGGCGCACTTTGTAGTGCACGGCGGCGTGATCATGGCGATCATGAGCAAATACGCCTCACCGGTACGTGAATATTTCAAATGGCACTCCGGTTTTTGCGGCGGCTATAAAGTATGGTATGACGCAGCGTCGCCAAGCAGCCGCTGCCTGCAACTTTTACAGGCGATCGAAGGCCCACCCCGCAAGGGAAATGCATGAATCCCGCCCTGTTACCGGTCGCGGCCTTCGTCCTGGACGTCGTCCTGGCCGATCCGAAATGGCTGCCGCATCCGGTGGTGGGCATAGGGCGATTAATCAGCAAACTGGAACCGGGCATGCGGCGAAATTTTCCGCCGACGCCGCGCGGCGAATATATCGCCGGGGTGATCCTGACCGCGGCGGTCTGCTTTCTGACGCTTTTCGCCACGATCATCGTCCTCGGCCTCGCCGTGGTTGTCCACCCTGTGCTGTACTGGCTGGTCACCATCATCCTCGCCTACCAGACACTGGCGGCGAAAGGGCTGTACGATGCGGCGGCAAAAGTGTATTCCGCGCTCAGAAACGATGACCTGCACGAAGCCAGGCAGAACGTCGGGCAAATAGTCGGCAGGGACGCGGACCGGCTTGACCGGCCGGGGGTCATTCGCGCGACGGTGGAAACGGTGGCGGAAAACGCCTCGGACGGTGTGGTCGCTCCACTGTTTTATCTCGCGCTGGGCGGCATGCCGCTGGCGATTTTGTACAAAGCGGTCAATACCCTCGACAGCATGGTCGGCTACAAAAACGACAAGTATTTTTACCTGGGCCGGGCAGCCGCCCGACTTGACGACGCGGCCAATTTCCTCCCGGCGAGGCTTACGGCGGCCCTTCTGTTGTGTTCGGCATGGCTTTGGCGGTATAATTGGCGGAACGGCATTGCCGTCTACCGGCGGGACAAGCGGAACCATTCGAGTCCGAACTCCGGCCATCCCGAATCCGCTGTGGCGGGCGCTCTTGGAATCAGGCTGGGAGGAAAATCCTATTACTTTGGCGTGCCGGTCAGTAAACCCTATATCGGCGACAACATGAAAGACCCGGACGACGGGGATATCCTGAAGGCAAATATCCTCATGTACACAACCGCCGGGCTGATGACGCTGCTTTCCTGCGCCTTTGTCTATTGGCGGGTCTGATGGTAAAATTGGTAAAAAAGGCGGGACACAAATGCGCAACCAGCATGGCGGCGATATAACCGGCTACATCCGGCGCTTCGGCGAGAAGCCGCTGGATTTCTCGACCAGCCTGAACCCACTCGGCATGCCGAAAGTGGCGCTCCTGGCGGCCCACGAGGCGGTAGATAATTCTATATCCTACCCCGACCCGTTCTCGCGCGACCTGACGGAAGCGCTGGCACAGAGGTTATCCATACCCGAAAGCTATTTCATCTTCGGCAACGGATCCGCCGACATCATCTACCGCTTTGCCATCGCCACCAAGCCGCGAAAGACGCTTTTGCCCGTTCCGTCATTTTCCGAGTACGAATGCGCCGTGCAGACCGTCGGCAGTGAAATAGAGTACTATTATCTCCAACGCGAAAACGACTTCATTCTCACCGAAGACATACTTCCGCGAATCACTCCGGAAACGGACGTGCTGTTCCTCTGCCAGCCGAACAACCCGACGGGACAACTGATCGATCCGGGATTGCTCAAGGCCATACTCGACAAATGCGACGCGACGGAAACGCTGCTGTTTATGGACGAATGCTTCTGCCCACTGGTGAAAAACTGGGAACCGTATTCCCTGCTGGAAACCGCCACCACCAACCAAAACATTTTTATTCTCGGCAGTTTCACCAAACTTTTCGGCATGGCAGGCCTCAGGCTCGGTTTTGGCCTGACCGCGAATGCGGAACTGCGCATCCATTGCACACTGGCGGGTCAACCGTGGTCCGTCTCCACTGTCGCGCAAATGGCCGGGCTTGCCTCGCTCCTGGACTACGCCTACCTGGAGAGAAGCCTCGATCTCATCGAAAGCGAGAAGAAAAAACTCGCCGAGACGCTGCTCAACCTCGGCTTCACTGTGCTTGGCTCAAAGGCGAACTTCATCTTTTTCCACGCGCCCGTACCGGGACTCGACCGGGTGTTGGCGGAAAACGGCATCATGATACGCAACTGCAACACCTTCAAGGGGCTTGTCGACGGCTGGTACCGAATCGGAATCCAGAAGCCCGAAGACAACGCCGTTCTCATCCACACGCTCACCGAACTCGCAAAGCGGAATTACCGATGAACAAAGCGAAATGCATCATGGTCCAGGGCACCGCGTCCAACGCGGGGAAGAGTGTCCTCGTCGCCGGATTGTGCCGCATATTCCGCCAGGACGGCTATTCAGTCGCGCCGTTCAAAAGCCAAAACATGGCCTTGAACAGCTTCATTACTGCGGACGGCCTGGAGATGGGCCGCGCCCAGGTGGCACAGGCCGAAGCGGCGGGAGTGGAACCGGATGTCCTTATGAACCCAATCCTCCTCAAGCCGACAGGCGACGCGAAAAGCCAGGTCATCGTCAAAGGCGAAGTGCTTGGCGACATGTCGGCCTCAGAGTACTACGGCCGCAAGACGGAATTCGTCCCGGTCGTCCGCCAGGCCTACGAAGCCCTCGCCTCCAAGCATGACATTGTCGTGATAGAAGGCGCTGGCAGCCCGGCCGAAATAAACCTCATGGACAACGACATCGTCAATATGGGAATGGCCGCTATCGCCGATGCTCCAGTCCTGCTGGTCGGAGACATCGACAGGGGCGGGGTGTTCGCTAGCGTTTACGGCACCATCCTTCTGCTCCCACAGGAGGACCAGGCGCGGATACGGGGAATCGTCATCAATAAGTTCCGGGGCGATGTGGAGATTCTGCGGCCCGGCCTTACAGAGCTCGAACGCCTGACGGGAAAAGCGGTGCTTGGCGTCGTTCCATGGCTTGACATGCATATCGACGACGAGGACAGCCTGTCGTCGCGGCTGAGCATGAACAGCCATACGAAACCGCTGGATATAGCAATAATCCGCTTTCCCCGTATCTCAAACTTCACGGATTTCGCCGCACTGGAACAACATCCCTTCCTCGGCGTGCGCTATGTCGAGCGCCAAAGGGAACTCGGCAGTCCCGACCTCATCATCCTGCCCGGCAGCAAGAACACCATGTCGGACCTCGCCTGGCTGCGGCAAAATGGCTTGGAAGCAGGTGTAAAAAAACACGCGACCGCAGGGCGGCCCGTCATCGGCATTTGCGGCGGATTCCAAATGCTGGGGACGGAATTGTCCGATCCCGACAGCGTGGAACAGGGCGGCAACATGCGCGGCATGGGGATACTCCCCATGCGCACCGTCTTCGACCGGCAAAAGACCCGCACCCGCGCCACCGGCACGGTCTCCAACCTGGAGGGCTATTTCTCCTTCCTTTCCGGAGCTTCCTTCGACGGCTACGAAATACACATGGGGAAAACCGCCGTTGACGAGGATGCGGGCCACTTTTCCATGATCGACGCCGACGGTCGGTCGACCGCCGACGGCGCGGCCAAGGGCGCGGCCCTCGGCACCTATATCCACGGCGTTTTCGACAATGGCGATATTGCCGAACGCATCGCCCGGCAGCTGTCGTCCGACAAGGGGATCGAATACATCGCCGGCGGCGGTGGCGATTTTCGCCAGTTCAAGGAACAGCAGTACAACCTGCTCGCGGGCGCTTTACGCAACGCGCTGGATATGGATGCCGTGTATAAAATGTTATAGACGGGACCGTTTAGCGGAGGAGAACAAAAAGAAGGCACAGAGAAAAACTATTCTCTGTGCCCTTTGTATTTTAAATGGTTACTGCTATGGTATCAAAAGTCGCTGCCTGACGGAGGAGGCAGGCTCTTCAGCGTCTGGTTGGCGGGCTTGTGCTTGCGGATCTGGATCTTCGGGCGCGGCGGGCGCGACTGTTTCTCGAATGGCGGTTTGGGCCCGCGCGGCGCATGGGGAGCCACCTCGACGCCGATCAGGACTGAAATTTCCTGTACCACGTTCTCCATCTCCATCGATTGTTCCGCCAGCAGCTTGGCGATATCCGCGACGGAATTGGAGTTTTCCGATACCAGCTGGGTGTCCTTGTCCAGGTTGTTGACGGCTGTGTTGATCTGGTCGATCCCCTGCGACTGCTCGTCCGACGCATCGCCGACCGCACGAACCATGTCCGCAACCTTGTCCGTGTTGGACAGGCTGGAATTGATTAGATCGGCCGCTCCGACCACGTCCTTCGCTCCCCGGTTCGTCTGATCAACCGACTCGGCGATAAGGCCGGATGTATCCCTCGCTGCCTGGCCCGCCCTTTGCGCAAGGTTCCTGACCTCGTCCGCCACCACGGCAAAGCCCTTGCCGTGCTCGCCCGCCCTGGCCGCTTCGACTGCCGCGTTCAAGGCAAGAAGGTTGGTCTGGAAGGATATATCCTGGATCGTCTTGATGATGCCGGAAATCTTGTCCGAAGAATCCTTGATCGCCTCCATTGTCGACACCATCCCGCGCATGGCGGCGTCCGCTTCCTTGGCGGCGGTGCGGGTATCGGCCATGATCTTGTCGGCGGCTGTGGCCGTGTCGGCGTTCGACTTGGCCATACTGGTCAATTCCTCGAGCGCGGAGGACGTTTCCTCCGCCATTGCCGCCTGGTCCTGCGCCACCTCGACAAGGGTCGTGCAGGCGTCAGAAATGGCGTCAGAGGCGTCTGAGACGTGTCCGGATGCCTCCGAAAGCATCAGCATCGATTTAGCGATCGGCCCGGCGACCCCACGTGAAACGAGCAGTGCGGCGATGAAAGCGAGGATAAATACGATGATCAGGGCGATGATCACCGCGCGCAACTGGCTGGATGCGGCGTTGTCCATGACGATGGACGGGACACCGACAAAGTACATGCCGATAACCGCATTGTCGAGATTGCGTACCGGCCAGTAAATCGTCTGGTAGGCGTTCCCGAGGATGACATTGGAATCGCGGAATGTGTTACCGCCCTGCAAAACGGCGGAGACGACGGCGGGATTGGTCATTTTGGTGCCGATAGCGCGTTTCCCATCGCTGATAATGGTGGTCATGACGCGCTCGTCCCCCTGGAAGAGGGTGCATTCGGCGCTGAAGGTTTTCTTCACTTCATCGACAAAACGCTCGGATGCAATGTTGACGCCCAAGACCACGGCGCCGACGACTTTCCTGTTTGCGTCCAGTACGGGAACAGCGCCGCGCATGTCGAGCCTGCTGACGGGAGTCGAGGCGATCGTGACCGCGGCCTTGCCGCCGATGGCGGCCTTGACGGCTGGGTTCTGCGCCATACTGTCGCCGGACTGGTCGCGGTGCCCTCGCGCCACGACGGTGCCGGCGTGGTCGACGAAGGTGATGTACGCAAGGTCGAGATTCGGATTCCCGAGCAATCCCTTGGAATACTGGATAAGGTACGATTTATCGTTCGCGACGATTGCATCCATGATTTCCTCGTCATCGGCGACGAGCTGGCCGGCGCTAACTATGGAGCGGCGTGTCATCTCCAGCATCTGATCGACGCCATTCTTGAATGAGGCCAGAGAGTTGTCCATCATCTGCCCTTGCGCCTTGTTCGAGATGTTGAAGCAGATTGCGGTGATGACAATGGCAGGAACCATCGCCGCCAAAATGCAGGTAACCAACAATTTTCCTTTTAATGACAGGTGCATCGCAAATTCCTCCTCGCCCTGATATAGGGCAACATACCCGGGCACCATACAAAAATCACTAGACTTTTTTCGATAAAACCAAAATAATTGTCCTCAACACCACGTTGCTAGGCAGAATCGTGTTCACATTATTTTAGGTATTATAGATAAATGCCAACCACGGAAGTGCTAAAATCACAGCAAATGTCAGATCAAAAAAAATTATCAAAATACGTGTATATTTTACCAGATTATATGGAAAAGTCAATTCCGCACTTGGGATGAATAAAGCTGTTCAACTTGTAAACATTTGTTAACTGAAAAAATAACATTATGGCTATATTTATCGCAAAAAAAAGTTGACTTTTTTGGGAAAAAGAGGTACAATACTTAAAAAGTTACATTTAAAAAGTATCCAAAGGAACTTTTGAACGTCCCATACAGCAGTTCGCCATATTTTCTCAACCGTACTATATTTGCCTGACTTATCCTCACAATGCCCGATGCAGCCGATCGCTTTGTTATGCTCCCTGCGCTTGACGTCCTGTTACTATGCAGTTGTACAGTAAAAAGGAACCGGCATGAAAGCAGCTATACTTAACGCCAAAAGCGTATTGGTAATACCCCTGCCAAGCCCATAGTCAATGCCTACACGAAATTGCTCCCTTTTGCAGCGAAGGGACACGTTTTAGAGAAGTTGTTTTTTGTGTGGTTCTGCGTTGTTTCTGTTTCTTTTTCAGGAGGAAGCGTTATGAGGAAAGCAATTTTGGCTCTTGCAGTCGCCATGTTCATGGTCTCTGCAGTCGTCGCCGGCGAATTCAACTGGCGTCAGTGCGAAGGTCAAACGGTCAAGGTCATGCTGGTCCAGCACCCCTATGCAGAAGGAATGCTCAAGAAAATCGCCGATTTCGAAAAGCTGACCGGCATCAAGGTCGAACAGAACGTCATTCCGGAAGAAAATTACATGGACAAGCTCGCGACCTCTATCGCCAGCCGCTCCGGCGACCCGGACGTGTTCATGTCCGGCGCGTACCAGGCCTGGGAATATGCTCCCGCCGGTTACCTTGTCGACCTTGACGAATACGTCAACAACGGCAAGCTGACCGCCGCCGACTACGATATCGGCGACTTCTACGACAGCATTCTCGGGTCGATGCGCTGGGACCTCGTCCCCGGCCACAAGGTCGGCACCGGCAAGCTCTGGGGCATCCCGGTCGGCTTCGAAACGAACTGCATCAGCTACAACAAGGTTTTGTTCAAGGAAAAGGGCATCACACCCCCGACCACCCCGGAAGAACTCTACGCCGCAGCCAAGAAGCTACAGAACTTCGACGGCCCCAGCACCTACGGTATCGCCGTCCGCGGCACCCGCAACTGGGCGACGGTCAACACCGGCTACCTGACCACCTTCGCCAACTACGGCGCGGTTGACATGGCAATCGAAAACGGCCGCCTGGTGTCGAAGCTCGACTCCCCCGAAGCCATCAAGATGACCCAGGACTGGGTCGACATGATCAAGGAGTCCGCCAACCCGCAGTGGTCCACCAACACCTGGTACCAGTGCGCGGCCGACCTCGGCGCCCGCAAAGCGGCGATCCTCTTCGACGCCGACATCCTCGGCTATTTCACCAACTTCAAGGGCGGCTCCGACCAGTCCGGCAATCTCGCCTCCCTTGCCCCAGTGAAGCCCGCCAGCAACACCAAGCCCCTCACCGCCAACCTCTGGGCGTGGGCGCTGTCCATGAACAACTTCTCCAAGTCCAAGGACGCGGCGTGGCTGTTTCTGCAGTACTTCACCAGCAAGGATTTCCTGACCTTCTCCGTCACCGAATGGAAGTCCGTCGACACCCCGAGAAAATCCGTCTTCAACAACCCCGACTTCCAGAAGCTGATCGGCGAATTCGAAGGCTACAAGGAAATGTTCGACAAGACGATCCCCGGCGCGACCATCCTCTTCACCCCGAACCCCTATCACTTTGAAGTCACCACCATGTGGGCCGCCACCCTGCAGGACATCGTGGCAGGCACCTACCCCACCGCCGAAGCCGGCATGAAGGACCTGAAGAAACGCATCGACAACGTCCTCGCCGACATCGACCTGGAAGATTACGAATAAACAATGACCCGCGTTTTCACCGTACTTACGCATTCGGGGGATACGGCTTTGCCGTATCCCCCGGATCAATAGGAGCAGGAACAATGGAAAATGTCCGCGTGTATAAAATACCGAAATGCACAATGGTGTCGTCCAAGTGCGGGATGTTCGGCGACCAGGCCCTTGATGAATTTTCCAGTTGGATGGAAACATTGCCGCGGACGATGTTTCCCCGGGACTTCCTTTGGTTTGACGAAAGCCGCGGCGGGTTCGTCTGGTACTACATGCACCACGACGGCCTCGAGGTACCAGACGCATTCGACATGGTGGACTTCCCCGGCGGCCTCTATGCCGTAGCCTGCGACGCCGATGGGGAAAGCAATGAAGAAGCGATGAGCGCCATCATGCAGTTTATCCAGGCCAACGGTTGCTTTGCGCAGGACACGTCGCGCAAGCAGTTGGGCAATATAATAACTCCGCCGGAAGCTCAAAAGGCGATGGGGTATTCACAAATGGATTATTACATGCCGATTAAAATAGTATAGCTTCGGTCTATTTTTCCACCACATAGGATGAACGAAAAACCTCGTCGATGTAAGGGGCAAAGCGAACCGGATTCTTTATTGGATGTAATTATGAAAAACCCGCAAAGCCTGGGCTTTGCGGATTGAATCGAACATGAAACAATATGAAACAGTTTATTAAGTATTTGAAACCGCTTTTATAATGTTATTCGTCGCGCAGCCAATCTTGCCGGATCGATTTGGCCGTGGCCTGCCTCAAAAGCGAGTTGGATATGTCTGGCCGGGTCCCGTTCGAGAAGGCGGGCGGCGGCGATATCCACGGCGACGATATCTGTGGAAAGAAGCTGCATTTTCGGCGTTTTCACGTCGTTGGCCGAGCCGCCACGCGGGCCGTGCTGGGTAAGGATGCGATAACAGTCGACGACATTGAGGTCGGGTTTTCTCACACTGAGGAAATCGGCAATGCACTGGTGGAGGTCGTTGGCGTGGTAATATCGCCTGTCCCACACGGCTCCCATGAGATTTTTGATGGCGGCGGTCATGCCTGCGCCGCCGTGGTGCTTGAGGACGGGGATGTTGATGAAAACGTCGGCTTCGAGGATGGCTTCGTGAATGGCCGCCTGTCGCAGCGATTTGCCGCCGACCTGCTGCAGTTGGTAGTACCGTTCAGCTTCGGCCGGGGCGACGGTTGCGCCTTCCAGCCGGCTGGCTTCGCCGATACCGCTCAGTTCATAGCAGCGCCTGCCGTTTTCGATGGTATGGTCGACGACAGTGACTTTTTTCGCTCCCGCCTCATGGCAGCGTTTGATTATGCGGGCCAGTAATCCGGGGTTCGTGTTGCCGGAGAGCTGCGGGGTGGATTCCCAGCTCACGTTTGGCTTAAGAACCACGGTTTGGCCTGGTTTGACGAAGCGTCGCATACCGCCGAGGGCGGCGATGCCGGCGTCGAACATGTCGCCTGGTTCGCCGTTTCTGACAGCAGCGAGATCGGCAGGTGTGCCGGGATTTTCGGCCGCGAAGACCGAGTCGGAAGTCGCTACGGGCTTGCCATTTGAGAATCCGAGTGCAAGACCGAGCCCGGCGGCTGCGGTCGCTTTAAGGAAGTCGCGCCTGTCCATGAAAATCCTCCTGGGTGGATGAATCAGAATATAACTGTATTGTCAAAGGACGACGCCCTTCCGAAAATCTCCGATAATTCGACATTTCACACAGGAAAAATTACTGTTCAGCGAAACGCCGGACCAGTATGACGTTGGTGTGTTGTTTATCTCTCGACCTGAGAGGTTAATTGCCCAAGCCGTCCATCAATCGCCGCGCGGTTGCGGCATCGGGACTGTCCGGCGGCTCGCGCATGAGGAATTCCTCAAAATATTTCCGCGCTTCTCCCATATGCCGCCCGGCGAGACGCTGGTTTTCCGGTGACGGATCAATCCTGTTTTCGCGATTGTAAAAAGCAGCCAAACCCTCATGAAAACGCGCGAGATTGAAAATTATCGAGGTATATTCCGCGCCCGGCTTGACGCCGTCGATCCGTTCGCGAGCCAGTATGATGCCTTTCGACCGTTCGAGACTCTCCTCCGCCCTGTCGAACTGGCGTAGACTGATGTTCACCAAGCCAAGCACATTCCACGCTCCCGCATTGCCCGGATCGATTTCGACCGACCGCTCCAGATCCCTGGCCGCCGCGGCAAACAAGCCGTTGGCGCGGTTGACAATGCCCCGCATATACCACAACTCCTTATTGGTCGGATCGGCGTCGAGACCCTGATTGATCACGCCAAGGACAGCGGCGATTTCCCCTTCGGGATACGACTGCGGCGCATCAAACATACTGCGGGCGCTCATGCTTCGCCTCGCCTCCATCCTGCTCCACATGGCGGACGCAAGATATTGACAGGCCTCGGCCTTCTGCTGGCTGAAACGATATTCCTTGGCAAGAGGGCCGGTCTCCGTCTCCGACTGTTTTTGCGCCTCGGTTGCAATGGCAATAACCGGGTCAGTCAGTTGACGGATCTTGTCGAAATCATTGACTGAATCATAGCTGATATCCTGGGTCAGCTGCCGGGCAAGAGCCAGCATCCGATCCAGGGGAGTCATTATCGAATCATAACTTGCCGGACGCCTGTCCGTTGGCTGCCTGACCTTGACCGCTTCCAGCGCATCCCGCGCCTGTTCCGCAAGGGCGACAGGGTCTGTCTCCTGGCGCGGCTTGCCGAAATCCAGGAACGTATATGCCGCACCCAACACCAATATCCCGGCCAACAGGACCAAAAACAACATGCGGAAAAACTTCGCCATATCAAAAGACATACAGTCTCCTCTGAATAGCGCGTTTTCGGAAATGATAGGCCCCTTACTGCGTTTTCCGGCACAACTATGCCAAGCCAAAACGCGCAAAAGGAAGGGCCAACTTTTTCAGAAAACGCTATAGAGAGCCTCTTTCTTATGATCGACGCATAAGATGGTATTTCCTCAGGGAAATTGCGTCAGGGACACGAATGGAGTCAGTTGAATAAAAAAGGACACCGGGAATCGGCGTCCTCTGGATAACGATATTTGATATTTTGCCGCGCTAGTAAAGAATCCGCTGGTTGTTCATGGCGGTTACTGGGCTGGCGACCCACTTTTGGGTGTTTGCGGCAACCGGCGTGACGGTGTTGATCGGAGACAACGCCTTGATGACTTCCTGACGGTCGCCATTGACGACAGGGCGGGCGGTCATCATGACCTCGGCAACCGGACGTTGAGCAGGCTGGCGATTGACAACGCGGGCGAAGCGTGCGGGCTCAAGTTCGGGAATCGGAGCGCGCGCCAACACAACCGGCTGGGGGATCTGCGGCTGGTACACAGGAGCCTGTGCAGCGGGGTAGGCCATAGCAAGGGAAGGCGAATATGCAGCAGGAGCCGCCGAGTACGCGGGAGCTTGAGTATATACTGGAGCCGCGGCAGGAGCGGGAAGCGGCTGCATCGAACGCACGGGAGGGCGATAAGCCGAGGCGGAAAGCACTTCGGCAGGGCGGACATTCCTTGACTGCTTGGTGGATCGCATCGCAGTGGTCTTGTTGTTGTTACACCCAGACGCGGCAAGGCCGAAAATGGCGATTGCGGCGAAGAGCGCGAGAAGTATTCTTGTCTTGCACATGATGCGCCTTTCTCCCCCGGATCCTCTCCGTTAAAGTTGCATCGGAAATAGTTGAATATATTATTATCGTTATAGTAGCGTTTTTCTTTTATTAATGCAAGGATAAATAAAAATTTACCGGTGTTTTTGTGCAGTGGCAGTATGGTTTCGTTCAAACCATAACCTATTATCTATGAAATAGATACAATTGATGAATCACCGCATGTGATAAAAGCATGACTAGACAATGATTAAAGAATTGCGTTCGGTTTGGTGCATATTTCACTATAAGGTTGGTTCGAATCTACGCGACAAGGTCGATACCTATGCGGCGGCCAAGGTTGCTGGCTTGGCCATAAGCAGCACGCGCCTGCCGGCCGACAGCGCTGTCCTGGTCGTTTTCGGATCGGGCTTGCAGTTCGATTTCCGGCCTGTCAATATTGACTCTCTCATCCGACGACTCGACTTGTCCGTTGGCGGTGGCGCCGGGGGAGTAGGGCTGATTTGTGGAGGCGGAGCTGTTTGCGCCGACAGCATCGGGGTCGTAGGCGTTGGGAGAGTTGGACGAAAGGGCGCTTACGTCTGCCCCGGCTTCGCCGGAGGCTGATGCTCCTGCACCAGAGTTCGCTGCCTGTGCATCTGTGGCGCTTTCGGCGGGAGGCGCAGGCGAGGCTGTGGCGGAAGCGTTTTCGGTCGAACCGTCTTCGCCCGCCAGCTCCGCGTCCTGTTCTTCAGCGGCAGCGGCGGCTTCGTCACGTTTTTGTTGCGATTCTTCCATGCGTTGTTCGCTGGCCTGCCGGCTGGCTTCGGCTTCGCGCTGGCTCGCTGCTGCGGCGACGGAAAGATCCTGTCCCGACGGTTCGGCCGGAGCGAGGGCGGCGGCACGGACTATACGCATCTTCACGATGTCCCGTTCCGGGTCGCCGGTAGAAGATGTGTCGATGCTGACTTCACCGCCGATGGCGTAATTGTTGCCGTCCGGGCCTCTTTGATAGCTGTAGCTTGCCCCGCCCGCATAGCCTGCGCCAGCTGCCTGGTGCGCCTGCTCGTGGGTACGCACTTCCTGGTCGCGGGCCTTGAGTTCCTTGACCTGCTGTTGTTCCTCTTCGGACAGGTCGGAGCCGTCAGCGGCTTTTTCTTCGTCGCTGCCGGAAGATGCGGCCGCCTCTTTTTCCGAGCCTTGCGCCGAGGACGATTCGGGGTTGTCGCCAGCTTCCGTTTCTTCGACCGTCTCAGCCAATTCATCCGTATCGACTGCGTTGTCCGACTCGGAACCGGAGGTAGTGGTTGTTTGTGGGCGCCCATCCCTCTGGTTTGGCTGGGGGTAATTTGAAGTCGCTTCCGACCCCATGATGGGAACGCGGACCGCGCCATTGGACTTGGAGTAGAGGGTGCTTATTTCAACAGAATCGACTGGTTCGGCCGGGGCTACGGATTTGCGTTCGTTGGTGGCGCCCCGCACCCCCTCAAGGGAGTGGCTGGGGGAAACGACCGTTTGCCCGGTCAGGGCCGGGATGTAGGCGTAGGGATACTGGATGTTTTGAATGGGGTCAATCATATCTCAGGCCTTCCTTGGCCCAGCATCTCAAAACAGGTAAATGTCAATCCATTACAGTGAGGCGCGATAGCAGACTTCCCGCCCATGCCTTGGAACCTATAATCATCTGTCTTCAGTATATCATGAATCCGTCGTTAAACAAGCTTTTTTCACCCTAAACGCCGCAAAAGTATCAACGATACACCATACGATTACTGGTCCAGCGTTCCGCTGGACCAGTAATCGCCGAAATGTGTTAAATACGTAAAAAGGGGAGGACAATATCCTCCCCTTCGGAACTTGAACCCTATATCTTTTTACGTCTTGCGGCAGTATAAATTCAAACTTCCCTGGTATCGAAATCGCTCTCCATCAACGTCGCAAGCTTTTCCATAGCCTCGCTCGCGTCCGTGCCGCGAATACGCAGTTCCAGACTCACCCCCGGCGCTGCCGCCAACATCATGACATCAAGAATGTTCTTCGCATTTGCAGGCGGCTCCCCCTCTTTCACCACCTCGATTTCAGATGAAAAAGTATTGGACAACGCAACGATCTTCGCCGCAGGCCTCGCATGTATGCCGTATTTATGCTTAATAGTGACAACACGCTTTTCCATCACCGCTGTCTTGGCATCACGTCTTGTTTCACGTTTTTTCATGAGCATTTCTCGTTCACCTTCTGAATTCCACTGCGGGAGCTTACCACAATTTCGACCCAACAGTATCTTGCGATTTATTTGCCCCGGCTCGACTGCTGGTAAACCTCCATCACAGCCTTGGCAAGCTTTGCAGGATCGTGGCGATGCGGTTTTTCCTCATTAATCACGTCACGATAGATAATATTTACACCCATACTTAATGTTTCACTGGCATCGTATTCGGTAAACGCAACCCCTTTGGCCTCCAGCTCGGCGACTTTCTCATCGCTCGGGCGGCGACTGTTGACTATGACATAATCAACACGCAAATTCGGGGCATGCGTCTTCAAAGTCTTCAAGTGCTGACTGACGCTGAAATCCTTCGACTCGCCCAACTGTCCGAAGGTATTGACGATAAAAGCCACAGTTGCACCAGAATCATTTATAGCTGAAACAATTTTCGGATCAAGAAGATTTGGCAAAACCGATGTAAAAAGACTGCCTGGGCCAAGCGTGATCAGTTCCGCTTCGTGTATCGCTTCCAGGACGTCCAGCGGCGTTTCGCCGGGTTCCGGTTTCAATTCGAGTTTACTGATTTCCTTTCCGCATTTTGCAATCCACTGCTGTCCCGTCGTTTTCGACCCGTCGGGATGTGTCGCGACAAGGCTAATTTTATCTAGTGTCGCCGGCAGGACCTGACCCCTCACGGAGAGAATACGGTTCATCTCTCGGATAGCGCCGCCGAAATCGCCCCTGATGATGGCGAGAACGGTTATGAACAGGTTGCCGAACGAATGGCCGGCGAATTCACCGTCGGGAAAGCGATACTGCATGAGCTCCCCTATGCCGCTGCCGGTGTCGGCGAGAGCTACAAGGCAGTTCCTGATGTCGCCGGGAGGGAGCATGTCGAAGTCGAGGCGCAGGCGGCCGGAACTGCCGCCGTCGTCCGCGACGGAAACAATGGCGGTGGTACGGCGCGTGTGGTCCCTAAGACCGGAAAGAAGCGTGCTTAATCCTGTCCCGCCGCCGAAACAGACCAGGACCGGACCCTGTTCGAGCCGATTGTATTGCCAGGCGATCTCCGACAGGTCTCGTTCTTCGTCAGAGCGACGAAGCATCTTCTCGATCCGCCGCACCAATCGGTAAATGCCGATTGACACCGCGACCGTACCGAAAACGATAAGCAAAGCCGATGTGCCGTAACTATCCATCCCGAACGGCTGGCTGTCAGGGAAAAACACGCCAAGCGTCAGGAACATCGCCCCGACGAACAGAAAGATCAACCCAAAAGTAATGAGGAAGACCCAGCGTTTTATATGCAAGCCCGGCTTGAGCCAACGCCAATTTGCCATAAATGCAACCTTCTCGAATTAGCGCGTTTTCGGAAACAGCAGACCCCCTTTTGCGCTTTCCGGCATAACTGTCCCATGCCAAGAAACGCGATGGAAAAGATCTATCTTTTTCTGAAAACGCTATAGTGCTTAGTCTTCGTTGTCGGAATCATCGAGGAAGTCCGCTATCTGGTCTTTGTTCACCGCCTTCAGGAGGCAGTTGCGAAATTCCGGATCGCGGCACTTGCGGCTGATGTAGGCGAGCGCCTCGAGGTGGCGGTCGGCGTTTTCCCTGTTCGACAGAAGAAGGAAAAACAGGTGCACCGGTTCCTTGTCCGGAGAATCGAAATCGACTCCCTCCCGGCTGCGGCCGAACACGCCGATGAGCCCGCGAACGCCCGGATGCTTGGCATGCGGTATAGCGATGGACAGCCCGTGCCCGAGGGCGGTGGATTGCAATTCCTCCCGGTTGTACAACGCGGCGAGGATGCCCTCGCGCAACTCTGGATTGATCGTGCCCTGGGAGAAAAACACTTCGGCCAATTCGTTGATCGCCTCGACCTTGTTCCGTGCGGAAAGGTCGTCGATGATGCGTTCCTGTGTGATGAAATCCCTGAACTGCATGGAGCTTCCTTTATGTCAGTAATAATTTATATGTATTTATCACGGTGGGTCCTAACCCGTGCCATAAGTCAAAATAAAAAATCCATCCTTCACATACGAAGGTACGGCTTTTGGCTTGTTCGATGAATTGGTAAAATACGGCCTATTTTATGGGGACTTCCGGAAACAGATTCCCGAAAGTCCCCTTGGTTTTCAAAATACTAGCGTTCTTCGTTTTTCGCAGCCGAGCTTTGGCGGCGGCGCACTGAATCGCGTTCCTTGTCCTTGCGCAACTGGCGTTCACACTTTTCCACTGTCAGGTCCACAGCCGCCTGGATGGTGTCGGCGGAGACTTCGATGATGATGGGACTGCGATTTTCCACCCTGATTATCGCCTCGCAGAGAATATGCCGTTCTTCAGCTTTGATTACTGTGTCTACCGACTGGACTCGATGGTTGAACTTTTCCAGTTTGCTTATCTTTTCTCTTGCATATTCGCGGATGTCTTGTGGGATTTCAATCTTCTTGGCGGTAATCTGGATATCCATTCACTTTCCTCCAACTTGGGGAAACAATAAAAACCCGCATCCGGCGGGTTTGACGGCAACAAGGTCACACTATCTCAAGCTCGACCACATCCAATTCGCCCATGATGTCAAAAAGCCAGCTGACGTCGGTGGACACTATGATTTTTATTCTCTTCCCCTGCCTGCCTGCCATCAAGGCAAAGGAGCTCAAACACCCGACGAAGTTCGAAGAAATAAACGACGCCTGCGAGATGTCAAGGGTGATTGTTTCGTACCTGGATTCGATAAGTGCTATGGTTTCCTTCTCGAAATCATCCGCATTTTCCCAATAGATGTCCCCCTCCGCCTTCAGCATGGGACCGGAAACATGAAAGATGCGGGTATCGTCAGGATCAATTTCGGGAACTTCCATAGAGTATGTTCCCCCATCGCATTCCAAAAGGAGTTCAATTCTGTACGTCGTCCGGCTTGCCCCCAAAGACGCCGTAGCTTCAGAGAAAAAGCGCTCCGCGATAAAAAAGAGCCTATCCCTATAATTAAGTATATTATGCCCAAAGACCTCTATAAGTCAATATATCGCAATATGCCACGAAAGTGTAATAAAATCTCCATTCCATTGACGCGACATGCCGACGGTCCTGTTCAAATTCTACTGGGAAAGTTGAATGGTATTCGCCTTTTCCCCACCGTTATCGGGATTTCCCCAATTAATTATTGTCTCAAATCCCACAGATGCCTGCGGGAAAAGATCGATGCCCGGAAAATCCGCCAAAACTTCAATCAGAGTATGGCCGGGCCAGCTCAGCGACCGAAGAAAAATCATATTTTTGAGGTTTTC